>JAUIGD010000158.1 GCA_030430255.1 Verrucomicrobiia bacterium
GCATGGTCAATATCGCGAGCCGGCCCCGCCCGCGGGGAGAAAACGCGTCACCCTCCGGCCAGAACCCGCGCGCGGTGGCCCCGCAAACTAAGTCCGACAGGCTCCTAGCCCGGAGCTTTGGTGATCGATCCGGGCTGGAGATCAGCGGGCCTCAGGGAGACCCTTCGGGGATCAACCAGAGCGGCTGCACGACGCGGTGGAACACCACGCGGTCCGGCTCAGCGGCGCCCACGGGGAACGACAGCTCGGCGATCACCCGCCTGCCGAGATCCCACGACATGTCGTCCCAAAACGGGGTGACCTCCCCATCGGCGGACGAGAACACCGCCACCAGCGAGGCGCCGGAGTCGTTGAGCCAAATCCGGAAACAGCGAGCTTCGTCCGCCTCCACCCCCGCATCGGTCACGTAGCGCGACAGCGGTGACGACCGCGCCACCGTCACGCGCAGACGGGTTGGCTGCTCCGGGCGGGCATCGAGGAACTGCCCCCACTCGATGGCGGCCATATCCACCCAGAGTTCCCAATCGAAGCGAAGCTCGCCGGCGGGCGTCCGCTCCAAGCCGATCAGGCGCTCGCGCCCGTTCTCATCGAGCGCCGTGACCTGGATGTAAGGAAGGGGGCCGCCGGCGACCGCATCGACATCGATCAGTTCCGTCAACACGACCGGCGTGTAGGGCCGTCCCGCATAAAACTCCTCCATCAGGCGCTCCACCCGCCCCGGGGTCCGCACCAATGGCAGCAGCTCGCGCCAGCTCGCCGCCCCCGCCGCTGCCCGCGCGACCCCGAACGCCTCTTGGCGCAACTTCGCCACCGGGAGCTCCTGCGCTTCGGCCACCGGCGCGGAGCGGCGCCGCATCTCCGAGACGACGAAGAACGCACCCACGCACCCGAGCAGCATCGCGCCGACCAGCGCGAACCAGCGCCCGCGGCGCTCGCTGAAGACCCGGTCCGGACTCGGTGCGGAACCGGTGGCGTCCCACCCCAGCGGGTCGGGCGCCTCCATCTCGTCCCTCGCCTTGAAGGCCGCTCCGAGCTGCTCCAAACCCAACATCCGCACCGGTGGTGCGCGGCGCGACGCGGCATCGCCCGGCCCTGCGAACGGGGGCGAACCCGGCCGCGGATCCGCCGCCGCCCCCTGCATGTCGGCGAGCAAGTCCTCCGCCTCGCCCAGCGACGGCGCCTGCTCTGCGGGCAGCGGCGCCGCGCCCTGCGCGCGGCGCGGCAGCGTCCGCCGGCGCCCGCCACCGCCGAGCCGCCTGAGGCTGGCATCGCTGAGGCGCGCCGCCGTCCCGGTCGCCGGATCCGGCGAGACGATCTCCAACCCGCAGTGCGGGCAGTCCGTCAACCCGCCCACTTCGTCGTCCAGCATGCGCATCGGCCGCTGGCAGTGCGGACAGGCGAACTGCAGGTACTTCCCCTGCTGCACCCATGCCCCACCCGCCACCTCGACGCGTGCCTGCGGGGCGGCGGCGGGGGCCGATGCCAGCTCATCGTCGCGCACGGGCCGGAACTCCGAAGCGGACGCCGTCCACGCGCAATGCGGGCACCGCACCCTCGAACCGGGCGGCGCCGCCGCGCGGAAATAGCCGGCGCAGCGGAAACATTGCAGGGTGGAGGGCGGCGCTGAGGACATCGGGGGCTCAGCCGGAACGCTAGAAGTGTGCGGTCGTCTGTAAAGGCGGAATCCCCTCCTCAGAGGCGGATGAAGCGCCCCCCCGCCCCGGCCGTTGCGCCGTGGAACGGCTGGACGGAGTAGCCGCGCTCGCGCAGCAGGGCCACCACGCCGGCGTCGCCCACCAGATGGCCCGCCCCGACGATCGCCATGACCTTCTCGCCGGCTTCCAAGCCCTCGGCGAAGGTCTCGATCCAGCGTGCGTTGCGATCGTCGAACATCGCTTTGTGCAGCTCGGGGATCTCGGTCATCGAACCGTGCACCAACTCCCGCAACGCCTCGGCGTCGCCGTCGCGCCAGGCGTCGACCATGGCGGCGAACTCCTCCTCGATCCTGCCCATCTCCTCCAAGGTCATCAGCAGCATCGCCTCCGCCTCCTCGTCGCCGAGGTCGGCGAACAGCCCGATCTGAAACGCTCCCGTTTCCAAACCTTTGATCGTCCGACCATCGGCGGTGGCCTTCATCTCGAAATGGGTGTCCACGCCGAGCTCCGGCCGCGCGCCGAGCTGGATCATCTCGGTCAGCGAGATCATCATCGACGCCATCCACGGCCGCGCCCCGTCCATCGAGTCCGCCGGCAGCCCGCTCGCCTCCAGGTAGCGTTGCAGTTTCCGGTAGGCGGCCCCGGAGAGATCGTCCCGGATCGACTCGCCATCAGGATAGGTCCCGCGGCGCAAGCTCAACGCCTGCGCGCCCGCCGCCTCCTCGGGTGACACCTCCATCAGCAAGACTTCGCTCGCCCCGTAAGCGGCATCGAAAGCCGGTGGGAGCGGGTGGTCCTCGTCGCGCAGCAGATGGATCGATCCGGCCAGGTAGAGCACACCGTGACCCTCCGCCGGCCTCACCTCCCACACCGGCCCGGCACCGCCGGCTTCACGGGCAGCTTCCTGATCGGCGATAACCGGCACCGCCGGGCTGAAGACCATGGCGATGGTCAATACGAGACCCGAGGCGATCGGACGGAAGGGGGTGCGGATGTTCATGGCAGCGGCGGCGCGGCGGCGCGCGGCGGGATCTTAGCCCGGATCGAACGCCAAATCCATCGGCGATGCCGCCGCCATGCCTTGACGCCGAGGGGTCGGTGGCAGCGATCGGCGGGTGGCGCGGGGGGCGCTGGAATCCAGACGGCCTGCGCCGCCTCAGCGGGGGTGGGACACGCCCCGGATGGGGTGGACCGAGCCTCTCCGACCCCCGCCCGGGGCGGAGACCGATCCCCCGCGGGGACCGCCCACCGCAGCGCGCATCCGCGAACTCGACGACGGGTGGTGCCGCGCGACCGCCACCGGGCGTGAAGGAGAGGCGCAACCGCGGCGCACCGGAGTGCGATCCGTCGACCGGCCCACCCACTGGTAGCCGTAGGGGTGCGAGCGGGAAACGCGGATGCGATCGCGATCGGCCCAGGACGAATCGTGTTGGGAGCCGCGTTGGAAGACGTAGAGTTCCACCCGCTCCCCTTTGGAATTAATGTGGGTTTTCTTAATCAACTCCGCCTTCGCGGCGGTGCCAACGAGCAGCGTCAAAACGGCGACCAACATCGGTTTCATGCTTCGACCGTAGCCTCAGCGCCCGCCGGCCGCAATCTCGACCAATCCCCATTCGCGCCTTGCATCGTTTCCGGCGGGATCGTAGACTTGCCCCATTCCTATTGGGGGGGAATAGCAGCCTCACGCCGCCTCGTGCGTGCGTGGGGCTGCAATCTCTCCGGGGCAAGGCGGTCACGGCAGCCAGATCCGACGCTGCAGGAGTGCACGATCGGCGTCGCATCGCCAGCGCGACCCTCACCCTCGGGTCTACTCCAGCGCATCCTGCAGATCCCGCACGAGCCGCTTCACCTTGCGCGCGCCGGCCACCTGCTCGAAGGCCACATCGATCGCATCACCCGTCGACGAAAACTCGACCGTGCCGATCCCGAACATCCCGGCGACGCCCCGGCAACGCACGTTGATCGTGCGGATGTCCTCGATGCGCACCTCTTGGGAACTCCGCGCCAGCCAACCCCAAGTGATCTCGACCCGCTTGGCGGTGACCACGTAGTCGCGGGTCGAGCGCGCCACCAAAACCGCGATCAGACTCGCGACGCCGAGCCCGAACCCACAGGCGAAGTATTCGATCCCTCGCGGGCCCAGGCCCCAACCGAAAACGAAGCCCAACAAGGCCAACAAGAAGCCTCCGGAATAGTGCCAGAGCGACGGGTGACCGTGGTAGACCACGCCGCTGGCTTCCGCCACCCCGTCGCGCTCGCCCTTCTCCGCGCCCCCCTCGTCCTCCCAATCCTCGTCCCACTCATCCCCCTCCGGTTCTCCCTCCTCCTCCTCATCCTCGTCCCACTCGCCCTCCTCCGGCTCCTCCTCCTCCTCATCCTCGTCCCACTCGCCCTCCTCCGGCTCCCCCTCCTCCTCATCCTCGTCCCACGATTCCCCGTCCTCCTCCCACTCGTCCTCCTCCGCCTCGTCCCCCTGCTCGTCCTCGACCCATCCGTCACCCTCCGCCTCTGCGCCCTCCCCCCCATCGTCGGCATCGATCTCGAACAGCTCGTCGAGCAGGTAGCGTTCACCGGTGGAGGCGTCCTCACATTCACAGTCGAACGCGACCAGCCCGTCCTCGAGCATGCGCTCGACCTGCCGCTCGGAGAACGGCCCGCCCCGTTCGCCGTCGCTCCAGATGTAGAACCGGTCCGCCATTCGCTCCAATTCTTTGCTAGCCCCCATCGGGCACCCATTCGCCCGGGCGCAGGTCGGCCCGCGCCAGCAAGGCCGCCACGCCTTGACCGGGCTCGCGGTTCAGTTCGGCGAGGTAGGGGGTCGCCCGATCGGTCTCCACCACCGCCGTCCGCACCAGCGAGGCCAGCACCGAAGCGTCGAGGGCGCCGGCCGGGAACACCCCGGCGACGCGGAAACAGACCGCGCCGGAGTCGGGGTCGAGTTCGAAGTTGCCGATGTTCAGCTGCAGGTTCATGCGCATCAGCGCTTCCATCGCCGGCGCCAGCGCCGCGCCCGCGATCGGGAACGACAACCGCGCCACGACGGACACGATCCCCGGCCCGTCGAAGGCTTGGATGTGCAGCGGCACGCGCGCGTGATGCGCCTCGAAGTCCGCCTCCACGACGGACTCCTGCCCGGGGACGCGCCGGCAGGCCCAGCCCGCGGTCAGGAAGGCCGCCTCCACGGCATCGATCAGCGGTGGCGGGGCGGCGGCGGGCGGTGGCGGGGCGGGCACGCGCGAACAAAGCGCAGCCGACCCCGGGTGGGCAACGCTTTTCCGACGGGCCGACGCCGGCGATCCGGCGCGCCGCTGGACCTACTCTCCGGTCTCCGCGAACCGGTGCGCGCGCTCCTCGTCGGTCGTGAAACGCGCCAGCGTCCGCCCGCCGCCGACGTGGCGCCCGATCGCGAACACCTTCTCGCGCACCCGTTGGCCGTCGACCGCCTCCGCCGCAAATTTCGCCGACTCGAGATAGACGACGCCATCACCCAGTTCGAGCGCGACCGGCCGCTCCACCTCCTCGATCACGGTCCGGTATTGGCGCGGCCGGTTTGGGCTGAGGGTCGTCGGCCCATCGACCTGCACCTGGCGCGGCGCCATCACCCGCTGCGGCACCGTCGCGCGCGCGCCGACGATCATCACCCCGGTGCCCGTGACCGACGACACGCGACCGGTCAAGGTGACATCGCGCTCGGGCCTCCTCGCCTCGCGTTCGGCGGCGGTGCGGCGCGCCAGCTCCCGCTCACGCTCAGCCGCGACCCGCGCGTCTCTTTCTTCGCGCACGCGCTCCCGGTAAACGGCCGCACGCTCCGGGTCGTAGCTGAAGCGCTGCTGGATCTCTTCGGGCAGCACCTCGAAGCGAAACCTCTTCACACCGTCGGGGAGGATGAACGATACGCTGTCTGGGGTGCGGCGCGAAAAGGTCGCGCCCTCGATCTCACGCCCGTCGCGAGTGGTGAACGCGAAGGTCTCCGGAGCCCCGGGGAGGATGGAGAGGCAAGCCAACAAGCTGGCGAACACGCCGACCAATCCCGTCTGGAGGCGGGGGCGGCGGGCAATTCCGGGGCGGCTCATCGAAGCGGACGGGGTCAACCTTGAGCCCGCAGTGTAAAGGGCGCCCTACCGTGGATCAACCCTGAGGACGATCCCTTCCCCGCTGCGGGAGGTCTGGACTTCGTCCCCCGCCCAGCGCGGATCGATCACCGGGATCCGCGGCGAGACAGCGGGGCAAATTGCAAAACGTTCGCGCCGGAAGGGCGCGGTCGGGCAGGCCCCGAATGGCGGTTGGTTACGGAAAGGCATCGACGGGTGGCAGCGTCTAGCCCGGATCGATCACCACATCCGCAGGCGAGGTGCCGCCATTCGTTGAGGCTGAGTAGGCGTCGGCAGGGATCGGCGAAGTGGCTGGGTGAACACCCTGCCCGAGCCGGTCACCACGCCAACGCCCTCAGCGTCAACGAGGGCAAGCCGTAGCCCGGAGCTTGGTGATCGATCCGGGCTAGGTGCCCGCTCGCTTGGAGCCGTCAAGGCATCCGGGGCGTCCCCGGGGCTCGACCCGCGGGTTTCATGGCGGGATCCTTCCGGCGCTACGCTTGTCAGGATGACACCGTACTTCCTCGGAAGGGGTGGCGGCCATCCCCTCACACCGCCCTGACTGCCCTCAACTCCGCGGAGCGGTCACCCTGAGCAAAGCGAAGGGCCTCTCACCGCGGTCCGCGTCTCCGGAGCCATTCGTGTTGAACGATCCCAGCGCCTCCCCGGTTGGGAACTCGACTCCGAGGGGCTGTTCCGCGCACGGCGAAAACGGCGGCACCCACGAGGATCTCCCGGAGCGAGCATCGGTTCCGCCCTCGGCTCAAACCGCCGAGGACCCGGCTTAACCAAGCGCCATTCGGGTAAGCCCCTGGCTAACCCAGCGGCAGCGGCTCGCCCTCGCAGAGCGCCAGCGGCCGCCCGGCGCCATCGTGGATGGTGGTCGAGGGGTCGATGCCCAGCGCGTGGAAGATCGTCGCGTGCAGGTCGGCCGGCCCGCAGGGCGACTCGGCGGGCGCGTAGCCGGTCGCGTCGGAGGCGCCGTAGACCTGGCCGCCGCGGATGCCGCCACCGGCGAAAGCCACCGAGTAGCAGTTCGGGAAATGGTCGCGGCCGGCGCCGCCGTTGATCTTCGGCGTGCGGCCGAACTCGGTCAGCCAGACGACCAGCGTGTCGTCGAGCATGCCGCGCTGCTTCAGGTCGGTCAGCAGCGCCGCCGAGGCCTGGTCGAGGGGCGGCAGCATGCGGTCCTTGAGGCGGTTGAAGTTGTTCGCGTGGGTGTCGAAGTGGTCGCCGACCGAGCCGTTCAGATCGCCCGCCGCGCAGTAGACGGTCGCTACCGGCACCCCCGCCTCCACCAGCCGCCGCGCCAGCAGCGTGCTCTGGCCGCAGATGTGGTCGCCGTAGAGATCGTGCAGGCTGGCCGGCTCCCTCTCGAGGTCGAACGCCTCGCGCACCCCGTCGCTGAGCAGCAGGTCGAGGGCGTTCTGCTGGTGCGCCGCGGCCGCGGCGGCATCCCCTGCGGCGCCGATGTCTCCAACGGTTTGCAAAGCCTCCAGCAGATCGCGACGCCCGTGCGCCCTCCCCGGCCCGACCTCCGCCGGCCAGCCGAGGTCGATGCGCCCCGAGGAGGGGGACTTGCCTTCGTAGAGGCGCCCCCGCTGCGGGCGGAACACCGGCGGGTCGAAAGCGTGCCCGAGGAAGCCGCCGTCCTGGCCGTTGGCGCGGCCGCCGTCGGCCATCGTGTACGGCATCGCCGCCAGCAGCGGCAGGGCGCCGTTGGCCGTGCGCGGGTCGCCGCCCAGGTCGAGCGCCTTGGCCACCATCGAGCCCAGGCTCGGCCAGTCCTTGCGCGAGGCCGGCCAGTTGGCGTTGAGTTTCTCCGGGCGGTGCCCGGTCAAGTTCCAATAGGCCGCCGAGCGGTGCGACGGCGCTTCGTGCGTCACGCTGCGCACGATCGCGACCTCGTGCATGAGCTTGGCCAGCTTCGGCATGTGCTCGCCGATCTCGATGCCCGGGGCGCTGGTCTTGATGGGCTTGAACAGGCTGCGCACCTCGCGGCCGGCTTCCGGCTTCAGGTCCCAGGTGTCGACGTGGCTGATCCCGCCCCAGGCAAACAGGACGATGCAGCGCTTCGCCCTGCCGAAGCCGGGCGGCCGGCGACCCCAGCCCTCCGGGGCGCCAGAGGACTGCCCGCGCATCGATAGGAACGAGGGCAAGGTCACCCCGACGGCACCGAGGCGCAGGAAGTCGCGGCGGACGATCGCCTCCGCCCGGGTCTGGTGATGGGCAGGCATCGGCGGGAAATATTTGCGCAAACGCCGGGCGTGGCAAGCTTCCCGCTGATGACCGACCGCCCCACCCGCCGCCAGTTCCTTCGCCGCGCGGCCGCCCACACGGCTGCCGTGGCCGCCGCGCCGTCGATCTTCCTGCCTGCGCCGGGCCGCGCCGCGCCCTCGGAACGCATCGCCATGGGCGTCATCGGCCTCGGCGGCATGGGCAACAGCAACCTCAACGGCTTCCTCAACAAGGAAGGCACGCAACTGGTCGCGGTGTGCGACGTCGACCACGCCCACCATCGCGACGCCGCCCCGCAGGGCGAGCCGAAGTTCGGCCGCGAGCCGGCGCGGGCGCGCGTCGAGCAACACTATGCCAAGGACCGCCGTGCGGGCTTCAGAGGCTGTGCCGCCTACTCCGACTTCCGCGAGCTCTGCGCGCGGGACGACATCGACGCAGTGGTCGTCGCCACCCCCGACCACTGGCACGCGCTCTGCACGCTCGAAGCCCTCCGCTCCGGCAAGGATGTCTACTGCGAGAAGCCGGTCACCCACCTGTTCGGCGAGGGGCAGGCCGTCTACCGCGAGGTCGCCGCGCGCGGGGCGATCTTCCAGACCGGCTCCCAGCAGCGCTCCGACGTCCGTTTCCGCATCGCCGCCGAGGTGGTGCTCAACGGGTTGTTAGGGAAACTCGAGCGGGTCGAGGTCGGGCTGCCCGCCGGCCCTTCGAAGCCGAAGGGGGAACGCACCGAGCCGGCCGAGCCGCCCCCCGGCTTGGACTACGATCTCTGGTGCGGCCCGAGCGCCGCCCTGCCCTACGTCCCCGCCCGCCACCACCGCAACTGGCGCTGGCACCTCGCCTACGGCGGCGGCAACCTGATGGACTGGATCGGCCACCACAACGACATCGCCCACTGGGGGATGGGGGTGGACCGCTCCGGCCCCGAGCGCGTGGAGGCCAAAGGGTTTACCTTCCCGGAGACGGACCTCTACAACGGCGCAGTCGACTACCGGATCGACTGCACCTATCCGGGCGGCGTCGAGCTGTCGATCGGCAGCCACCTCAAAGGCGGCACCCGATGGGCCGGCAGCGACGGCTGGGTCTGGGTCAACCGCGGGCGCATCGAGGCCTCGGACCCCGACTGGATCCGCGAACGCAACGACCGCGGGTCCGTGAAGGCCTACGCCTCGCGCGACCACCGCGAAAACTTCCTCGAAGGCGTGCGCACGCGCCGGGAGTGCATCGCCCCCGCCGAGACCGCGCACCGCTCGGTGACCCCGGGGCACCTCGGGTATCTCTCGGACACGCTCGGGCGCGCGCTGCGGTGGGACGCCGCCGCCGAGCGGGTGGTCGATGACGCGGAGGCCGACCGGCTGCTCAAGGCGGTCGAATACCGGGGCGGGTGGTCTTTGCACTGAGCCGTGCGCCCGCCCGGATCCGCTACGAACGCGTGACCACCGTCACCGGGGTGCCCCTCGGCACGCGCGCATAGAGGTCGATGACGTCGCGCGAAGTCATGCGGATGCAGCCGTAGCTGGCCGGGGTGCCGATGCGCCATTCCTCGGGCGTGCCGTGGATGTAGATGTAGCGCGAGTACGCGTTTCGGTTGCGCGGCTCGGTCCCCTTCAGCCAAAGGATGCGGGTCACGATGGGATCGCGACCGGGGGCGTTGGGAGGCAGGATCTCGCCGGTGCGCTCGCGGCTTTTGAACACCGCACCCGCCGGCGCCCGCCGGCCGATCTTCTTGGCGATCTCCATCGTCCCGGGGGGCGTCTGGTGGCTCCGCGGCCGGTCGCCGATACCGAACTTCGAGGTCGAGACCGGGTAGCTGCGCACGAACTCGCCATCGTCGTAGAGCGCCATGCGCTGGGTCGCGACATCGACGACGAGCGCCTTGCGGGTGCCGCAGGACGCCAAGCAAAGCGGGAGCGCGAAGGCGGAGAGGAGCGCGAGGGATCGGGGGGATCGGGTGGCCATGGTTCCCCCAAATATGCGCGGCAAGCCCCAGGCTCGCAAGGCGGCGGAGCGGCGCGGGCGCCCCGCTCCCATCGCCGTCGCCGGGCGGGGTTCCGCTACACCACCGACAGCGGCTCGAATTTGCTCCCGAGCACCGGTTCGGAGTCGAACCCCAACCAGCGCTCGAGCAGCGTCGCGTAGACCGAGCGGAAGTCGGTGGCGAACTTGAGGTCGCCGTTGGCATCGAGGTCGGTCAACGACGGGGGGGCGCCGTGCAGCCCGGGCGCTGTCAGCGCGGGCGAGGCCAGGAACAGCGGCGCGGCGGTGCCGTGGTCGGTGCCGAGGCTGCCGTTCTCGTTCACCCGGCGGCCGAACTCCGAGTAGGTGGCGAGCAGCACGCGGTCGGCGAGCCCCTGCCCGCGCAGGTCGGCGAAGAAGGCCGAGACCGCGCCGCCCAGTTCAGCCATCAGCGCCGCGTGGGCGCCGAGCTGGTCGGAATGGGTGTCGAAGCCGCCGAGCGAGACGAAGAAGATCCGTGCGCCGAGCTCGCCCGCGACCAGCTGGGCCACGGTCTTCAGCTGCCCGGCGAGGCGGGTGGCCGGGTACTCGGAGGCGGGCTTGTAGTCGGTCGCGATCTCCTCGATGCGCGCGGCCGAGCGGGCGGCCGAGGCCGAGGCCCGGCGCAGGAAGGCGAGCTGGTCGTCCCCGCCCGCGTCGGCGGCCTGCAGGGCGGCGCGCACTTTGTCCCCCGCCGGACCGGGCTGGAGCCGGTAGGCGTTCAGGTCGCTGACGGTCGGCACGTTGACCGTGCGGCCGACGAGCGCCAGCGGCAACGCCCCGGTGCCGACCGCCAACGCGGGCACGGCGCCGGGGTCCGCGCCGGCCCGGAGGTCGAGCGCGCGGCCGAGCCAACCGTCGCGCGGGATCTCGACCCCCGGCAGCGCCGAGTTCCAAATGTCCATCGAACGGAAGTGCGAGCGGTAGCCGACGCTGTGCACCACCGCGAGCGCGCCCTCGTCGTGCAGCCCCTTCAAGCCCCCGAGCGCCGGATGCAGCCCGACGCCATCCTCGAGCTTGTGCAGCCCGGCCTCGGGCAAGGCGATGCCCGGGCGCGCCCTGCGGTAAGCATCGTCGGCGAAGGGGACGACCGTATTGAGGCCGTCGTTGCCACCCGCGAGCTGGAGCACGACGAGGACCCGCGAATCGCGGTCGGTCGCGCCGGGCGAAGCGGCAGCGCGGGAGAGGAAGGCGGGCGGGGCGGCGGCGGCGAGGCTGACCAGGCCCGCAGAGCGGAGGAAGTGGCGGCGGCGGTGTTTCATGATGGGCGCGGGGTGGTGGCTCGGGGATTGGATTGCAGGTGTGGGAGTGATCCGTGATGGAAAGGCAATGATCAGTGGGGAGTTAGGCGCGGGTGGGTGGTGGGGAGCTTGGGCCTCTGGCTTCTGGTCACCGTTCACTCGAGCTGATACTCGGGGAGCGACAGGCGCAGCTGCAGCGCCTCCTTGCCCTCGGATGGGCGATCGAAGCTCCCGTAGCGGTTCCCCCCCGCGACCTCGGCGGCGAAGTTCGCGCGGGCGATGAGGGAGGCGGAGTGGATCCAGAGCCGGTCACCCTCCCACCCTTTCACGGTCGGCGGGTGGAAGAGGTCCTGGCCGAGGCGCGCCATCAGCGCGGCGCACTCGGCGGGCTTGGTGCGCATCTGCAAGTCCCGCGCCGTCCCCGCGACCAGCGCCGCCGGGCTTTTGATGATCGATGCGCGGTGCTGCGGCGCGTAGAACTCCGCTGACAAGAACAGCGCCCGCAGGGCCGGGGCGATCTCCAGCCCGCCTGCGCGGAGTTCGGCGGCGAGCGCATCGACGACCCTTTCCGGGGGCGCGGGGCAGAGGAACTCGCGCAGCAGTTTGGTCGCGATGAAGCGCGGGCAGGCGTTGCGCTCGAGGCAGAGGTCGACCACCTCGTCGCCGCCCTGCACCCCGGCGTGCCCGAACACCGTCTTCGCGCCCGGGTCGTGCTGCGCCTTGTGGAACCAGAACTCGCCGCGCCGGACGTGCCAGCCGGTGAAGGCGCGCGCCGCCTCCTGGATGTCGGCCTCGGAGTAGTTGCCGACCCCGAGCGTGAACAGCTCCATCAGCTCGCGGGCGAAGTTCTCGTTCGGGTGGCGGCGGCGGTTGGCGTTGCCATCCAGCCATTCCAACATCGCCACGTCGCGCGACATCGCGTGCGAGAGCTCGGCGAAGCTGCCGAGGGCGTGCTGTCGGAACAGCGCGTTCTGGTCGGCCATCGCCTTCACCGAGCGCACCTTGGCGAACGAGGTGGCGAAGTGGTTGTGCCAGAGCAGCGCCATGCGCTCGACGAGCGGGTTGGCGCTCTCCGCGAGGCGGTAGAACCACCAAGACTTGAGGGTGCCGATATTGCCCGCACCCAGCGCCGAACGGTGCAAGAGGTCCGCCGTGCGCTCGAAGGCGCCCGTCTCCCTCTGCGGGGTGAGGAGGCGTTCGACGCTCGCCTCAACCCCGTCGGCCAGCGCGCGTTCGACCTCGTTGTCGCCCGCCCCGAATCCGGCGCGGTGCAGGAGGTGGCTGGCCTCGGCGCGGGTCCAGCGGCCGTTGTAGGTGGATAGGCTCATGGGTGGGGGAGAGGTGACGGTGAATCAACGTGCGGGCTCGACCGCCGCGGCGCCCCCGGTCGGGGCGGGCGAGGCCTTCGCCTGCAGCCGGAGGCGGAATCCGTCGCTGTCGCAGAGCGTGCTCAGGTGCACGCGGTCGAGCCGCTCGGCGAGCGCGACCAGACGGTCGATGTCCAGCACGGCCTCGTCGGCGGAGCGGCCCTCGTTCACCCGCGCCGCCTCGAGGTGGGTGCGGTTGGCGTCGATCAGCGCACACAGCGCAGCCCCGTGCACGGCCAGCTGGAAATCTTCGGCGGCGACGGCGGCGCGGTCGCCGGACTCCAACGCGTCGACCAGCGAGCGGCACAGCTCGAGCGAAGAGCTGAGCACATATTCGTCGCCGACGCGGGCGGCGGCGGGGCGGAAGTTGTAGATCGGCGGCAGCTCCTCGCCGCTCGGCGTCTCCAGGAAACGGGCGGTGGTGATCGGCGTACCGCCGTGCAAATTGGCCTCGA
>JAUIGD010000159.1 GCA_030430255.1 Verrucomicrobiia bacterium
TCAAAGGTGAACGCGATGCCCTGGTCGCAAGGGCTGAGGAGTTCGCCGCTTCTCGCTATGCGGTGGCGCTGCACCGAGGCGCTGGCCTGCCCGAGGGCGAGCGGGAGGCCGTGGCGCGCGAACTCGCGGGGATGCTCGGGCTGGATGTCGGGTTTGTCCTCGACTCCAACCTCCGCGTCTCAGCTTCGGCTTTCCGCAAGGAATTGCTCCGCGAGACCGGCAAGACCTTCGGCCGGTTCGACGCGCGCATGGTGGGCTACGACGCCGGCAAGCTCGGGGGCTACCCGGATTACGACGCCTCCTACAACCTGATCTACGGGGCGTACGCTTCGACGATGAACGACTACGTGCGGCGCTCGCTCGGTTTCGAGAGCGACCTGCCCTACGAGATCCTCACCGGCAAGGTGCACCCTTGGAACTACGACGGCTTCACCAACAAGTTCGTCAACGTCGCGGGCGACGTGGCGAGCAGCGTGCGCACCAACCGCGACCTCCGCTACTTCATCGCCTGCGGCCACTACGATCTCGCCACGCCGCCTGCGGCGATCCGCCACACGCTCGCGCACATCGAGCTGCCGGACGGCGCCCGCGATCGCTTCGAGTTCGGCTACTACGAGGGCGGCCACATGATGTACACCAACGTCGCCGCCCTCGCCGCGCTGAAACGGGATCTCGCGCGGTTCATCGGCGCGCGCTGATCCCGAAGGCGGATGCCCGGGGGCGGGACTTGTGTCGGGCGCGGCGAGCGTGCAAGGTCCGCGGCGATGGCAACATCCGACAGACGGCTGCTGCGGGCGGTCGCCAACTACTCCCGCTTCAACGCCCGGCGCACCTTGGGCGCCGAGACCGAGAGCGCGTTCTCGTGTACGGACTTCGGGCGCGCGCTGGCGCTGGCCGATCCGGCCCGGCCGAGGCTGCCGATGTACAACCGCGTCCTCGGGCTCGGCGTCGGCGATGCCGGCCGCGTCGGCGACATCCTCGCGCACTACAAGGCGCTCGGTTGTGAGCCGCATTTCGATCTCGGTCCGGAGGCCATCGTCGAGCCGGATCTGATCGGGGGACTGGTCGAGCGCGGCTTCGAGCCGATGGAGGCCATCGAGTACCGGTCGCGGGCGCCGTCTGCCACCGCGGCGTCGGCGGCGAATCCGCGCCGGGAGTTCGTGGTCGAGCGGTGGGGGCACGAGCGGGCCGACGCATTCCGCGACCTGTTGGGCCGCTCCGGGGTGGAGTGTCCAGACGCGGTCTGGGCGCGCCGGCGGGAGCTCTACGCGACCGACGAGTTCCGGGTCTTCGTCGCCCGGGTCGGCGCGGGGGGCGAACCTGTCGCCTGGGCGACTTCGTTCATCGACGGCGACAACCGGCTCGCCTACCTCGCCAACGCCTTCACCCTGCCCGAGCGGCGCAACGGCGGATGCCACCGCGGGCTGCTGGACGCTCGGCTCGCCGACGCGAAGGCCTCCGGGCTCAAGACGGCGCTCACTGATGTGGTCCCCGACACGGCGGGCGCCCGCAATTGCGAGCGGGCGGGGTTCGGGCGCCGGTTCACGCTCACCCTCTGGAGGCGTTGAGGGCGGGCGACGGCGGAGGGCCGCCTGGCGGGCGGCGGCGCGGTCGCGACATCGCCGTGTTTGCTGTGCAGTTGGCGGTGGCCATCGGTCTGTTGTCCTTCGTGTTCCGCGACGCCGAACTGAGGGCGCGGGTATGGGCGGCGCTGGCGGGGGCCCGGCCCTCGGCGCTGCTGTGGAGCGTGGCTGCCGCGGGGGTGGGGATCGCGGCCAACATCTGGCGGTGGGCGCTGTTCCTGCGCGTGTTCGGGGTCGAGGAGCGGCCGCCGCGGCTGGCGGCGGTCTTCCTGATCGGGATGGCCTTCAACCTGGTCGGCTTCGGATCCTTCGGGGGCGACGCCGCGCGCGCGGTGCTGTTGATGCGGTCGCATCCCGACAAGAAGCGGGCGATCGTCCTGTCGATCGTCGCCGATCACTTCAGCGGCATCGTCGCGATGGCCGTCTCGGCGAGCGTCTTCGGGGCGACGCGCTACAGCTGGTTCATGGCGTCGAAGGAAGGTGCCGCGGCGCTGACCTTCATCGCCCTGTTTTCGGCGGTTTCGCTCGCGGTGTTCGTGCTCGCGGTGCTGGCGGTGCTGGATCGCGAGCGGCGCCTGCTGCCGGACTGGCTACCGGCCCGCCCGGCCTTCGTGGCTTTGGCAAATCAGTTCACCCCGTTCGCCGAACATCCGGGCCAGACGGTGCGCGCCTGTCTGGTCGCCTTCCCGGTGCTGTATGGGCACTTCCTCAGCTACAGCTTCGCCGCCCAGGCCTTCGGCGCCCCGGTCGGGGCGGGCGAAATCTTCGCCATCATGCCCGTGGTCGAAGGGGTGACGGCGTTGCCGATCACGGTGGCGGGACTGGGCGTTCGGGAAGGGCTGTTCGAAGTGCTTCTCGGGGCGATGGCGGGCACGCCGGCCGAGCTGGCGGTGCTGATCTCGCTCGCCGGGTTCGCCTGCAGCACCCTCGTCTGGAGCGCGCTCGGCGCGGCTTTGATCCCGTTCCGGAACGGCCGCCGCTGACGCCGCTACTCGTCGACCGGGTTCAACGGTTCGCCGGTACCCTCGGTCTCCTCCTCCTCCGGCGGCTCGGCGGATCCGCCGTTGTCGTCGTCCCCGGCATCGGGCGGAGGCGTGTCGTCGTCCGGCGACGGTGAGCCGGAGTCGTCGTCGAGGATCGGTTCGATGGTGACGCGGCCGTCCTCGTTCGCTTTGATCAGCATCGCGTATTGCTTGCGGATCTGATCGCGGCCTTGCTCGATGAGATCGGGACGCAGGCCCTCGGCGAGGGCGGTGAGCTTGAAGAGCCCGAGCGTGACGAGGAAGCCCAAAAGCGTGCCCATCAGCAGCATCGCCCAGCCGGGGATCCCCCGTGGCTGGCCGACCATCGGCATCGTTGCGGCGCCCATGCCGTGCGCCACCATGGGCGGTGCGGCGCCGATCGGCACCGTGGGGGGGGCTCCACCGTACGCGCCGGGGTACGGGGGGGCGACTTGCGGCAGCGCCGGGCTGGGCGGCGGGTACGCGTGGGCCTGCGGGTAGGCGGGCGCGGGCGCGGGCGCGGCGGCGTACTCCGGTTGGGGGGCTTGATAGGCCGGGTCGTAGGCGGGCTGCTGCTCGTAGTGTTGCTCCGGGGCATACGCCTGCTCATCGGCGGGCGCGTAGGCCTCCGGCGCCTGCTCGTAGGCGACCTCCTGAGCCGCCGGCTCCTCGTACGGGAGTGGTTCGACCGCGGCTTCCTCGTAGGCTTCCTCGTAGGCGACCTCTTGCGCCGTGGCGTCCGAGACCGCCTCATGGGCGGCCTCTGCGACATCCGCGACCTCGGCAGCGGCGGTCTCCGCAGCGTCTCCGACCGCCTCCTCGACCGCTTCGACCACATCGGCGGCGACCTCCTCGACGGGTGGCGGAGCCATCTGCTGGATCTTGACGGGGCCGCTGGCCGTGGTGACGTGGGTCTCACCGGTCTCCTCGTTGATCACGGTCATCCCCGGAGCCTCCGGCGCGGTCTCCTCAGGGGGGTGGGGCGCGGGGGCGACCGGAGCGGGCGTCGGGTTCCCTTCAGCATCGGGCACCAAAAGCTGGCTCCGCGGCCGGTTGGAGGCGGCGTCGGGGAGGATGAGCTTCGGGCGAGGTGGTTGCTCTTCGGACATCGTGGGAAGTGGGCTTGAGTAACGTTTTTATAGCCCGCGTGCTTAGGGTTCTCCAATCGTAAATTGGCTCAGGGCGAGGCGCCATCGCTCGCGGCGCCGGCCGCGCCCGAAGTCGCGGCGGCGGCGCTGCCCTCTGCGCCCGCGTCCGCCCCCTCCTGCTCGGGAGCGTCCTCCGGGGGCGCGAAGTAGTCGCTCCACTCGTGCAGGGTGTAGCCCTCGCCGAGGCCGCCGATGCGGTCGAGGTGCTCGCTGACCTCCGCCCGCCAGCGCGCCAGGTCGGGCGCATCCGGCTTGTCGCGCGAGTCGGGGAAGATCAGGTAGGAGACGTGCAGTTTGCTGACGGGGCGGTTGTAGGGCGACGAGCGTTCGTTGATCTCCTTGGCGATGCGCAGCGATGCCTCACCCACTTTCCAAGTCGGTCCGGTATCACCGACGATGGCCGGGTAGATGCGGTCCTCGAACACCACCGCGGCGTAGTCGCCGACGTCTGGCGCGAAGGGCTCTCCGGGGTTCGCGGCCCCGCGCATCCAGACCGGCACCACGATGAACGGGTCGGCGCGGGCGATCAGGCAGCTGCGCCCCTTCATGTCGGCGATCTCGCGCTTCCAAGTGGAGATACTGGCGCGCACCGACGCGACCTGCGACGAGCGCACCTTGCCGGCGGCGATCTCCGCCTCGGCGTCGGCGACTTTCTTCTCCCAACGTTCTAGCAAAGGGTTGGGTTGCCGCGTCTTCTTCGGCCAGCCGTAGCTGGTGAAAGGCTGGTAGTGCTGCGAGGTGGCGATGTACTCATCGTATTCCGGCATGCGGTCGCCGTCGGAGCCGTCGGAGACGACATCCATGTCGCCGTGGATCAGGAACACCTTCTGCCCGGTATCCGGGTGGGTGAGGGTGAGGATGGTTTCGCAATCGTAGAAGTTGTGGCGGTCGGGGATGGCGTTGAGGCGGGTGACGAACTGCTGCACACGCTTGGTTTTGATGTCGTAGAGGCGCCGGTACATGGTCGAGACCGCCGGCGAGGCGTCGGGTGACAACATCGCCGCCAACCCGGGCAGGGCGGAGGGGAGGTGCCCGTTGCTTGCGGCGAGGCCCTCGAGGTCGTCGACCGGCTCCGGCACGGTGACGCGGATCTTCAGGTCGAGGTGGTAGGAGAGCGGCTCCTCGCGCAGCAGCGAGGCCGCGCCGCCATCGGAGAAGAGCACCTCGGTGCGCGACTCGACGCCGCTCCAGAGCCGGGCGGTGTCGATGCTCTTGTAGTTCACCCAAGGCAGCACGGGGGGCTCCTCGGCCTTGATCTCGGCGATGATGTCGCGGACGACGATGTCCGGGTCGTCCTCGTAACGCGACCACGCCGGCGGTTCCGGTTCCGGCGGCGGCGGTGGTGGCGTCGCTGCGTCGGGGGTGGGGGCGGGTTGCTGGGGGGCGGGCGCCGTCGCCGGCTCGCTGCGCATCTCTCGCGCCAAACGCAACAAGCCCCGGTAGACCTTCTTCGGGACCGGGGTGAACATCAGGGCGCCTCCGAAGACGATGGCGGTGCCGAGGAGGAACAGGCAGCCTCTCAGGGCGCCCCGCGGGGGTTGCTTGCTGGCGTTCACGGTGATGCGGGAGCAAGCTTGGCGCGCAACCACGACCGGGGCAAGGAGAGACGGGGGCGGGCGCTCGAGCGAGCCCGTCCCGGGGGGGGCCCGAACCGATCACCAAGCTCCCGGGCTGCAGCTTGCCCTCGTTGATGCTGAGGGTGTCGCCGTTGGGAACGGCTCGGGCAGGGTGTCTACCCAGCCGCTTCGCCGATCCCTGCCGCCGCCTACTCAGCATCAACGATCGGCGGCGCCTCGCCTACGGATGTGGTGATCGATCCGGGCGAGGAGTCACCCGACGGCGGTGGGGCGGCCGAGCGCCAAGCCCTCGACACCCCGACCCCGAGTTCGAAGTTCCACGGCTCCAGCGCCGTGCGGGCGTGACGCCTCAGCGTCTGCGGACACCCATATCAAGGCGTCGGGCCGGGCAAAATCACTCCCGGAACCCGTCCAAGCGGGCCGGCCGAAGCGGCGACGCCGACGGTGTGCTCTCCGGTCTGCGGATCGGGGCGGGTGATCGATTCGACCGCTACCCGTGCGGGAACCGTGCCTCAGCTTTCCTTCTTCTCCTTGTCCCATTCCTTCTCCGCGTCGTCGGAGGCGGACTTGATCTCGTCTTCGAACTCTTGCTTCGCCTTTTTGAATTCGCCCATGCTCTTGCCGACGCCGCGGGCGAGCTGGGGGAGTTTCTTGGCGCCGAATAGAAGGAGCACGATCGCGAAGATCATGATCATCTCCGGGCCGCCGAGGGTCCATGCGAGGAGGGGTGAAAGGGTCATGTCTAGTTGGGCTGGGATGGGAGGCGGTGGAGGCTCAGGCGCGATCGGTCTCGACAGTCGCGGCGGCGTCCTTGATCTCACGCTCGACCTCGAGGCGCGCCTTCTTGAGTTCCCCGCTGGCTTGGCCGAGGCCTTTGGCGAGCTGGGGGAGCTTCTTGGCGCCGAACAGAAGCAAGACGATCGCGAAGATCATCATCATTTCCGGGCCGCCGAGGGACATTGCGAGGGTCGGTTCGTTCATATCAATCTACTGCCGACCCTAGGAGAAATTGAGCAGCGCCGCAAAAGAAAGTTTGTTGGTTGCGCATACTGCCAACGACCACAAATGGCCGTGGCGCGGCGGCGCTGCGGGGGCTAAGCAGGGCGGGTGAGCAGGACTGACCGCCCCGAACATCTCCCCATCTACGACGTGGCCGACGAGATCGTCGCCGCCCTGAGCCCGGCGGAGGGTGCCCGGTTGGTCTTGGAGGCGCCGACCGGTTCGGGCAAGTCGACGCTGGTCCCGCAGATCCTGATCGATCGCGGGGTGGTGCCGGATGGCGAGATCGTGGTGTTGCAGCCGCGCCGGATCGCCGCCCGGCTCTTGGCGCGGCGGGTGGCGAACGAGCGCGGCGGCAAGGCCGGTGGCGAGGTCGGCTACCAGGTGCGCTTCGAGCGCGTCGCCAGCCGCGAGACGCGCGTCCGCTACGTGACCGAAGGGGTGCTGCTACGGCAGCTGTTGGAAGACCGCGAGCTGCGGGGGGTCGCGGCGATCGTGTTCGACGAGTTCCACGAGCGGCACCTGCACGGCGATGTGATGCTGGCGCTGGCGCAGGCATTGCAAACCGGAGACCGCCCCGATCTGAAGCTCGTCGTCATGTCGGCGACGCTCGATTCGGGGGCCTTGGAGGAACGGCTCGCCCCGTGCCGCGCGGTGCGTAGCGACGGGCGCACCTTCCCGGTCGAGGTGCGCCACGCGCCGGCGTCGGCGAAGGTGCGCGACGCGCCTTGGGACGCGGTGGCGGCCGCGGTGCGTGACGAGGTCTTGCGCAGAGACCTGCCCGGAGACGTCTTGGTGTTCCTGCCCGGGGCCTACGAGATCCGCCGCACCGTCGATACCCTGCGGCGGCTGTCGGGCTTGAAGGGGTGGGAGGTGCGCCCGCTGTTCGGCGAGCTTCCGCCCGCCGAACAGGACGCCGCGGTGGCGCCGTGCGCGGCGAGGAAGATCGTGGTGGCGACCAACGTCGCGGAGACGTCGCTGACGATCGAGGGCGTGCGGGTGGTGATCGATTCCGGGCTCGCGCGCGTCGCGTCCTTCGACCAGCGGCGCGGGATCAACACGCTCACGGTGGAGAAGATCTCGCGCGCCTCGGCCGAGCAGCGGGCGGGGCGTGCAGGGCGCACGGCGCCCGGAATCTGCATCCGCCTCTGGTCGGAACGCGACCACGCCGCCCGCGCGGCAGCGACCGTGCCGGAGCTGCACCGCCTCGATCTCTCGGAGACCTTGCTGGCGCTGAAGGCGGCGGGCGTCGGTGACATCGGTGAACTTGCTTGGGTCGACCCTCCGGAGGCGGGCGCGGTCGAACGGGCGGAACGTCTCCTCGCGGACCTCGGGGCGACCTCCCGCGGCGGCGGGGCGTTGACCGCGATCGGGAGGAAGATGGTCGCGTTCCCGAGCCACCCGCGCTTCGCCCGGATGCTGGTGGAGGCCGGCGGGGCTGGCGCGGTGACCGAGGCGGCGCTGTGCGCGGCGCTGTGTCAGGGGCGCGAGCTCTTCGTGCGCGGCCGGCGCGGGCGCGAGCAGGGACCCGAGGCCTTCGCCGCCCCCGGCGACCGCTCCGATTTCCAACCCATGCTGCGCGCTTGGTCGATGGCGCAGCGCGCGCGGTTCGACGTGGCGAAGTGCGACCCCTACGGCATCAACGCGTCCGCCGCCCGCGAGGCCGGCGCGGTGGCGGCGCAGCTGCTCAAAGTGGCCGAGCGGCTCGGCATGGACACCGCGTCGGGGGACGCGCTCGCGGACGGGGAAGTGTTGGCGAAAGTCCTGCTGGCGGGGTTCTCGGACCACGTCGGGCGGCGGCTTTCGGCCGGGACGCTCGCCTGCGAACTCGTCGGCGGGCGGCGCGGGAAGTTGGCGAAGGACAGTTTGGCCGCCGGGAGCGATCTGATCGTGGCGGCGGAGATCGCCGAGATCGAGGCGCGCGAGGTGAGCGTCGTGTTGTCCAAGGCGACCGGGCTCGAGGAGGCGTGGTTGCGCGATCTGTTCCCGGGCGATTTCGAGGAGGGCGAGGCCGCTCGCTTCGACCCCCCGACGCGCCGCGTGCTGAACGAGCGCCGCGTGCGCTTCCGCGACCTCGTGCTCTCGGCCCGCCCCTCGGGCGAACCGTCGCTCGCCGCCGCCGCCGAAGCCCTGGCCGCGGAGGTGTTGGCGGGCAACTTGAAACTCACCGGCTGGGACGCCA
The DNA here is from genome assembly GCA_030430255.1 of Verrucomicrobiia bacterium. GTDB lineage: Bacteria > Verrucomicrobiota > Verrucomicrobiia > Verrucomicrobiales > DEV007 > JAUIGD01. Next base: position 8,491 of record JAUIGD010000159.1, read on the forward strand.
AGTGCGATGGCTGGCTCGCCCGCGTCGAATGCCTGCGCGGGGCGATGCCCGAGCTGGACCTCCCCGAGTTCACCGACGAAGACCGCAGGCTGGTGGTGGCGGAGGTCTGCTATGGCGCGCGGGGCTACAAGGAGATCAAAGACCGGCCGGCGTGGCCGGCCTTGGCCAAGTGGCTGTCGAAGGCGCAGGCCGCCGCGGTCGAGCAGCTGATGCCGCTCAAGGTCAAGCTGGCCAACGGTCGCGAGGCGAAAGTCAGCTACGCCGGCGGCGAGCCGAAGGTCGCCATGGTGCTGCAGCAGCTCTACGACGCCGACCGCACCCCGACCGTGGCCGGCGGCAGGGTGCCGGTGCTGGTCGAGATCCTCGGCCCCAACCACCGCCCCGTGCAGCGGACGCGGGACCTGGCCGGTTTCTGGGAAAACAGCTACCCCGAGGTCAAGAAGATGCTCAAGGGCCGCTACCCCAAGCACGAGTGGCGGTAGCGGCCGGGTGGCGCCCCGAGAAAATTCGCGCAGATTTGTACTCGCCGCCGCGCCGCGCCCGCGCTCTGTTCGCCGCCATCGATGTTTCTCGATCTCCTCTATCTCGCCATCGGCATCGCCGGCTTGTACTTCGGCGCCGAGTGGCTCGTCGGCGGCAGTTCGAAGCTGGCCTTGCGCATGGGCGTGACGCCGCTGGTGATCGGGCTGACGGTGGTCGCGTTCGGCACCAGCGCTCCGGAGCTCGCGGTGTCGATGCAGCTCAACCTCGCCGGCGAGCCCGACGCCGCGGTGGGCAACGTCGTCGGCTCCAACATCTGCAACATCCTGCTGATCCTCGGGGTCAGCGCGTTGGTGATCCCCCTGGTGATCGACAGCCAGGTGGTGCGCCGCGAGATGCCGTTGTTGATCGCCATCTCGATCGCGTTCGTGGCGATGCTGTCCGACGGCGAGATCGCCCGCTGGGAGGGGCTGCTGCTCGCCGCCGGCATCATCGCCTACGTCTGGACCAGCCTGCAGCTCTCGAAATCCGCCCGGCCGGAGACGGTGGCGGAGTTCGCCGACGAGATCGGCGACCCCGAGGAGGCGAAGAGTGCCCCCGGCCTGCTGTTGGCGGCGCTGGTGATCGGCGGCTTGGCCTTGCTGGTGGCCGGCTCGTCCTTCTTCAAGGTCGGGGGCGTCGGCATCGCCGAGACGCTCGGGGTCAGCAAGGCGGTGATCGGCCTGACCGTGTTGGCGGTCGGCACCTCGCTGCCGGAGCTGGCGACCTCGGTCGTGGCCTGCCTGAAGAACGAGGGCGACATCATCGCCGGCAACGCGGTCGGCTCCTGTGTCTTCAACCTGCTGGCGGTGGTCGGCATCACCGCTTCGATCAGACCCATGACCGTCACCGAGATCGCGCCGCTCGACCTCTGGGTGATGCTCGGCACCGCGGTGCTCGGCGTGCTGCTCATGCTCACGCGGCGCCGCTTGGGGCGCATCGAGGGCACCGTCCTCCTCGTCGCCTACGTGGCCTACCTCACCGCCGTGGTGATGCGCGGTGGGGTGCCGGCGGCATGACCGCGCCCCCCCCGAGGGCGGGGAGGCGGGCGGAGCGCGAACCGGCACGGGCAAAGTTCGGGGGAATCTGGTAGAACCCCCCCATGAAAAGCTCGCCCCCTGCGCCCTGGCGGAGGCGTGGAAACTGCAGCCGTTGAAGTACAACGACCCCGCGTTGGTGGTCGATCTGGGCGTCGGGTTGTGGGCCTGGCCGCTGCCCATGGACTACGACGGCGACGGCGACTACGACCTCGTCGTCTCCTGCCCGGACAAGCCCAGCAACGGCTTCTACTATTTCGAGAACCCGAGCGGCGATCCGGCGGAGAAAATGCCGGTTTTCAAGCCCGGCGTGCACATCGGCAAGACCGGCCACAACGTCCAGGTCAGCTACGTCGATGGCGAGCCGCGGGTGCTGCGGGAGAACGAGGAATACATCGGCTTCAAGGGGGGCGAGTTCGCCGAGCGCAGGCGGATCTACCCGACGGCCAAGATCCACGGGGAGGGGATGCGGACGCGGGCGCGGATGTGGCGCTACGTCGATTGGGAGGGCGATGGGGACCAAGACCTCGTCGTCGGGGTCGGCGACTGGAGCGACTATGAGTGGGACCACGCCTACGACGCGCAGGGGCGCTGGCAAAACGGCCCGCTGCACGGTTGGGTCTACCTGATCGAAAACGATGGGGGCGAGTACTCGCGGCAGGCGGTCAAGGTGGAGGCGGGCGGGGCGCCGGTCGACGTCTACGGCTGGCCGAGCCCGAACTTCGCCGACTTCGACGGCGATGGGGACCTCGACCTCCTCTGCGGCGAGTTCCTCGACGGCTTCACCTACTTCGAGAACATCGGCACCCGCTCGCGGCCGGACTACGCCGCGGGGCAGCGGCTGCTGGATGCGGGCGGCGAACCGCTGGCGATGCACCTGCAGATGATCACGCCGACCGCGCTGGACTGGGACCGAGATGGGGATATCGACCTGATCGTCGGCGACGAGGACGGGCGGGTGGCCTTCGTCGAGAACGTTTCGCCCGCGGGGGTGACCCCGCCCCGCTTCCGGGCGCCCCGCTACTTCCAGCAGGAGGCCGACGAGTTGAAGTTCGGTGCGCTGGCGACCCCGTTCGCCCACGATTGGGACGGGGACGGCGACGAGGACATCCTGTGCGGGAACACGGCCGGCAACATCGCGCTGTTCACGAACCTGGACGGAGAAGGTGGGCGTTGGTCGGCTCCCGAGCTGCTGCGTGTCGATGGGGAGGTGTTCCGGATCATGGCCGGCGAGAGCGGCTCGATCCAGGGGCCGGCCGAGGCGAAGTGGGGCTACACCACGCTCTCCGTGGCCGATTGGGACGGTGATGGACACGACGACATCCTCGTCAATTCGATCTGGCCGAAGCTGCAGCTGCTGCGCGGGACGGAGGGCGGCCTGACCCAGGTCCCGCTGCCGTTCTGGACCGAGGAACGGCCGCCGGGGTTCTATTGGTGGCAGACGCAGGCCGAAAACCTGCAGACCCAGTGGCGGACGACGCCGCTGGCGAAAGACTTCGACGGCGACGGGCGGCTCGACCTGGTGATCCTCGATCAGGAGGGATACCTGACCTGTCAGAGCCGCGCCCGGGCGGAGACGCGGATCTTCCTCGACGAGGACTTGCAGCCGCTCCGCCTCAGCCGGCAGACGGCGGGGCGCTCGGGGCGGGTGAAGCTGGCCGTGGTGGATTGGGACGGCGACGGGCGGCTCGATGTCCTGACCAACTCCGAGAACGTGACGTGGTGGCGCAATTGCAGGGACGCCGGCGAGGGGCGGGTCGTGCTCAAGCGGATCGGCAACCTGGCGCGCCGGAACGTGTCCGGGCACACCAGCAGCCCCGCGGTGTGCGATTTCGACACGGACGGCAAGCCCGATCTGCTGGTCGGCTCCGAGAACGGCCGCATCTATTTCATCAAGCACGACGACTGCGTGACCTATCCCCCGGAGAAGCTGCAGCCGCGCCCGCCGGAGCCCCCGCCCGCACCGCGCTTCCCCGGCCTGGTGAGCGAGGGCTTCGTGTTCACCAGCGCGCCGCACCCCCAGTGCCACGCCTCGACTCTCGCCGAGACCAGCCGCGGGCTCGTCGCGGCCTGGTTCGGCGGCACCAGGGAGAAGCACGAAGACGTCGGGATCTGGTCGAGCTACCACGATGGGGGCGGGTGGTCGACCGCGCGCGAGTGGGCGGACGGGGTGCAGCACCGGGACCTCCGCTACCCCTGTTGGAACCCGGTGCTCTACCAGCAGCCCGGCGACGGTCCGCTCCAGCTGTTCTTCAAAGTCGGGCCGAGCCCGCAGACCTGGTGGGGCGAGTGCATGTTGAGCTACGACCGCGGGCGCTCGTTCAAGCCGGCGACACGCCTGCCGGAGGGCATCGACGGGCCGGTGCGCTCGAAGCCGCTGCGGCTCGCCGACGGCGCCTTGCTCTGCCCGTCCTCCACCGAGCACGGAGGCGATTGGCGGTTCCACTTCGAGAGATGGCAGGGGGGCGAGTGGTCGCGGTTCGAGCCGGCCGAGCAACCGTTCCAGGTGATCCAGCCGACGCTGCTCACCCACCCGGACGGGCGCATCCAGGCGCTCTACCGTTCCAAAGAAGGGGTGATCGTGCAGAACGAATCGGCCGATGGCGGCGAGACCTGGAGCCCGCTCGAGAAGTCGGGGCTGCCGAACAACAACGCCGGCATCGAGGGGCTCACTTTGCGCGACGGCCGCCACCTGCTGCTCTACAACCACATCGGGCCGGGGCTGGTCGGCGGATGGGGGAAGCGGCACGCGATCCACCTCGCGCTCAGCGACGACGGGGTCGAGTGGCGGGCGGCCGCCATCGTGGAGCGCGAGAAGGGGGCGGAGTTCTCCTACCCGGCGATGATCCAAACACGCGACGGGCTGGTGCACATC
>JAUIGD010000160.1 GCA_030430255.1 Verrucomicrobiia bacterium
CCACTTCCTCCCCGCGCAGAAGTCCGATGGCTCGTGCGGCGGCGGCGACCGCGGGCCGATCTATTCGACGTCGATGGCGCTGCTCTCGATGACCGTCCCGCACCGGCAGTTGCCGATCTACCAGCGCGACGAGACGGTCGACGAGTGACGCATCAGCGCATCACTTGGCCACCCGCACCCGCAGGAACTGGCGGGGTTGGGCGGCGAGCGGTGCCGTGCTGTAGGTCGTCACCGTCTCGGTGCCGTCACCGTTGTCCTGCACCTGGGCCTCGACGACGAAGTCGCCATCGCCGGGTCCGAACCACACCTGGAGATCGAGTGAGAGTTCCACCTCGCACACCACGCCAGCCAGCCCGCTGCGGCGGGGATACTCCAAAACCAAAAGGCTCTCGCCGCCGATCACCTGCACCGACGCGCGCGGGCGCGGCCGCGACGCCGCGTTCAACGGGTCGCCGGCGAGCGCGAACTCCGCGAGATTGGTGAGGCCGTCGAGGTCCGGATCCTCGAGCTCGCCACTGCCGGGGGGCTCGCCCGGGCCGAACACCGCGTCGCGCCACTGCGCGTAGGTCTGTCCGGCGTCATCCGCCCCGGGGCTGCCGCCCGTGCTCGAACTCGCGACCCAACTGCTCGCCAGCGCGTGATCGGGGACCGAATCCGGATCGGCCAGGCTCAGCGACGGCCCCGCTCCGTCCGGGGCGATCGGCCAGGGCGCCCGGTCGTCGTAGACGAAGTCGCGCACCGGGTCCCCCGCGCCGAACGAGAGCTTCAGTTGCTCGCCGCCGTTGTCGAGCTTGTCGGTCGCCTCCCATTCGCCGGCGACCGGCAAGCCTGCGCCATACCGGAGTTCGAAGGCCTCCGCATTGTTGACCACGAGGGCGAACTCACCCGGCGCGAGCGCCGTGACCGCCGCGCCGAGGAAATCGAAATCGACCCCCTTGGTGAAACGCAAATCGGTCAGGTCGAGCGTCGTGTCGCCGACGTTCTTCAGCTCGATGAACTCGAAGAAGTCGTCGTCGTCGAACCCGGCCGCCAGCTCCGCGGCGCTCGGGTCGGCGGGGTGGTACATCACCTCGCTGACGACCAGGCCGGCGAGGTAGCCGGAGATGTCCGGCAAGGTCGCCGTGAACTCGACGGGGGCCGACCAGTGGCTCCAGCGCCCGGTGTCGTCCCTGTGCCGCACGCGGGCTCGATAGCTGTGGCCGGAGCGCACCGCGGTGGTCGGGATCTGGACGGTCGGAGCGAAATCCGCCAGCTCGCCCGACTCCCAATCCGCATCGATCTCCAGTTTGAAGCGTTCGGTCGGGTCGTGGGCCGGCGCCGTCGGGTCGGTGACCTCCGCGATGCGCCACTCCATCGCGCCGAAGGTGCCCGCCCCCTGCGGGTCGCTGAAGGCGCTGCTTTGAAACGCGAGGCCGTTGGTGGGGAAGCCCGCCGTGCCCGCGTAGGCGATGGTCGGCGTCGCCGGGATGCGGGCGCCCTCACCCTGCGAGGCCTGGAGGGCATCGAGATGGGCGGCCCGCCCGCCGGCGCCGACCCCACCGCCCGGCCACGAGCCGCCGACGAAGGCGAAATTCTTCATGTCTTGGGCGAGGTTCGCCAGCGAGCTGGCGCCCGCGCCGCCCAGACCGCCGTAGTTGCCCGCATTGGCCGGCGCGCCTTTCCAGCGGTCGGCGTCGGCGGCCTCGAAGGGGGCGATGACCGCTGCGAACTCATCGATCAGGGGTTCGATCTGGTCGGGCTGCCAGAGCAGGTCGCGGACCTCGCGCACGTCGTTGAAGTAGGCCGGCCAGAGTTCGGGGGTCGAGTTGCCATCGCCGCCGCCGTAGCCCGAGGCGAACAGCGCGTTGTAGACCACGTCGTGCCCGCCGTTCCAGGTCGGGCCCCAGCTGGCGTCGGTGTCCCACGGCAGGATCCAGAGCTTGCCGTTGAAATCGTTCTCCGGCGTGTAGTCGGGCTCGAAGTAGTAGACCATGTTCTTGTTCGCGCTCGGCCAGTAGTCGTAGTGCCGCACCGCCTCGACGATCGCGTGCGAACGGTTCCACCGGTCGAGGTTGACGCGGGCGCTGATGTCGTCGGCGCTGTCGCCGCCGTCGAGCTGGGCCTCGATCGAATTGTGGTCGCTGCCGTCCGCCGGGGCGAAGGCGGCCTGGTAGCGGCGTTGGCGGAGCCAGTCGGTAGTCTGGTTGATGAGTTTGTAGAGGTTCCCCTTCGCCAACCCGTGCGCCTCCAAGAAACGCACGTCGTAGGTCTCCAAGACGAAGTAGAGCCCTTGGAAATCCCCGCGCCACCGGTCCGGCGCCTCGGCCTGATCATCGATGACCCGCCAGTGGATCCATTGGGTGTCGGGCCCCGGCACCCCGGCCTTGTTGAACAGGTGCATGCTGACGGCCTCGTTGAGGCCGAAGGTGAGCGTGCTGCGGTTGTCGAAGCCCTTCCCGGTCGTCAGCGTGCGCCATTTCTGTGAGCGCTTCTCCCCGGCCTGATCGCGCGCTTGGAAGTAGTAGCCGTCGTGGAAGCGGAAACGCATCGACCGCTTCCCGCGGCCGTGGTAGCGGCCGTTGGCACCGCGCAGGCGGTAGGTGATGTTGTCGTAGACCACCCCGTCGTAGACGATCGTGCCGTTCCAATTGTAGAGGAAGCGCGCCTCCGTGCCCTGGTTGATCTGGTCGCTGCCATCGTACGCGTAGCACTCGGCGTAGTCCTCGCCGCGGGTGATCAGGTGGTAGACCGGCAGCGTGTTCAGCGTCGCCGCCGGGTGCCCGTTGTAGTCGGGCACGCCATCGTAGACGAAGTAGGCGAAATTGAGCGAAGGGTCATCGGCGTAGGGCGCGCGCGCGGCGAGGCCGAGGCCGTCTTCGACCGTGATCCGGTATCGCACCAGCGAGCGGTGGGCCGCCGCGGGGAGGGCCGCGGAGTAGAAGTCGTCGCCCGCCAGCGCGTCGCCACCGGTGCCGTCGTCGCGCATCGGCACCGCCACCCACCCCGCCTCGTAGCCGGGGTTGTCCGGGCGCGGCTGGCTGACGTCGATGTTGTTGCTGACGATCGGCAGCGGCAGCTTGGCGGGCACGTAGGCGCCGGGCGCGACGAGCTGATACTCGAGGGACACGGAGGCCACGCCCTGCGGGTCGGTGACCTTGGCGGTGATCAACACCGGGTCGGCCGAGGTCGGCGCCTCCGGGGAGTGCTCCACCTTGCGGATGTTCGGTGCGGCGTTCGGCGCCGACGCGGCGTTCACGGCGCCCGGCGTCGGCGTCGGGGCGGCGCCCTCCGAGCCCGGCCGGAGGATCTCCAGGTCGAAGCCGAGATCGCTGCTGCCGAGCGTGGCGTTGAACAGCTGCACGGCGACGGTGTTTTCGCCCTCGACGAGGAAGGTCCCCGGGTTGAGCACCGTCGCGGTGTCGGTGCTGCCTTCGTCGCCTTGATTGGATCCGAAGAGGCCGACCGCCGGCTCGCCGGCAAAACGGTGGCGCGCGACCTCGACGCCGTTGATCCAGATCACGACGCCGTCGTCGGAGGTCGAGTTCAGGAGCAACTGCGAGGGCATCTCACCGGGCGCGACGGTGAAGGAGCCGCGCAGGAACAGGCAGGTGTAGCTGTTCCGCATCCCGGAGATCGACGTGGCGAGGGGCACGCCGTTGACCGTGCCGTAGCCGATGGGCAGCGCCACGTCGGCCGTCCACGAACCGTCCTCGGGGAATCCCGCCCCCCGCCAAGCGTCGACCGGCGCCGAGGCCTCGCTGTCGCCGGGGCGCCAGCTCCAGCCACCGGAGCCGAAGGGCAGCAAGGTCGCCTCCGGCAGGTTCACGCCCGGGATCGAAGGCCGCCACGAACTGCCTAGGCTGTTGTCGAGGTCGGGCGAGATCAGCTCGATGGAGGCACCGCCCCCGTCGGCCGCGACGGGCCAGGGGAAGCCCACTTTGTAATCGACCTCATCGATCACCCCGTCGGCGGCGTCGCGCAACCGCACGGTTTCGCCGTCGGAGTTCAGCGCCCCGGCGAAGGGCCCGAGGGCGGCCGCACCGAGCGTCGCGCTCAAGGTCGGCGGGTCTTCGGCCACCACCAGGTAGCCGCCCGCCGCGATCTCCGCCCCGTCCGGGAAGAGGTAATCGACCGCCCCGGAGAGGCGCCATCCGGAGAGGTCGACCGCGGCCCCGGCGGGGTTGAAGAGCTCGATAAACTCCTGCCGGACGGGGTTCTCCGGCGGGTTGTAGTGGATCTCGTTGATGACCACCGCGGTGGGGGGCGCGACCACATCCAGCGAGAAGGCCTTCTCGAAACTCAATCCCGAGCTGTCGAGCGTGCGCAGCCGCACCGAATACGTGGAACCGACCTGACCGGCGAAGCTCGCCGCCGCACGCAGCTGGTTGCCGACGATCGCGAACAGCCCGTTGTCGGCGTCCCCGCCCCCGGCCACAAGGCTGTAGGTGTGCATGTCCCCGGGGTTGGCGTCGGTGCTGCTCAAGGCCGCGACCAAGCCGCCGACAAGCACATCCTCGCGGATGCTCGTCGAGCTCAAGCCGATGTCGGTCGGTGCCGCCGGTGCGGCTAGCACTTCGATCGTCACCGTCGCCTCGGCCGAGGTGTATTTGCCATCGTCCACGGTGAACGTGAACGCATCGCTCCCCGCGAAGCCCGGGTCCGCCGCGTAGGTCAAAGTCGGCGCCGTCCCCGAGAGCACGCCGCCCGCCGGGTCGCCGGTCACGGAGTAGCTGAGGGTCGCGTTCGGGTGCGCATTCGGGTCGGTTCCGCCCAAGGTGATGGCGAGCGGTGCGGTCGCCACCGTTTGCAACGACTGCCCGTCGGCGACGGGGATCCCCGGGTCGACCGCGATCTCGGCGGTCGCGGAGCGGACCTCGGCCGGGCGGTCGGTGTCCCAAGCGTCCAGCGTGTAGGTCCAGACCGCAGCCGTCCCACCGGTGTCGCCGATCGTGATCGGGAAGCTGCCGGCCCCCACTCCGCTGCTGTGCAAAACCGCGCCGCCCGGCCCGCGCAGCTCGAGCGCCAGCGCCCCGTCGAGATCCGACACGTCGATGTCCCACGCGAGGGTGGCGCTCTGCCCCTCCCGGCGGTCCGCCGGGCTGGCGGTGAAGGTCGTGATCAACGGCCCCCCTCCCGGCAGCGAATCCGGCCCCGCGGCGAGGCTTTGCCCGACCTCCGGCCCGGTCATCTCGCCCTCCCAGATCCGAAACTCCTCGACCGAGCCCTGCATCCCCGCGTCGCCCCACGCCGAGGCGCCGATGCGCTCCCAACTGCTCGGCAGCGCGCTCAGGTCCGAACCGTCGCCGGTCTGGTTCGGCGGTTGCACATCGATCGGCGCCCCGTCGATCCAGGCGTTGACCTCGCCGCTCGGCGAGATCGTCAGCGCCAAGTGGTGCTCGGTGTTCAGAGCCGGGCGCGGCCCGAAGTTCGCCTCCGGCGCCATGCCGTTGTACTGCACGCGCCCCTCGCCACTGCCGCCCTGCTGGAGGTTGAAAATGATGTTCTGCCCAGCCGTCCCGTTGCCGAAGGAGAACAGCTTCGACCAATTGCCGCTACCGGTGTCGGTGTACCAGGTCTCGATGGTGACGCCCTGTGCGCCGAAACGTCCCGCGAGGTCGATGCTGCTCGCGAAGCCCATGCTCGCCGCCCCGGGGCCGGAGCCACCGCCGAGGTTCAGCCGCCCAGCCGAGACGGTCGCCCCGCCGACCAAGGTGCCATCGATCCCTCCCACCGAATCGGTCGCCCCGGCGTCGAAGGAATACCGATGCGCGAGCGTCGCCGCAGGGGTAGGCGCAGCGCAGAGACAGTACAGGGCGAAGGGGGCGGCGGCGAGCCAACGGCGCGGGTTCATGGGGTGGAGGTTGTTGGGGGAGAACCGGAGGAAGCTACGGGGGACACTGGCGATTTGCAAAGGCTCGCGCGCAGCAGATCAGGGTCACCGCCGGCGCAATTCGCAGGCTGGATCCGACACGGGGAACCGGCTGTCGTCGGCGAAGCACTTCCAATACCGGCCGCCTTCCCCAGCGGGCAGGTAGACGAAGGCGACCGCACCGAGATCTCGCCGTCCGGCTTCGAACACCTCGAGGTCGGGGTGGCCATCGCTGTTGAGGTCAGGAAACCGACAGGTCATCGGCCAACCTTCCACCAAAGGCCCCTCACGCCACCTTCCATCCGCGAAGAAGCTCAGCTCGAGGCGTTGATACGTTCCGCTCGCTCCGAGTGGCGAAGTAAAATCCAATCGGATGGAGCCTGGAACCAGTCTGCTTTTGGTGACTGAGTAGATCACTACCGCGAGCACAACAACAAAACTCCCAGCCGATGCGAGATCGAGGAGTCGCCGCGTGGCGCTTCGTTCGCTACAAAGCCCATCGACGATGAGCTTCACCAAAGAGGTGCCTGCGATTGCCCCCCCGACCAAGACGACCAGCATCGTGCCACTCGGATCGCTATTCCGGGCATCCCACGCGAGGAGGAACGCCGAGCAGGAGGTGGTGAGATACAAGCAGAGTTGATTGGCCCGCACCCGGTTGGATACGGAACCAGATGTGCCCACCTTTCGCTAGCCCGGCCCGCACGACCACTACGGCGTCACATCGCGGACGCGGTAGAAGCGCCGCCCCGCCGCCGCCGGGGGACTGTCGTCGAAGCTGGTGCGATCGCCCTCCGCGACGACGCCGTCATCGATCTCCTGCCAACCGGTGTCGAGGTCGTTCGTGAGGTCGTCGGCGGAATCGACCGCGTAGAGCCGACCGTTCACGGAGTTCCAGGTGATGGTGACGACGCCGCCCCCCTGGTCATAGACGATTTCGGTGATCGCCAAGCCCGCCTCATCGGCGAGCGCGTCTGGACCGGAGGCGAAATTGGCCGCCACCTCGGCCGGCGTCAGTTCGCCCTGCCAGATGCGGAACTCGTTCACCGACCCGGTCATCCCGGCGTCGCCCCAAGCCGAGGCGCCGATCCGCTCATAGGCGCTGGGCAAGGTCGAGAGGTCGTCGCCGTCGCCCGTCAGCTCCGGCGGCTGCGCCTGGATCTGCTGGCCGTCGAGCCATGCGTTCACGCCGCCCCCCGGGCCGACGATGAGCGCGAGGTAGTGTTCTTCGCCTTGGGCCGCTTGGGGACCGAAGTTGGCCTCGGGCAGCATCCCCTTGTACTGGATCCGGCCCTCGCCGGTGGCCCCCTGCTGCAGGTTGAAGATCAGGTTCTCGTTCCCCGAATTGCCGATCCCGAACGCGAACAGCTTCGACCAGCTGCCGCTGCCAGAGTCGGTGTACCAAGCCTCGATGCTGGCGCCGCTGGCACCGAAGTTGCCCCCCAGATCGACCGGCTGGCTGAACGCCATGCTGTCGGCATCGGGGCCGTTCGGGGCGCCGTCGAGGACCAACTGCCCGCCGGTCACGGTCGCGTCCCCGACCAGGACGCCCGAGTTGCCACCGATCGAGTCGACCAGCTCCGCACCGGTCGTGAACGACCAGCGATGGGCCAACTGTGCGTCCCCGAACCCGCCGGGGTCGTCTGGGTCGTTCGGGTTCGTCCCGTTGGCGACCTCCTCCGCGTCGGTGAAAAAGTCCATGTCCGAATCGACCAACAGCGGGTCGGTCATGTGCTGGTTGACCTCGGCGCCGTCGAGCAGGCCATCGTCGTCGCTGTCGGGGTCCCGCGGATCGGTGCCGGCCTGTTGCTCGGCGCCATCGTCCAAGCCGTCGCTGTCGGTATCGGCGAGCGTCGGGTCCGTCCCGTCCAGATCATACTCCTCGAAGTCTGTCCGGCCATCGCCATCGAAGTCGCCGGTGCCGGCCCCCGGCCCCGGACCCTCGTCGTCGCCATTGAGCTGGTCGAGCGAGTCGATGGCGTCCCAAGACAGCTCCCAGGCATCGGGCAGGGCGTCGCCGTCCGTGTCCTCGGGATCGGGCAGCGCATCGGGGCCGCTCGCCATGCTCAGCCCCACTTCGAACTCGCTCAGAACCCCGTCCCAGATGCGGAACTCGTTGATCGAACCGGTCATGCCGGCGTCGCCCCATGCGGACGCGCCGATGCGTTCGTAGGTGCTCGGCAGCAGCGAGAGAGCCGCCCCCTGGCCCGTTTCGGCCGGGGGTTGGACGGCGACCGCTGCGCCGTCGATCCAAGCGTTCACCGCGCCGTCGGCGGAGATCGTCAGCGCCAGGTGGTGCTCGACATTCTGCGCTGGTTGCGGACCGAAGTTCGCCTCCGGCGCCATGCCGTTGTATTGGATCCGCCCTTGCCCGCTGCCCGCCTGCTGAATGTTGAAGATGATGTTCTGCCCACCGGTGCCGTTGCCGAAGGCGAACAGTTTCGACCAGTTGCCGCTGCCGGTGTCGGTGTACCAGGCCTCGATGCTCACCCCGTCCGCGCCGTGGGCCGCCGCCAGGTCGACGGTGCTCGAGAAAGCCATGCTGTCGGCGTCGGGGCCGGTGCCGCCGCCGAGCACCAGTTCGCCTCCGGCGACGCTCGCGAACCCGACCAGCACCCCGTCGTTGCCGCCCACCGAATCGGTCGTGTCAGCGTCGAAGGACCAGCGGTTCGCCAAGGTCGCCGCGCGGGCGGGAACCGAGAGGGTGGCCAGCGCCATCAGCGCCAAGGCGAATGAAGAGGGTTTCATCGGGGGCTTCGGGTTGGGGGGCGCGATCTTGGAAATGACGAACCCGGCGCCTCACGGCTCCGGGTTCGCTCAGGGATTCATAGGGAACCGGATGGGTCCGTCGCCTAGGACCGTTTGCGGCGGCGCAGGATCAAGGCCAGCCCGCCGAGGCCGACGAGAGCCGCCCCTGCGGGTTCCGGGATCACGCTGTCCGGCCCCCCCGCCATGCTCGCCATCACCTCAGCTTCGGAAAGGGTGCCGTCCCAGATGCGGAACTCGTTGACCGAACCTGTCATGCCGGCGTCGCCCCAAGCGGATGCACCGATGCGCTCCCAGCTGTTCGGCAGCGTGTTGAGATCGTCGCCATCGCCTTGGGTGTTCGGTGGCTGCACGGTCAGCGCGACGCCATCGACCCAGGCGTTGACGAGGCCGTCGCCGGTGATGGTCAGCGCCAGATGGTGCTCCACACCAAGCACGGGGCGCGGGCCGAAGTTCGCCTCCGGTGCCATGCCCTTGTACTGGATCCGCCCCTCACCGCTACCCCCTTGTTGGATATTGAAGATGATGTTCTGGCCGCCGGTGCCATTGCCGAAGGCGAACAGCTTCGACCAGTTGCCGCTGCCGGTGTCGGTGTACCAGCTCTCGATCGTCACACCGTTGACACCGTGGGTGCCGGCGAGGTCGACCGTGCTCGTGAAGCCCATGCTGTCGGCGGTTGGGCCCGTGCCACCGCCCAGGTTCAGCTGACCGCCCGAAACGGTCGCGCTGCCGACCAAGACGCCGGTATTGCCGCCGACCGAGTCGCTGGTGTCGTTGTCGAACGACCAGCGGTTCGCCAAGGTCGCCGCTTGGATCGACCCGGCGGCGCAGGCGATCAGCGAGGTGATGAGGAGAGTCGATTTCATGGTCGGAGATGGGCTTGCCCGGCAAACAGAGTCGAAACGAAGAGGCAGAGAATGAAGAGAGGATGTGCCGGATGCCGCCCCGGTGGCAAGCCTCCGCTTCAGGTTTTTGCGTCCGGTTTCCCCGTGTTCCCGCCCATCGCACCACGCCCACGCCTCACCTGCCCGAGCGGCCGGCCCGCTATGCGACCCCTCCCGGGGGCGAAAATTGCGAATTTCCCGGGGGTTCGTTCGGAGCGGTCGCCCCCCGGATCCCGCCGCTCCGGGGGATGGCAGGCAACTCGACCATCGGCGTTGAACGGGCGCCCGCCTCAGCGTAAGAGAAGGCGATGCCCCGTCTTCGCACCAGAGCGACCCTTCGCTTCGGCACGATCGCCGCAGCCGCCTTGGTCGCTTGCTCGGGCGACCCCGAAGGCGCCGGAAGCGGGGAGGCTCCCACGCCCGGCACGACCGCTCCACCGACGGCCGACGCCGCCTACCGGGCGATGGTCGCCAGCGAGGAAACCGTCGCCGAGTTGACCCCCAGCATCGCCAAGCTCGCCCGCGCGGTGCGCGACCTGTCACTGCCGGGGCACTTCGCCCGCGAGCTTTTCGCCGAGGACGCGGAGGCGATCGACCTCGCCTCGCCGGGGCAGCGCGCCGCTGACCCCCAGCTTCCGGTATCACATCGCGACTGGACGCCCGCCGCCAGGGCCGGAGCGCTCGCCGAGATCGAAGGCGGCCTCTGGGCGCCGCTCTGGCGGGAGGTCGAGTCCTTCGAGGATGCGCGCTTCGGCGTGTTGGCCGGCAAAGCAGAGCCCGGCGGCGCGTTCACCACCAAACTGAAGTTCAGCGCCATCGGCGGTTGTACCGACGGCTCCGCCGGTGCGTGGAAGGGCAAAGTGGCGCTCCGCTGGGAGAACCGCGGGGACCTTTGGGAGGTGGTGCGCTGGGAGACTTTAGAGCTGCATGAGTCGCGCTCGCCGAAGCCACTGTTCCGCGAGGTGCTCGCCGAGGCGATCCCCGACCCCGCCGAGCTGCGGCGAGCGCGGGAGTCGATCCACGAACGCTATATCCGCGAGGTGTTCTTCACCGGCGGCACCAAGTTCGCCTACCCCAAGGACTACTGGCCCTACATCACCAGCTGGGACTCGCTCGACCAGCACCCTTCCGTCGCCGTGGTCGACGTCGACGCCGACGGCTGGGACGACTTTTACGTGACCGCCCGCTGGGGGCGCAACCAGCTGTGGCGCAACCGCGGCGACGGCACCTTCGAGGACATCGCGCCGCGGGTCGGTCTGGACATCGACGGCACGTGCAACGCCGCGCTGTTCGCCGACTTCGACAACGACGGCGACCCCGACTGCTTCCTCGGCCGCAGCCTGGAGCGGGCGCGCTACCTCGAGAACGTCGGCGGCCGCTTCGTCGATCGCAGCGAGACCGGCTTCGACCGCCCGCTGCCCTACTGGACCTCCTCGCTCGCCGCCGCCGACGTCGACGGCGATGGCCTGCTCGACCTCCACATCGCCACCTACCGGCTGCCGATCACGAAGCCCTTCAACGTGCTGGCGACCGCTTTCCTGGCGCCGGAGGAACGCGAGGAGTGGAAGCGCCGCCGCGCGGGCGACCACCCCGTCTTCAGGCTCACCGGCCCGCCGAACGTCCTGCTGATGAACCGGGGCGGAGGCCGCTTCGAAACCGCTCCCGAGGCGGGCGGCGCCGAGCTTTGGCTCAGTTCCTTCCACGGCACCTTCAGCGACTTCGACAACGACGGCGACCCGGACCTGCTCGTCGCCAACGACTACGCGCCCGACCACGTGTTCCGCAACGAGTCCGGGCGCTTCACCGACGTCACCTCCGAGCTCGCTGGCGACCAGCTTCAGGGCTTCGGCATGGGGGTCAGCCTCGGCGACTACGACAACGACGGCCGCCTCGACCCCTACTTCACTTACATGTACAGCAAGGCCGGGGGCCGGGTCACCTCCATGTTCGAGGGGCTGGAGCGGCGCATGTACGAGGGCGTCGCCGGCAACAAGCTGCTCAGGAACACACCGTCGGGCTTCGAGGACGTCACCGGCGACGGCGCCGGGCAGATGGCGGTCGCCCGCACCGGCTGGTCGTGGGGCGGGCAGTTCGCCGACCTCGACAACGACGGCTGGCTCGACCTCTATGTCGCCAACGGTTTGTACACGCCGCCCGCGGGGACCCAGACCGAAGTCGATTTGTGAAGCGACCTCTGGCGCTCGGTCGTGCGCTCGGACACCAACCTCAGCCGACGCTTCCAAGAGGAGGGCGTCGACGCCCGCGGCTACGGCGCCATGCCGGGCGTGCTCGACACCAGCAAGGAGGTCGACGGCCAGCGGGTGCTGCGCAGCCACTCGTTCAGCGGCAGCGAGCGCAACAGCGTGTTCTACAACCGGCGCGGCGAGGCCTTCGACGACATCTCCGGCCTCAGCGGCATCGACAGCATCGCCGACGGGCGCGGCTTCGCCTTCTTCGACTACGACCGCGACGGCCGCCGCGACCTCGTGTTGACCAACACGAACAACCCGCAGCTCCAGCTTTTCCACAACGAGGTCCCCGGCGCCGGCAACGCCATCTCCGTGCGGGCCGTCGGCGGCGGCGCCGGCGCGTCGAACCGCGACGGGGTCGGCGCCCACATCCTCGTCGAGGCCGGTCCTCTGAAGCTGCGCCGCGAGATCCGCTGTGGCGACGGCTTCGCCGCCCAGGCGAGCAACACCTTGCACATCGGCATCGGCGACGCGGCGGAGGCGTCGGTCACCGTCTTGTGGCCGAGCGGCGCGAAGTCCACGACCGCCCGCGTCCCCGCCGGACACCGGATCACCCTTCACGAAGGGGGATCGCCCTCCCCGGAATCCGCCCGCCTCGAGACCGCCGCCCGCGGGGCGCCCGCTTCCCCGGCGCCCGCGGCGACCCTCGAACTCGCCCTCCCGCCCGGCATCGGCCCGGCCCTCATCGTGAACATAGCCACCTGGTGCGCCGTCTGCCGCGGCGAGATCCCCCACCTGAGCCGCCTCTCCGAAGCCATGCCCGCCCTGCGCCTGTTCGGCCTCCCCGCCGACCCCACCGATACGCCTGAGAAACTGGCGGCCTACCAAAACGACATCGACCCGCCCTATCAAATCCTCGTCGACAACGACACCCCCTCGCGCCGCGCCGCCGTCGGCGCCCTGCTGCGCGAGCGGTTCGGCGAAGAGCCGCTGCCGTGCAGCATCCTCCTCGGCGAGGACGGTGCCGTGCTCGGCGTTTTTAAAGGTTCCCCCACCCTGTCGCAGCTGCGCCGCCTCACCGGCCGCTAGCCCGGATCGATCACCAAGCTCCGGGCTGTGGCTCGCCCTCGTTGACGCTGAGGGTGTTGGCGTGGTGACCGGCTCGGGCAGGGTGTTCACCCAGCCGCTTCGCCTGTCCCTGCCGCCGCCTA
>JAUIGD010000161.1 GCA_030430255.1 Verrucomicrobiia bacterium
TGAAACCGATCACAACGCCGTGAGCTTGCCGAGCGGGTTCGGTGTGGTCATTGGCGGGCGAAGATCGCGCCGCAGACGCGTATCGCACCGACCTTCAACGCGCGTTGTCTTCCGACGATCCAGTTTCGACCAAGCGCTTGGGAACGGGCATCGAGCAGCGCCTCGCCCGGCTGGAAGCGGGAGCGGAGCCGGGGCATCGAACAGCGGAGGGCTCCGGAGGCGCGGACCACGGTGAGAGACCCTTCGCGTTGCTCAGGGTGACAGCACCGGGGAGTTGAGGGCGGTGAGGGGGGATGGCAGCGAGCCCTCCGGAGGAACTGCTGCGTCCGCCTGGCGAATACGCCCTAGTCTGCCCTAGCCCGAATCGATCACCAAGCTCCGGGCTGCGGCTTGCCCTCGTTGATGCTGAGGGTGTTGGCGTTGGGATCGGCTCGGGCAGGGTATTCACCCAGCCGCAGCGCCGATCCCTGCCGCCGCCTACTCAGCCTCAACGACTGGCGGCACCTCGCCTGCGGACGTGGTGATCGATCCGGGCTAACCGAACAGCGCGTGCTGGACGAAGCTGTCCTCGGTGCCGGTCAGGCGTTGATCGAGGCCTTGGTAGCGGTAGGTGACCTGCTGGTGGTCGAGCCCTAACGCATGCAGAATCGTCGCGTGGAGGTCGCGCACGAGCACCGGGTTCCCGGTGATCGAGTAACCGAGATCGCAGGTCTCGCCGTAGCTGATGCCGCCGCGGATCCCGCCGCCGGCCATCCAGATCGCGTAGGCGTCCTTGTGGTGGTCGCGCCCGGCGCCGGCGAGCTTCGCCCCTTGGAACATCGGCGTGCGGCCGAACTCCGAGCCCCAGACGATCAGGGTCTCGTCCAGCAGGCCGCGCATCTCGAGGTCTTTGATCAGCGCGGCGATCGGCTGATCGATCTCCTTGCACTTGCGGGCGAGGCTCTTCTCCAGGCCGTTGTGGTGGTCCCAGTCGGCGTTGAAGAGCTCGACGAAACGCACGCCGCGCTCGACGAGGCGCCGCGCCTGCAGGCAGTGGTCCGCGAAGCCCCCGCTGCCGTACATCGCGCGGACCGGCCCGGGCTCGGATTGGAGATCGGTCAGCTCCGGCACCGAGGTCTGCATCTTGAACGCCAGCTCGTATTGCGCCATGCGCGTGCGGACCTCCGGGTCGCCGGTGTGCTCGAGCTCGAGCGCGTTGAGGCGGTTGATGCCATCGACGATGCGCCGGCGCCGCGCGCGGTCGACGCCCTCCGGATCGGACAGGAACAAGACCGGGTCGCCCGAGCTGCGGAACTCGACCCCCTGATAGACGCTCGGCAGGAAGCCGTTGCTCCACAGCGACGCCCCGGCGCCCGGGACTTTGCCCGAGACCATCACGACGTAGGCCGGCAGGTCGGCGGAGGCCGAGCCCAGCCCGTAGGTGACCCACGAACCGACGCTCGGGCGCCCGATGCGGTTCAGGCCGGAGTGGAAGAACATCTGTGCCGGCGCGTGGTTGAAGTCTTCGGTGCGCATCGAGCGGACGATGGCGATGCGGTCGGCGACCGACTTCAGGTGCGGCAGGAGCTCGGAGATGTCCTGCCCCTCGTTGAGGCGCTCGAACTCGAAGGGCGAGGCCATCATGCTCGGGTGGCCGCGCAGGAAGGCGAAGCGCTTGCCCTCGACGAAGGCGTCCGGCGCCGGCTTGCCGTGCAGGTCGCGCAGGCGCGGCTTCGGGTCGAAGAGGTCGAGGGTCGAA
This sequence comes from Verrucomicrobiia bacterium, assembly GCA_030430255.1. Lineage (GTDB taxonomy): Bacteria > Verrucomicrobiota > Verrucomicrobiia > Verrucomicrobiales > DEV007 > JAUIGD01. The sequence goes on from JAUIGD010000161.1 coordinate 1,739, forward strand.
GGCGCCCCGACCATGTGCAGGAAGATCACCGACTTGGCGTGCGGCGCGACGTGCGACGCGGGCCGCGCCGCGCCGCCGTCGGCGGCGAGCAACTGGTCGAGCGCGATCGAGCCGACGCCCATGGCGCCCGCGCCGCGAAGGAAAGCGCGCCGGGCGATCAGGCGGGAGGTGAAGTCGGCGTTCATGGTCCGGTCCGCGGCGCCCTCACTTGGTGATCGTCTCGTGGAGGTTGAGCAAGGCGGTGGCGACCTCGAACCAGGCCCCCGCCTCGGAGCCGTCGGTGTCGAGCGCCTCGACGTAGAGCGCGCGCAGGGCGGCGAGCTCCTCGTCGCGCGGCGCGCGGGCGACGGCGAGCCGGAAGGCGTGCGCCAGCCGGTCCGGCGCGGCTTCGCCCTCGGTCTCGCGCTGGACGCGCCGGGCGAAGGCCTCCGCCATCTCGACGTAGGCCGGGTCGTTCATCAGCGCCAGCGCCTGCAGCGGCGTGTTGCTGACCTCGCGCTTCACCGTGCAGGCGCCGCGGTTGGGCGCGTCGAAGGCGGCGAAGCTCGGGTAGTGTGCGGAGCGGCGCCAGATGGTGTAGACGCCGCGGCGGTGGAGGTCGCGCCCCTCCGAGGTGTAGTACTGGTTGTCCACCTCGCCGGTGACGCGCCAGACCCCCGCCGGCTGGGGCGGGCGGACGGGCGGACCGAACATCTCCGCCGAGAGCAGTCCGGAGACCGCCAGCGCGTTGTCGCGCACCAGCTCGGCGGGCAGCCGCACCCGCGGGCCGCGGGCATAGAGGGCGTTGTCGGGGTCGAGCGCGCGTTTGGAAGCCCCACAAACCGCCGCCTGGCGGTAGGTGGAGGACAGGACGAGCCGCCGCACGGTGCGCTTGATCGACCAGGCATCGTCCTCGCGGAAGGTCACCGCGAGCCAGTCGAGGAGCCCCGGGTGGGTGGGCTTGTCGCCGGCGCGGCCGAAGTCCTCCATCGACGGCACCAGCGCACGCCCGAACAGCTCGGCCCAGAGGCGGTTGACGGCGACGCGCGCCACCAGCGGGTTGTCGTCGGCGACGATCCAGCGCGCCAGCCCGAGCCGGTCGCGCGGCGCGCCCGCGGGGAAGGCGTGCAGCGCCGGCGGCGTGCCGGCCGCGACGCGCTCCCCCGGCTGGAGGAAATCGCCGCGCTGCATCACGTAGGTCTCGCGCGGCGCCTCCATCTCCGCCATCACGCGGCTGCTGAAACCGATCTGGAAGCCGCTGGCGTTGGCGCGCTTCTCGTGGGCTTTGATCTGCTGCTCGAGGCGCCCCAGCGCCTGCGCCCCCGCCCCGTCTTTGAAGACCGCCTTCTTGATCGCCATGGCGTCGGCGAAGTCGCGCCCCTCCTTGCGCACCAAGCCGGCGGCACGCGGGTGCTTCTCGTCGAGTTCGGCCATCCGCTCCTCGGGCAACGACTCGCAGAGCTCGTCCACCTTGGCGACGAAGCGGTCGCGCGCGGCATCGAGCTCGCCCCGCGCCGCCTCCCGCCGCCGCTGCTCCTCGGGGGTCAGCGGCACCGGCAGATCGACCCCCGCGTAGTCCATCGACGCGTCGTTGCCGTTGGGCCGCCGCTTGCCCTCGACCGGCGTATTGTTGAAGAACGCGTAGAGCGCGTAGTAGTCGCGGATCGAGATCGGGTCATACTTATGATCGTGGCACTGCGCGCACTCCAAGGAAATGCCCAGCCAGACGGTGCCGGTGGTGTTGACGCGGTCGACGACCTGCTTGACGCGGTCCTCCTCGGGGTCGGTGCCGGCTTCGAGGTTGAGGGTGGGCCCGCGGTGGAAGCCGGTGGCGATCCGCTGCGCGTCGGTCGCGCCGGGCAGGAGGTCTCCGGCGAGCTGTTCGACCGTGAACTGGTCGTAGGGCATGTCGGCGTTGAGGGCGCGGATGACCCAATCGCGGTAGGGCCAGACGTTGCGGAACCCGTCGCGCTGATAGCCGTCTGAGTCCGCGTAGCGAGCCAGGTCGAGCCAGCCGATCGCCCACTTCTCGCCGAAGTGCGGCGACGCGAGCAGCCGGTCGACGGCGGCCTCGTAAGCCGCATCGGAGGGGTCGGCGACGAAGGCATCGACCTCGGCCAGCGAAGGCGGCAGGCCGGTGAGGTCGAGCGACAGCCGGCGCAGGAGCCGGGCGGGGTCCTGCTGGGGCTCCGGCGACAAACCGGCGCCCTCCATGCGCGCGAGCGTGAACCGGTCCACCGCGCCGCGCGGCCAATCGGCGTCCGCCACCGCGGGCGGCCCCGTTTTGACGGGCGGGACGAACGACCAATGCGGCCCCTCGTCCGCGGAAGCGGCGGGCGCGATCAGCAAAAGGGCGGCGGCGATGGGGGCGCGCATCGGCGCAGTGTAGCGCGAGTTGGCGGATGGGGCGAGGGTCTTGGGTCCGGTGGAGAGCCGGATCGTAGTGGTGACTTTCAGTCGCCAAGGGAGCGGGTGTGGCGACTGAAAGTCGGCACTGCGGCGCCTCGACGCGGAGGCGGAGGGCGGGGGCGCAATGCGGCGACGAGGCACCGCGCAGCTCCGAAGCCCATCGACGACCAGTTACACCCATGCCGAGCTGGGCTACCTCGCCGCAGCGGTTGCAACGTTACCGTCCTTGGATGCCTAGACGACGGAGATCTCCACCGCCGAGCCGGGCGGTCGCCCTATCGCCGCTAGGCCGCCCCAGTCGGCGCCGGGAAGCTCGCGGGGCGGTCGGTCACCGGGGGCGAACGCGGATTCTAGGAAGGCCTTGCTTCCGAGCGCGACCCCGTGCGTGAAGTGCCGCAGCCGGCAGCGCAGCGCCTCCGCGACGGTGAGCTTGCCGCCGCGCGCGAACACTTTGTCGATCTGCTTCTGCGTGAAGCCGCGCTGGCGCTTGGTGGAGCCGTCGGGCGTCTCGCCGCCCTCGCGGTGCTCGCCGACGCCGAAGAGCAGCAGCCGGTAACGCCGCGCGTGCCGCGCCCAATCGCGTGCGCGGTGCGCCCTTTGTTCGCCGTCGCCCTCAGCGCCGAGACAGGCCGCGATCCCGCGCCGCGAGGCTTTGCCCCCGGCGACGGCGGCCGCGTAGCTGCACCAGCGGTAGTCTTTCGGGTCGTCGCAGAGCCCGGCGCGCACGGGGTTGAGGTCGATGTAGGCCGCCACCGCGAGCAGTGCGGAGGGGCCATCGGGCGACAGTCCGCCGGTGCTCTCCACACGGGTCGCGCGGTAGCGCTCCTCCCACAGCGGGCCGCGCCGCCCCTGACGTTTGTTGAACCAGGTGGAGAACTTGTGTTTGAACTCCTTCATGAAGGCGGAGAGGTCAAAAAGACGCGCACGCACGGACTCGGCAAGTTTCCCCACGGCGTGCTCGGAGCCGTTCGAACGCCACATCTCGACGTCGGCGAGAAGCCGCCGCGTGTAGGCCTCGGAGTTGAGCCGCTCCAGCCGCGAGAGGTAATCCTCTTCGCCCCAGCCCTCCAGTGCGGCCTCCTTGTCGGGGACGCGCAGGAGGAGGTGGAAGTGGTTGCCCATAAAGCAGTAAGCGAGGCATTCCAGCCCTGAGAAGCGGAGCTGCCGCTCCAGCAGGCGCAGCAAGAACTCGCGCTCCTCGTCGCCCAGGACGATGCGGCGCTCGATGATCCGCGAGACGACGTGGTAGCAGTGCGCCTCACCGGGGCCGCCGAGGACGTGGTTGCGGGGGATTCTCATGGGGTTTTGCGGAGATTTGCACGCGATTTGGCTGCAGTCCACCTAAATAGTGCCTGTCACTATTTTTCCTGTCACTATTTTTCCGATTTTTCCGCTGTCACTATTATTCCGCTATTATTCACCAATGCGGCTCCGCACCGCGCGCGACGGCGGCGCAGCCGATCGAAACGGAAAGGGCGAAATACCGCATCCGGCAAAGCTAAGCCCCGCCTCCGCCTCACCGCAAGGTCACCCGCACGCGCAGGGCGACCGCGGGGGAGGCCTCGCCCTCGTAGATGACCGTCTCCAGCAACCAGCCGGGTTGGATCTCCAACGGCTCGCTAGCGACCACGCGCAGGCCACCCCCACCCCAGGCGGCCAAGTCGGTGCTCGCCTCGACGCGATACTCCAACGCGGGGTCGTCCGCGCGGCGGCGGAACTGGATACCCTGGCGGTGCCCTGCCGGCGTCTCGACCCAGACCGGCCGCGGCGCGATCCCCGCCCCGTCGGCCACCAGCGGCTCGCCGCCGAAGGCGTACTCCAGCAGCGCGCCGGCGCCGTCGCGGTCCGGGTCGTCGCCCGGCTGCAGGGCGAGGCCGCGCTCCGCGAGCCACGCCGGCCAACCTCCGGCGAGACCGGCCGGGAGGCCCTGGGGGACGTCCCCGGCGGCGTCCACGCGCACGCGGAGGTCGCCCGCGCCTAACAAACGCGTGAAGTCATAACCGAAATTGTCCACGAAGCCCGACTCCGCCGCGAAGTCGCCCGCGGCGGAGCCGAAGGTCACCAGCGGCAGCTCGACCCCGGCCGGCTCGGCGAAGGGGGCGACGAGCTCGAGCGCGATCCCGCCGGCGAGCGCGATCTCGCCCGCGGCGGCGATGCGGGTCGTGTCGCCGGCGGTGTCGCCGAGGACGAAAGTGAGCTGGGAGGAGAGAGCGAGGGACAACGTGTTGCCGGCGCTGAACTCGATGCGCCCCCCCTCCAGGCGGAGGTCGGCCTCGTTGGTGAAGGTGAGCGCGTTGAAGATGCCGCCGAACATCGATACGCCGTCCTGCTTGACGATGAGGCCGCGGTTGATGAGCTCGGGGGTGTCGCCCTGGTCGAGTTCGAAGCCGGCCATGCCGCCCCCGGTCAGGGTGATGGTGCCACCCGGCTCGTTGATCACGTGGGTGTCGCCGCGCAGCAGCGGCGTGCCGGCGTTGAGGTTGAGCGCCCCGAAGTTGCGGACCGTGCCCTCCCATTGGCCGAAGGGCGAGCCGCCGCTGACGGAGGCGGCGACGGTGCCGCGGTTCTCGAAGGGGGAGCCGCCGATCCCGCCGCGGCCCGAGAGGGTGACCGTGCCGAAGTTCTCGGCCAAGCCGGTGGCGCGCAGCGAGGCGGTGTCGAAGCTCTGGAAGGCGCTGACGCCCACGGTGGCGGCGGCCTCGACGCGCACCGCCGTGGCGCTGGTGGAGCCGCGGATCGAGGAGTTGCCCTCAAGCAGGGTGAGCGTCCCGGCGCGGACGTTGAACGAACACTGCCGGCCGGTGCTCAGCGCGCCGATGGTGAGGTCGCCCGCCTCGAGGGTGAACTGGGAGAAGTCGCCCGCGGTGAGGCGCGAGAAGGCGTTGCCGGTGACGCCGTGGCGGACCGTCTGGCGGTTGGTGCCGATACTGTAGTTCTGGAAACCGCCGGGCGCCTCGAAGCGGAGCTGCGAGACGGTGGGACCGAAGAAGCTGTTCATGGTCACGGTGTAGCTGCCGTCCTGGTCGAAGAGGGCGATGTCGTGGAAGCCGGGCACCTCGCCGAGGTCCCAGCGCGCGGCGTCGGTGAAGAGGCCGCTGACGGGGTCCTTCCAGCGGAACACGCGGCTCTCGATGACGGTCACGGTCACGTCCACGGGATCGCCGAGGTCGATCCCGTCGGACGGGCGGTAGGTGAAGGTGTCGGCGCCGACGAAGCCCGGCTCCGGCGTGTAGCGCAGCGCGGTGGGCTGGCCGGGGAGCAGCTGGACGGTGCCGTGCGCGCCGTCGGTGGCGGCGCCGATGCTCAGCCGGGTGTTGAAGCCGCCGCCGCCCTGCTCGAGGTCGCTGTCGTTCCCGAGCAGCCCCGAGGCGAGGAAGGGTTGGTCTTGGGTGACGTCGATGCTGTCCGGCTGCCCGACCGGTGGGTCGTTCACGTCGACGCCGCTGAGCACCAGCTGGCCCGGCAGCGAGACGAACTCGCCGTCATCGACCGTGAACCGGAGCTCGCCGTTGCGGTTGAAGTCGGGGGGCGGCGCATAGAGCAGCGGGCCGCCACCGGCCGGGAGCGAGAACGGCACCGAGGTGATCCGCTCGCCCCGGGTAAAACCGCCGTTGCCGTCGGCGACCGCGAGGAAGAGCTCCTGCCCGTTGAACAGGCTCAGCTCGGTGATGACGAACTGCAGCGGGTCGCCATCGGGGTCGAAACCCACCAGCTCGAAGACGGTCTCGCTGTCCTCGGGCGCCGGCACGGTCTGCGCCGGGAACGCCGCCCCCGGTTCGACGCGGGTCGGTGCCGCCGGGGCGTCCGCCAGCAAGGCGTCGCCGAACCCGGAACCTGCGGTGTTGAGGAGCACGCTGCCGTCGGCCTCCTCGAAACGGAACTCGCCCGCCAACTCGGGCAGCGCGCGCTCGGCCTCGGTGAGCGGCCGCGCGCGGCGGGCGGCGATTTCGGCCTCGCTGAGCGCCTTCCTCCACACCCGGAGTTCATCGACCAGCAGCGGCCAGTCGTCCCCGGTCTCGCCGGGCGGGATCCCGAGCGCGAGCACCCCGCCCTGCAGGTCCAGGGGGGGCAACGCCACCTCCTCGAAATCGTTGCCGAAGTCTCCCGAACGCAGGGTCAGCACGCCGGAGCCGGCGTCGTAGCGCAGCGAGACGTGGGCCTCGCTGTCGCCGAACGCGAAGAGGGACCCGCCCCCCGCCCGGGCGACGAAGGCCGCCCCCTCGACCTGTTCCAGGGTGAGGGCGAACAGCTCGGCGCCGCCTGCGTCCTCCGCGGTGATCAGCGGTCCCTGGCAGCAGCCGAAGACCGGGTTCGCCACCCAGAGTTCGACCGTCCAGCTCGACGCCCCATCGAGGAGTGCGGCCGGCAGCAGCGCGAGGTCGTCGGTACCGTCGAGCCGCAGCTGCCGCAGCGAGCGGTTGCCCGGGTCGCCCGCCACCGGCGGCTCGTTGCCCCCGAAGACGACGGTCACCGTCGCGCTCGCCTCGGCGCCGTTCACGTCGCGCACGGTGTAGGTGAACGAATCGCCCGCGATCGCCTCTGCGGGCGGCTCGTAGACCAGCGTGCCGTCGGCGCTGAACCGATCGGTCAAGGTGCCGCCGTTCGCGGGTTGGGACGCTCCGACGAACACCAGCGGCTCGGGGTCGTCGGGGTCGGCGTCGTTTGCTAGCAATTCACTGGCGACATCGATCACCCGCGGGCCGGAGCGGCCGGCCTCGATCTCGTCGTCGCCCGGGTTCGGGGGCAGGTTGACCCGGACGTCGAACGCCTGGTCGAAGGGCCCCCCCTCGTTGCCGAAGCGGTCGATGCCGACCGCGCGCACGACGATCTCGCCCGGGGCGGCGGGCATCGTGAACGGCACGCGCAGCTGGAAGCCCGACGAGGTGCCGATCGCCGCGCCACCGGCGAGGCTGAAGCGGACGCTGGCGCCGGACTCGGCCTGCGCCAGCACCGCCTCCAGCTCCACCCCGCTGCCGGCGATCGGTTTGGCCCCGTCGGCCAGGCGCACCTCGGCGATCTCCGGCCCGACCGTGTCGAGGGAGGTGAAGGACCCGGAGCGAGGCTGGCCGAGCATCGGGTTGCCGGCGATGTCGAACACGCCGCCCAGCGACCAGTCGTAGCGCGCGTTCGGCAGCAGCTCGAACGCCGGCACGAAGGTGATCACCTGGGCGCCGAGCACCAGCGAGGTCGTGCCCGCCACCGGCCCGGCCGGCCCGCTGAGGGTCACGGTGGCGCCGGGCTGGACCGGCTCGTTGAAGGTGAAGCGCAGCGGCGCGCGCGGGTCGACGTTCGCCTCGCCGTTGGCGGGCGTGATGGCGATCGGGCTGGGGGCGATCTCGTCGAGGGTGGTGAAGGTGCCCGAGTAGAGCGCCGCCAGCGGGCGGCCGACCCGGTCGCGCGGGCCGCGGTTGGTGACCGCGCCGACGCCGTTGACGAGATCACCGTTGGCGACCAGCAGCTGGTAGGTGGTGGCGTTGGCGAGCGCGAAGGAGGGGTCGAAGCGCAGCAGGCGCAGCTCGCTCTCTCCCTCGGGGGCGAGCAGCTCGATGCTGCCGCCCACCGCGGCCCCGCCGTCGAGCGGGCGGACGATGACCCCGGAGGCGAAGATCGTATCGGGGTCGAGCGCTTCGCTGAACAGGATCTCGATGTCCCCCAGGCGGGGGGCGGCGGCGGAGGTGTCGGCCGGCAGCGTGGCCACCACGGCGGGCGGCGACTCGTCGAGCACGATGTCGCCCAGGTCGACGACCTCGCCGTCGGCGGTGACCGCCCCGGCCGGGAAGGCGATGCCCCCCGATGCGGGGTCGACGATCTCGGTCGCGAACGCGCCGACCGGCACCGGGGCGGCGACGAAGCGCCCATCGGCCGCCGTGGAGCGCACCAGCGCACCCGCCGCGCCGAAGCTGACGACGACGCTGGCGTCGGCCACCGGCGTCACGCCGTCCTCGCGCAGCACGCGGCCGAGCACGTCGCCGCTCGGGGTGAGCACCAGGTCCTGCTGCACCGAGGCGCCATCGGCCAGCAGCATCACCGTCGCCCCGGCGGAGAGGTTCAGCGATTCCGCCTCCAAGAGAACGTCGCCAACCGGGAGACCGGCGAACGAGAACACCCCGTCGCCGCCGGTCACCTGGCTCAGCTCCAAGCCGCGCAGCGGATGCGGCGCGCTGCCGCCGGAGGGGGTGGCGACGTTGCGGGAGGGCACCGTCGCGGTGACGGTGGCGCCGCCGACCGGGGTCACGCCGTCGCCCTCCACCACGCGCCCGCCCACCACGCCCGTCCCGCGCAGCACCAAGGTCGCGGTCTCTTGCGCGCCGCGGACGGAGAAGCTGCGGCGGTCGATCGCCACGCTGCGCTCCGCGCCGGGCTGGGAGGAGGTCGCGACCAAGGTGTAGATGAGCGGGATGCCGTTGATGTCCTCGATCTCCACCGCTCCGAACCCGGCGCGCCCGGAGGCGTCGGTGTCGACCTCCACCCCACCGGCGGTGGCGAAGCCTCGGATCAGCGCCACCGTCGCGTCCGCCGGGGTGGTGCCGTCGGGTTCGAACACCTCGACCGTCAGCAGCGCGGCGGCGGCGAGTTCGACGTTCAGCGTGACGTCGCCGCCGTTGGCCGGCACCGCGCCGCGCACCGAGCCGGTCGCCCCATCGGCCGGGTCGACGGCGGTCAGCGTGAAGGCGCCGGGCGGCACGCCGGCGAAACGGTAGGAACCGTCCGGCGCCGTCGTCACCTCGCGCACCGGGTCGGCGGCGAAGCGGTCGTCCAGGCGGAGCTCGACGGTGGCGTTCGGCACCGCGCCCTCCCCCACCCCGTCCAGCACCAGCCCGCTGACTGCCCCCGGGGCTTGTTCGATGATCCGCACTTCGCGCACCTCGCCGGCGAGGGCGATCGACACGGCCGCGGTGCCCGTGCGCACCGCCGAGTTCTCGTTGGCGGTGACCCGGTAGCTGCCGACCGGGATGTCCAACATCTCGAAGCGCCCGCCCGCCCCCGTGGTGGTCACCGCGAACGGGATGTTCGAGCGGCTGAGGACCACGTTGGCGAACGGGATGGGCGTGATCCGGTCGGTCGCCACGAAGCTGCCGCGCAGCGTCGCGGTGGCGGCGAGGTCGATGCGCCGCTCGGCGGTCTCGCCAGCGCGGACCGTGAGACCGCCGCGCCCGGCGACGCGGGCGTTGGCTGTGCTCAGGCTCGCGCAGGCGGCGTAGTCGCCGGCGAACACGTTCTCGAACGTCGCGGTGCCGTCCGGCCCGGCCTGGAGTTCCAAGCGCTGCCTGGGGTGATCGACGCCCTCGATCTCCACGCTCGCGCCCGCGGCGGCTTGCCCGTCCGCGGTGAACACCCGCACCACCGCCGTGCCGCGCCCGAGCAAGCGCAGCTGCGCCCCCGAGGTATTGCCGGCCCGGACGAAGACCCGCGCCTGGGCGGTGGCGCCCGTCCCCTCGTCGGTGGCCGTGACCGTGTAGGTGCGCCCGCCCGGGAGGGTGAAGGTCCCCTCCGTGGTCGCGAAGCGCCCCTCCGCATCGGTGCGCAGGGTGAGGTCGCCGAAGCTGACCTCCACTTTGATGCCGGCGCCCGCGGGCGAGCCGTCCGGGTTCAAGACCTGCCCCGCCAACCCGCCGTTCGTCTCGCTGGCGGCCGGGAACTGCAAGACCACGTCCTCCAGATGCGGGTCGGCGACCGTGGTGAAGCCGCCCTCGCTGAGCACGACCGGGAAGAACGGGCTGGCGGCTTGCAGCCCCCACTGCCCGACGAAGTTGACCGTCCCGAAATCGAAGGTGCCCAGCGCCGGGTCGCTGTCGATGTCGGAGCGCACCTGCAGCGTCGGCGCCCCGACCGGGTTGGGGGCGATCCCGGTCAGGCGCACCAGCGCACCGACCGGCACCCCTTGACCGTTGAGCACCCTGCCGTTGATGCGCGACTTGCCGAGGAACTGAATGTCGGCGGCGACCGTCTGCCCGTCGGTGACCAGCGCGACGTCCTCGACGAAGCCCCAGCCGGCCGGTTCGAACGCCTCGTTCAGGAAATTGCCCGAAGCTTCCCGCGCGGCGAGCCCCGAGCGGATCAGGTCCACGGCGGCGGTCACCACCTCCAGGGCGCGCGAAGCGTCGCTGTTGGGGTTGATGCCCGCGAGCGCGGCGAGGCCGTCCTCGAGCTCGTGCGGAGGCGCCGGCGCGCTCAGGGTGTAGCTGCCCAGCGGGACGTCCTCGAACTCGTAGCGCCCGGCGCCATCGGTGGCGATCCAGCGGAAGGCGTTGCCCATCGGGATGGCGACCTCGGTGTCCGGCACCGGCGCGCCGTCGGCGCCGAGCACCTGGCCGACGATCCGCCCGCGCGGCTCGAACTCGATGACCACGAAGTTGTCGCCGCCGGCGATCACGTCTAGCGAAGCGTTGCCGACACGGGGGAAATCGAAACCCGCGGCGGGGTCGCGCCGCACGCCGGCCGGGATCGTCCGGCGCCCGGTGGGCACGCCCTCGAGCGTGAAGCGCCCGAGCGGGTCCGTGACCGCGAGCGCCTCGCCGCCGCCGACCAGCGCGCCGCCGACCGGCGCCCCGCCGGGGAGCTGCACGACGCCGCTGACCACCGTGCGCGCCTGCAGGGTCAGGTTGGCGGTGTTGGTGGCGCCCGCCACCGCGCCGATGTCTCGCCGCTCGCCCTTGAGCCTGCCGTCGACCGAGCTCGCCACCACGTCGTGCACCCCCTCCG
>JAUIGD010000618.1 GCA_030430255.1 Verrucomicrobiia bacterium
CAAACGGATCGGGCTCACGCTATTCACGAAGGTGGGGGCGGGCGATGAGATGAGCGACGACGACATGATGCACCAGGTGGCCGCTTTCGCCTGGGTGCAGAGCCGCCCGATCCCGGAGGTCATGAAGCACGTGCGCGAGGGCACGTGGGCCGAGGCGGTGGAAGACTTCTCGCTTGAGATCGGCTTCGATGCGATGCCGCAGCTGATGGAAGAGGCGAACCGCGTGGCGACCGCCGCCGCCGACGCGGCGGTGAAGATCGAAGCGGTCAAGATCGAGGGAGGCGCGAAACCGCCGGGAAACTCCTAGAGCCCGGCACGGACGCGACGTTCGTCTGGGCGATCTCCGGAGGCAACCCGACACCGGCCATCGAGCGCTGGGTGATGTGGGAACTCTGGTTCCCGAAGGCGCTGCAATATTTCCACGCGTGGGCGTACCAGAAAGAAGGCTGCTGGACTTTGCGCCCGACGAAGGGCGAGCAGATCGGCGCCGCGCAGCTGAACCCCAAGGCGGCGACGCCGGACGTCGACCCGCTAGACGGCGGAGACGACATGCTGCTGAGGCTATGAGTAAACCGGCACCATCCGTCTTTGTGTTGAACGATTGGCTGTACGTCGTCGCGGAATCCGAACAAGCCGCGCTCGACTACTACATGAAAGAGCATGGCGACGAGCGCCGGGATGATCCTCCCGATGTCGCCGATGGCTCGGCGCACGGCTACTACTCGAGGCAGTGCGACGCCGAAGAAGAGGTCGAACCTGACAGCACCATGGACGAGGCGATGATCGAGAAGCTGGGCGAAGGGCTGCGCCCGCCGTTCGAACTCGCATCGGCTTGCGATTTCTACTAGATGAGCGCGGTCTACAGAACCGACGACGGCTTCAGCTTCGATCTGACCGACTTCGAGCGCGCGGCGAAGCGGCTGATCAACGAGCGGGCGCCGCGCGACATGGAGCGCTTCTGGCGCACCCAAGCGAAGGGGATCCTCCGCGAGATCATCAAGGGCACCTCCCCAGGCGGGCGGGCCGTGCACGGGGTGGCGGCGAAGCGGCGCGGGGAGATGGCGCTGATCGCCGACGTCCACAAGGTCGTCGAGGGGGCGCCGAAGCGAGCCGTCGAGGAAACCGACGTGAACGCGGTGGTCGATGCCGCGCGAAACAGCCGTGGCCGCACGAAGCGGCGCGACCGGAAGATCAAGGTGCCGCGCGGGGCGATCCGCCCGGCCATCGCCGAGCGCAAGAAGCGCGTCGGCAAGCTGGCGGACGGCTGGGGGGCGGCGGCGAAAGAACTCGGCGTCCGCGTCCCCGCTTGGCAGTCGCGACACAGAAGCCCAGGGCGAATCGACATCACCGCTACGAGAGACGGCGTCCGGATCGTAGCGACGAACCAAGTCCGCTACGCATCAGAACACGGGAGCCTCGAAAAGACCATCCAACGGGCCATCGACGCGCAGGCGGACAAGCTGGACCGCCAAGCGCAATTCCTGATCGAACAAGCAGCCAAGCAATCCGGATTCAACTAAACCCATGGGCGACGTAAAAACAGACCTGGCGCTCTCCATCCGCAAGTTCAGAGAATCGATGCAGCGCGCGTCGCGGGGGCTCGCCGCGTTCATGGCGAGGGTGGCCACCGCCGGGAGGGCGATGGGCGCCAAGCTCTTCGGGGGGCTGCAGCGTGCCGCCGCGCTCGCCGGTGGGGTGCTGCGGGGCGCGATGACGACGATCGCCGCAACGTCCGCCGTGGTGGGTGCCGCCATGGCTTACGGTTTGAAGAAAGCCTTCGATCTCGGGGGGCGGCTATCGGATATCGCTTCCACGCTCGGGACAACCGCCGGGCAAGTGCTCCTGCTCGGGGAGGCGTTCCGGCAAGCCGGGGTGTCCGCCGAGCGTTTGCCGGATGCCATCGGGCGCATGAGCCGGGGCATCGTCGACGCCGTGAACATCGGATCCGAGACCACGCTGGAGCCTTTCCGCGCATTGAAGGTCAAGCCCGAAGACTTGATCGACAAGAGCGCATCCGAAGCGTTCCAGGTGATCGGGGCGGCGATCAACGCGGTCCAGGACCCGCTGCAGAAGCTGGCGCGGGCGCGGCAGATCTTCGGCAGGGCTGGCGGGGAGCTGCTGCCCTTGTTTGAAGACGCTGAAGCGCTGGACAAAGCCGCGCAGATGCTGGGCAAGCAGACATCGGTCATGGACTCCAGCGCGGCGGACTTCGACCGGGCGAGCGACATCCTCGGCGGGGCTTGGATCAAGCTGCAGGGCTTCTTCGTGGGGCTTGGCGCCGAGCTGGTGAAGCACATCCTGCCGATCCTCGAATCGTTGAACAAGATCGACCTTACCGAGATCGGGCAGCGCTTCGGGCGGTCGCTGCTGCAT
>JAUIGD010000619.1 GCA_030430255.1 Verrucomicrobiia bacterium
ACCGGCATCATCGAACGCCAGTCGGACATCGATATGTTCCGGTTCCCGTGGCGGGGAGGCCCGTTCACCGTGTCAGCGGAGGCCATCCCCCTCATGGGCCAGGACAACGATTACGCATCGTCGGTCGGCCTGGATATGCACCTTTATGACAGTTCTGGTGTGCTGATCGCCTCGGACCTGGCTGCCGACCCGGCTGATGTCGATGTGGAACTCAGCCTCGATCTCCCGGGTGGCGAGTATTTCATCGGCCTCGAGGGGCACGGCGATTACGACGATCTGGGAGCCTATACACTTTCCTTGCCTCTTCCCAGCCCCAACGCTCCGGTGATCACCGGCGCGTTGTTGGACCCGATCGAGGAGGTCAACGGTTACGACGTCTACGTCTTCGCGGTGGCCGATGCCGACACTCTGCCTGGCGACCTGATCGTCCAATTGACCGACAGCCGCTTCGCTGTCACCGGGGACGGCGCGGGCGGCTTCCGGGTTCACCGCAAGAGCACCCACGAATTCGACTACGAGACGCAGCAGGACTACGAATTCGACCTCATCGTTTCCGACGGAGTGGAGGAGGACCACGTAAACATTTCCTTCGCGCTGGTCGATATCAACGACGAGCCCTACGAACTCTGGATCGAGGAGAAGGGGCTGACCCCGGGAGTCAACGACGCCCCGGGCGACGACCCGGACGGCGACGGCTGCCCGAACGTGAAGGAATTCGCGGTGGACGGCGACCCGCTGTCCGGGGCCGACGATGGTAAGCGGCGGCTGCGCTTCGTCGAGGTCGAAGGCGCGCGCCGCCTGGCGCTGACGCTGCCGGTGCGCGCCGGTGCCGTGTTCTCCGGCTCGCCGGATCTCTCGGCGATGGTCGATGGCATCACCTACACGATCCAGGGCAGCTACGACCTGACCGACTGGGCGGTTCCGGTGGCCGAGGTGACCCCGGCCGACCGTGAGAGCCTGCCCGCAGTAGCTGCGGGTTGGGAATACCGCACCTTCATCCTCAATTCCGATCCGGGCTCGCGCAGGGTGTTCGTACGGGCGTTGTTCGAATCCGACCCATAGGCTCTCAAACTCGTTGGTCCGTTCGGGTAGCTCGGCCACGGCCATTTGCGGATGGAACGGCGGGTTCGATATGCTTCGGCGCCGAGAGAATCGAGCGGCCTGAATGTCTCCCAATGGAAGTCGTGCATACCCGGTATGGAAAACTCTGCCCGGGGCGTGGTTTAGGCGTGTGTTGAGCCAATAGGATTTCGTAACGCGTTGAATATCAACGATAAAAATTTCGCAGACAGGGGTTCGACTCCCCTCGCCTCCACTTTTTGATAATCAACGAGCTGTGTTGACTTTTGGGGTCTGATGGCTAGCCCGAATCGATCACCAAGCTCCGGGCTGTGGCTCGCCCTCGTTGACGCTGAGGGTGTTGGCGTGGTGACCGGCTCGGGCAGGGTGTTCACCCAGCCGCTTCGCCGATCCCTGCCGCCGCCTACTCAGCCTCAACGACTGGCGGCGCCTCGCCTGCGGATGTGGTGATCGATCCGGGCTAAGGGAGCGTCCCCTTAGGACACCGACTGCTGTTCGCCTCGGGCCTGCCAGTGCTGTGGCTGTGGGGGGAGTTGGGCTTACCGGCTCTGGCTGTTTCAGTTTGAGAATGGCGGGGAGCCGTATCGGAACCACGTGGCGGACACCTATTTCGCCAGCATGGCCAAAGCGGAGGCCGCCCTGGCGATCTTCTATGGGATCGGTGTCTTGCTGGCGGGGTTTTGGAGGCGGTGGGGGGTGGCGGTGTCAGCGGCAGCGGCGTCGGCTCTGGCTCTCTCGCATGGGATCGCGCTCGCGGGATTGCGCGAGGCCAAGGCGATGGTGACCTACAGCGAGTGGGCCAAGGGTGAGGGGGGAGGCAGGCGCACGGCGGCCAACCGTGCGCGGTGCAGCGCCGCCCCTAATCCCGCTCCAGTGGGACTTCGCCGATATCCGACTTCTCCGGGGCGTTGGCGCTGATGCGGAGAGCGCCTTCGACCGCGAGCGGCGCGTAGCCGCGGGCGGCGGCGACGAAGCTGTAGGCGGCGCCCTTCTCGATCTGGTCGGGGAGGGTGAATCGCCCGTCGCGGTCGGTCTCAGCGTTGGTCAGCACGAGGTGGCGGCTCTTCGTCCGGAGGAATTCGCGCAGCTCGGCGCCGGGCTTGAGCACCACGGCCAAGGCTGCGCCGATGCCGCGCCCGGTGGCGGCATCGACGACGCGGCCGCTGATCTCGGTGTCGGTCTCGTCGACCGGGTTGCCGACGACCATCTTCCCCTCCAGCGCCACGGCGCGGCCGATCCCCAGCACGAGGTGGTATTCGCCGTCCGGCACGCCTTTGCGATTGCTGATCT
>JAUIGD010000620.1 GCA_030430255.1 Verrucomicrobiia bacterium
TGAGGGCGTTGGCGTGGTGACCGGCTCGGGCAGGGTGTTCACCCAGCCGCTTCACCGGTCCCTGCCGCCGCCTGCTCAGCCTCAACGAATGGCGGCGCCTCGCCTGCGGAGGTGGTGATCGATCCGGGCTAGAGCGACACGTGCTCGAAGGCGCCGGATCCGGTGTCGTAGCAGCCCCAACTCGGCGTGCCGAACCGGCCCATGATCTCGCCCGGGTTCGCCCACAGCGCGGCGCCGATGGGGTGGACGTAACGCCGGTGGTCGTGGCCGCTGAAGACGGCGTCGAAGGCGCCGCTTTCGGCGACGCGTCTGGAGATGTCAGGATAGTGGTTGATGGCGATGCGCCGCCCGTCGATCTCCAATTCCGCGTAAAGGCCGCGCAGGGTGATGTGCGGGTGATCGCTGGCGATCTGGGTGAGCAGGTGCGGGTCGCCGTCGTTGTTGCCGAACACGGCGTCCACCGGCCCGGCGCCAAATCCGGACGCGAGGGCGGCGAGGCTGAACGGTGCGCAGAAGTCGCCGAGGAACAAGAGGTGGCCACAGCCGCGTTCGCGGACTTGGCCGAGGGCGTGTTCGAGGTGGTCGAGGCGGTCGTGAATGTCGCTGAGGACGGCGATGTGCATCCCGGACGAAGCACCGAACTCGCGGGCTGCCCAAGGAAATGTGCGGCGGGAAGATCGAATTCCAAGTGGGGCGCGGAGGGTTGATTTTGTGAATTATTTGGCGAAATTTCACAAGTGCCGAAGACAGCAGCCGAGATTCCACGCAAGTCGATCTACCGACTCTCCATCTATCAGCGCTGCCTCGAGCGCTTGGGGGAGAACGGTGTCGAGACGGTTTCATCGGGTGCCTTGGCGAAGGCAGCCGGGGTGAAACCCGCCCAACTGCGCAAGGATTTGGCGCACTTCGGGCAGTTCGGCACGCGCGGGTTGGGTTACAACGTCGAAGCCCTCAACGCGGTGATCACGGAGGTGCTCGGTACCAACAGCCTGCAGCCGGTGATCTTGGTCGGCGTCGGCAATCTCGGTGCGGCGCTCTCCCGCTATGCCGGCTTCGGCAAAGAAGGCTTCGTGATTTCGGCGGCGTTCGAGGCGGATCCCGTCCGCTGTGAGAACGCGGATGCGGGGGTGCCCGTCCTCCCCGCGCGGGAGATGAGCGACTACATCCGCCGCAACGGCGTGAAGATGGCGATCCTCGCCGTCCCCGCCGCCGCCGCCCAGCCGGTCGCGAACCAGCTGGTGGAGGCCGGAGTTCAAGCGATCCTCAATTTCTCCCCCACGCTGCTCAACGTCCCGGACAATGTCATCGTCAACTCGGTCGATCTGGCGCTCGAGCTGGAGCACCTGAGCTACTTCGTGCGTTGAAGCGAGATGAGACGCGGTGCCGATGCAGATATCCCGGGGTCGCGTGCGGCACTGGAGAGGGTGGGGGCGGCCCGCAACGTCTACGCCTTGTTGGTGATGGCGGTCGTATCGGCGCTCCTTTTTGTGTTCGGGTTGATCGGGTCGAAGGAGAGCGCTTCCTGGCTCGACGAGATCCCCGAGAGCGCGGTGTTTATGGTGATCGGGATCGCTGGCTTTGCGCTCTTTTTTCCTTGGTTTACCGCACTCTACTTTGCGCGCCATCTGTTGTACTCGGTGAAGGAACTGGAGCGACGGCTGGCCGCTATTGAGGAGACGACGAACCCTGCTCCGTGAGACCGTGGCGGAAGCCGTCGCCGAACAGGCTCGATCCGGCTCGATCCGGGCAGGGTGAAAGTTTGGTCGGTCGGGGGAGAATGTTCGGCTATATTAACCAATATGCAGTTCCACCGAAGCCCCCGATGGCTCGTCTCCGCGGTGACCCTACTCGCGATCTTGCCGCTGGCGGGCTGCGTCTCCCGGGGCAAGGCCCGCGAGCCGTACCGGTATCAGCTCGACTACGGGCAGTCGGTGATCCTGCGCGGTGGCCGCGCGGTCGCCCCGCGCCATGCGCCCGCCGCGGTGCACCGCATCGTCGCGGCCGCCAACCGGATCGTCGGCAAACCGTACAAGTACGGCGGCGGGCACGCGCGGGTCGAGGACACTGGCTACGATTGCTCGGGCACGGTCTCCTACGCGCTGATCAAGTCGGGGCTGCTCGGTGCGCCCTTGCCGTCCCGGTCCTTCCGCGACTACGGCAAGCGCGGCGAGGGCGACTGGGTGACCGTCTATGCGCGCGATGGGCACACATTCATGACGGTCGGCGGGCTGCGGCTCGACACGGGCTATCGTGGCGATGGACGCGGGCCGACGTGGACGACCCGGCCACGGCCGACCAAGGGGTATTTCGTACGGCACCCTGCCGGGTTGTAGCGAGGCCAATGTGGCGTCGGCGGCTCGGCCGT
>JAUIGD010000162.1 GCA_030430255.1 Verrucomicrobiia bacterium
AGCGACGTGCTGTGGGGCGGGCGAGCCGGAGGGGGCTTGGCCGCGGTGGCGGCGCGCGGCAGCTTCGACCGCTACGCCATCGCCGAGAACGGCCAGGTGGGCTTCCGCTCGCGCTCGGTGACCGAGGCCGGGACGGAGGACGCGCACTGGCTGTGCGACGGCGACGCCGTGGTCAAAGTGGCGTCCGTCGGCGCGCCGGTGCCCGGTCTGGACGGGGCGATCTTTGACAGATTGCCGCTGGCCGGCTGGGCGCTGACCGGGGCGCGGGGATCGGCGGCCGACTACCTCTACCTCGGCTACATCGTCAAAAGCGGCGGGGTCGACGACTCGAACAACTCCGCGATCTTCAGCCATCTGGCGGGTGGCGCGCTGGTCCGCGAGGGCGACGACGCCGGCCTCGGCGGCGGCGAACGCTTCGGCAAGTTCGACAACCAACTCGCCGCCAACGACGCGGGCGAGATCGCGTTCATCACGACCATGACCGGCGCGGGAGCCGACAACCGCGCGCTGTTCGTCGGCATGCCGGGCGCGTTGCAGCTCGCGGCGCGCGAGGGCGACCCCGTCGGCGAGGGCGGCGCGGTGATCGACCGCCTTTGGGACGTCTGCATCAACGAACACGGCCAGGCCGCCTGCCACGTGCAGCTGCGCGGCCCGGGCGTGACTCCGGACAACAACAACGGCGTGCTGTTGGCCGACGGCGTCGGCGCACCGCGGCTGTTCGCCCGCGAGGGCGACCCGGTGCCGGGCGTCGACGGCGCCCACTTCGCCGAGTTCGGTGACCTACAGATCGCCGAGCACTCGGGGGTGGTCTTCGGCGCGACCATGCGCGACCCCGCCCTGCCGCTGGCCGCCGATGAAGACGGGATGATCGCAACGACCCGCCGGCAGGTCGTCGGGGGCGAGGAGGTGGTCGAGCTGCGCACGATGGTCGCCGAAGGCGGCGTCGCCGCCGGCACCTCCGGCGTGTTCGCCAACCTCGGCGATCCCTCGGTAGCGCGCGACGGCCTGGTCGCCTTCAACGGCATCCTCAAGCCCGGAGTCGGCGGGGTCACCAACCGCAATTCGCACGGCGTCTGGGCAAGCTACGCCCCCGACTTCCCATCCGCCCTGCAGCTGCTGGTGCGCGCCGGGGAGGAGTTCGGCTTCGGCGGTGAAACGCAGATCGTGAAGCGCGCCTTCCTGACCGAGACGCACGACGGCGGCACGGCCGGGCGCTCGTCTTCGACCACCTGCGGCGCGTTCGCGGTGGTGGTGACCTTCGACGGTGGCCGCCGCGCCGGCGCCTTCGCCTACGGCCTGACGCCGCTGGACTGAGGGTAGCACCGTCACTCTCGATGGGACCGCCGTCGGAGGCGGCGGAGAGAGAGCCCCCGGCGCCGAACGCGCCGGGGGCTTTCGTCAGTGCGACCAAGGCGCAGCCTCGCGGAGGGTGACGGCGGGGGTGATGCCGGCGATGGCGATGGTGGTGCCGTCGGGGCTGAAGGAGGCGGCGGAGGGGACGACGGCTTGGCCGAGGCGGATCAACTCTTCGCCGCTAGGCCAGTCGCGCAGCCTCGAATAACTGTCGCTGCCGAAGGTGAGCAGGCGGGTGCCGTCGGGGCTGAAGACGAAAGGCGCCCAGCGCGTGGGGTCGGGCCGCGGGCCGGGGGCGTGAAAAAAGGCCGCGGCGCTGCCGAGGTCGATGGCGGTGATGCGCGCGTCGGCATACGCGTGGACGACGCAGGCGGTGCCGCCGGGATGGAACTCGACGCTGTCGGCGCGGAAAGGCAAGGTCTTGAGCACACGCCCGGTCGCGGGTTCGAAGTGGATCAAAACGCGGTCCGGGTGTGCGGCGAGCGCCGTCCCTCCGTCGGGCGCCCAGGAGAAGTCGTTGATGCCGGCGAGCGCGCTGGGCAGCGTTTTGAGCGTATCGTCGCCACCCTCGATCAACGCCGCGCCGCCCGCCCACGAGACGAGCAGCGTCGATGACCCGGGGGCGAAAGCGACCGTGATCGGCTCGGCGGGAAGGGCGACCCGGCGGCGCTCGACCGGCTCGGGCGCGGGCCCGAGCTCGAGCCAGACGAGGTCGCGCCCGCGGTTGACGAGCAGCCAGCCCGTGGCGGGGTCGAAGCAGGGCCAACGCGACTTGCGGCCGGTGGAGCCGATGGTGTAGCCGCGGATGCCCTCGGCGGTGTCGCCGACGATGGTCGGCTGAGCTGGTGCGAGCCAGATTTCGCCCCGGTGCCATGGGATCCAGGCGACGCGCTCACCGTCCGGCGTGAACAGGACATGGCGGCTCTCGGGTTGATCGAAGCCGAGCCCGATGCGCCGGTCCCGTTCACCGGCGGTCGCCGGCGGGGCAAAGCGGTGCAGCAGGCCTTCGCCGTCGACGCCGAGGGCGCCGCCGTCCGGGAGGTCGCAGGCGGCGGTGAGCAGCGCGTCGACCGGTCGGGTCGCCGGTTCGTCCGCCCCCGGCATCCAGCCGCCGATCCAGTCCTGCCCGGCGAGGAAGACACCGTCGCCCGCGAGCGCCGGCGCGATGGAATGGATCTCCGACGGCAGCTCGAAGGCGTCCGCCTCGCCACTGGCGCCGTTCTGGACGACGAGGGTGCTGGCGTGGGCGGAGGCGACGAGCGGCCCCGGTCCGGCGAGCGTGGCGGAGCCGGTCATGACCAGGCCGAGGTCGGGCGCTCGTGGGTGCGCCAGTGGCGCGAGGGTGTCGGCGTCGTAGAGCCGCGGTGGCGCGGATCCGCCGGCCGCCGCCGCCAGCCAACGCCCATCGCGGTCGGACGAGACCGCGGAGCCGCTGTACGGGAGTTGGGCGCCGGGCTTCTCGGGTTCTGTTAGGGATCGGCGCGCCAGCCCGCCGCCGGGCACGTTGGCGAAAAAGGTGCCGCCGGGACCGAAGGCGAACTCCGGCGGGAGACCGGCCTCGATGCGCCAGCGCTCGGTGCCGTCCGCGGCGCCGAGGAGCGCGAGGTCGAAGCGCGGCGCGGCGCCGTAGTCCGAGGCGAGGAGCGCACCGCCGCGCGGTCCGAGGAGCAGGCGGCCGCGCCGGTGGGGACCGCCGCGCGGCGGGTTGCGCCAGAGCGGCGCTCCACCGGCCAGATCCCACGCGACGACGCTGCCGCAGTCGTCGAGGCAGTAGGCGACCCGCCCGTCGGCGGCGGTGACGACGTCGTTCAGGGGCCGTTCGGAGACGCGCACCGGCAGCGGGCCGGCGGGGTTTTGGGCGAGCAGCCAGCCGTACTCCCAACCCCGCAACGTCGGGTCGGTGGCGCGCAGCATCCCCGGCACGAGGTGGGCGTGATCGGGGGAACTCGCGCGGTGATCGGCGAGGCGGATGGTGGCCAGGTAGTTCTCGCGTGCGAGCTGGCGGTTCGCCTCGGCGGTCTGCCGCTCGGCGGCGCGGGCGCGGCGGGCGGAGCCGAGGCTGACCAAGGTGGCGGCCACCAGCGCGGCGGCGACCGCGCCGGCGGCGGCGAGCGGGACGCGGTGGCGGCGGGCGAACTTGGCCAACCGATAGGCGGCGGATGGGGAGCGGGCTTCGACCGCCTCGTGGGCGAGGAAACGCCGCAAATCGGCGGCGAAGTCGGCGGGCGTCGGGTAACGCCGGGCGGGGTCCTTCTCCAGGCCGCGGAGCAAAATCCAATCCAGCTCGCCGCGAACCCGACGCAGGAGGCGCGGGTGGATGCCGGCACCCGATGGCGCGATGAGCGCGCTCGGCCGGGGCGGGGCAGCCTCGCGCAGGGCGCGGAGTTTGGTCTCTAAGTCGGTCGTCCCCGTGCTCCGCACGCCCAGCGGGGCGGAACCGGTGAGCAGCTCGTAGAGGACCGCCGCGAGCGAATACACATCGCTGCGCACGTCCACCTCGGCGCCGCGGCTGGCCGCCTGTTCGGGGCTCATGTAGGCGAGGGTCCCGACGACCTGCCCGTCGCGCGTCCCGGCGAGCGTGTCCACGAGCGGCTCCTCGACGGCGCGGGCGATGCCGAAGTCGATGAGCTTCGCCCGCCCGCCGGCATCGACGAGAATGTTGCTCGGTTTGATGTCGCGGTGGATGACGCCCTTCGAGTGCGCGTGGGAGGCGGCGTCGCAGACTTGGAGGAGCAGGCGGATCTTGTCCTCGACGGCGGGCCCGAGCCGCTCGCAATGCTCGGTGATGGGCGCGCCATCGACCAGCTCCATGGCGACGAAGGGCAGCCCGTCCGGCGTCGATCCCGCATCGAAGACGCGGGCGATCCCCGGGTGGTCCATGCGGGCGAGCGCCTGCTTCTCGGCCTCGAAGCGGCGCAGGACCTCGCGCGTGGCGCGGCCGCCCTTGAGGATCTTCAGCGCCACGCGCCGCCGCACCGGCCGCGTCTGCTGTGCCTCCCAGACGACGCCGAACGCGCCCTCGCCGAGCTCGCGCAGCGGCTCGTAGTCGCCGGTGCCGCCCTGCGATGGGGCCGCCGGCACCGCCGGCTCGCTGTCCCCGGAGGCCAGCCCCATCAGGTGCAGCGCCCGCTCCGCCCGCGCGTCTCGTTTTGAATCCATCGGCTTGCTAGTCCAAAAGGGCGCGCCGGAGTTCCGCCAGCTCCGCCTCGACCTCCTCCTCGGACGGTGCGGCCAGCGTGTCGGCGATGGCCTCGCGCAGGGCGTCGCCGTAGCGCCGGCGCATGCGGTGGACCTCCTGCCGCACGGCGGTGACCTCCTGGCCGAGTTCGGCCGCGGCGCGCGCGTAGCTCGCTGCCTCGGCATCGCCCTCGAGAAAGGGGCGCAGTCGGTCGAAGTGCCGCCCGCGCCCGCGGTCGCCATAGCTGCGCCCGAGGGCGTCGAGGGCGGCGTCGACGATCGCCAGCGCCCAATCTCTCGCGAAGCCGCGCTCCGGGTCGGCGCCGGGGTCCGGGGCGTCGCGGAAGCGGCCCTCGGCGTCCGCGAGGTCGAGCGGCAGCGGCTTCGTCCCGCCGCCGCGTTTGAGGCGCGCGTCGGCGCGGCGCCGGCCCGCGATGTGTTTGGTGAAGGCTCCGAGGAGGAAGCTGCGCAGCTTGCCCAAGTCCGCGCGCGCGCGCCCGAACAAGTCGCGCCTCAGGATGTTGGCGAAGAACTCCTGCGTCAGGTCCTCGGCCTCCTCCGGCGCGCAGCCGCGCCCGCGGGCGAAGGCGTAGAGCGGGTACCAATAGGCGCGGCAGAGCTGCTCCAGCGCTCGCTCGCGCTCGGACTCGTCGGCTCCGCCACCGGCCTGGACGACGATGGTCCAACGCGTGTCGGGGAAGAGTTTCGGCGGTGACTCGGGCGCTGGCATGCAGGGCGGGGCGACCGGAGTGTAGGGATCGCGAAAAAAAATGCACGCCGCTTGTTATGCCGGGCACCCGCGCGGCGGAGAACAGGGCATGACGAAGCATCGATCTCCCAAAACCCGCCCCTTGGCCGTTGCGGCCGCCGCTTTGTTCGCCGTCTCCGGTGCCGCCTGCGCCCAAATCGCGACGGCCTACGTGGCCAACTTCCACAGCCCCTACACGATCACCAACGACCAGGGTGCCTCGGGCCTCGACGCCGGCGACACCGTCACCTGGAACGGCATCAACGGCGGCCCCGTCGCCGGGCTGATCTTCGGCACCGACGCCTTCAGCACGGTGGTGGAGGCGGTCGCCGCCACCGGCGGCACCGGCCGGGTGAACATCGCCCTCGGCGATTACTTGGAGGATCCGATCAGGCTCGGCGAAGGCGCGGAGCTGGTAGGCGACGCGGACTTCACCACCTTGCTACCCGCGCCCCAGGCCGGCCCCGCGGCCCCATTCATCCAGGTCGAGGCGGGGAGTTCCAAGGCGGTCCCGACCTTGATCCACGGCCTCTATGTGTACGGTCCGGACCACAACAGCATCGCGGCGCTCACCTGCAGCCTCGATATCGTCCGCTGCAAATTGTTCCCCGGACCCGGGCACCCGACCCCCGAGCCGGCGCTCTTCGCGGATCGCTCTTTCGTGTCGATGACCGATTGCGACGTCAAAGGCAACAACGCCCTAGTTTGCGGCGGCATGATCGCGGTCGCATCGAGCATCGCGATGAACGACTGCTGGTTCGAGGGCGGACACGGCGCCGAGTGCGGCGGGATTCTGCTCCGCGGGGCGAGCGATCTGACGCTGGAGGACTGCCGGGTGGACCGCTTTCGGGGCGATGAATGCGGTGCGATCTACCTCCAGGACGCGAGCACTTTGACCGCGGAGAATAGCCGGGTCTCCAAGAACGCTGGGGGCGTCTGCGCTGGGATCATGCTCCGGGACGCCAGCACGATGAGCATGGACGAATGCCGCATCGTGGAGAACGAACCCCTCAGCGAGGGCCATGGCGGGGGCGGCATCCACTTGCAGACGGGGGCCGTCGCGGAACTGAGAGATTGTGCGGTCTTGGAGAACCAGGGCGACGACGGTGGCGGCATCCACCTCAGCGGACCGGCCGAGATCTCCATGGAACGCTGCCGGATCGAGGACAACATCGGCGACGAGGGCGGTGGCATCTTCGCCAATGGCGAGTTCATCTTCGACGAGGGCGGCGGGGGCGGCGGCGCCTATGCCCTCGGGGAGTGCATCGTGGAGCTGGAGGATTGCTCTTTCCAATACAACATCGACACCGCCGACGGCGGCGGCGGGATCTACCTGTTCGGGGCGACCCTGATCATGGATGGCTGCGAGTTGATCCGAAACAGATCCAACCGGCAGGGCGGGGGGATCTCGGCCAACTCCTCCGAGCTGACGCTCCGGGACTGCACCGTGGCGGAGAACCTCGCCTTCCGCGGAGCTGGCATCTACACCATCGATTCCAACCTCGCGATGACGCTCTGTACCCTGAGAGACAACGAGACGACCGGGGAACACGGCGGAGGACTCTACGCCTACGGCAGCACCAGCATCATCGAGTCTTGCTCGATCCATGGGAACGCGGCAGCGTGCGCCGAAGGTGGAGGGATACTCAACTTCATCGGGACGCTGATCGTCACCGATTCGGACATCTCGGGCAACTCCGCCAGCTTCGGCGGCGGGATCGCTGGCGTCCTCGACCCCGGTTCGATGTCGTTCACGCGCTGCACGATATCCGGCAACGCAGCCAGCGAGGACGGCGGCGGGATCGCGAGCTCTCATATCCCGGTGCACGTGATCGACTCCACGATCGCGGGGAACTCTGCCGGTCGCGGCGGCGGGATCTGGGTCGACGCCTACCTCCGGGTGAGCAACTCCACGATTTCAGGGAACTCGGCACCAGACTTTGCCGGTGGGGTGTATCACGAAAACTTCACCCTGGATATCAGCAATTCCACGATCTCGGACAACGAAGGCGGAGGGGTCGCGCACACCTTCGGGAGCTTCAACCTGCGCAATTCCATCGTCGCGGGGAACACGGCGGGCCCGGACATCAGCAACGATGGATCCGAAGAGGAGATCGTCAGCAACGGCGCCAACTTCATCGGCGACAAATCGGAGGGCGGTATCGGGATTGCCGCCGACCTCACCTTCGCCCCCGGGCAGACCATCGCCGACATCCTCGCGCCGCTGGCCGGCAACGGCGGGCCGACCTTGACCCACGCGCTGGTGCCCTCCAGTCCGGCGATCGATGCCGGAGATTTCGGGGACGTGCCGCCCGGCGTCGAGTTCGACCAGCGCGGTGCGGGCTTCCCGCGCGTGGTCGGCGGCTCGGTGGACATCGGCGCGTTCGAGGCCGAGGACGCTGGGCCGGGCGACCCGCTACCACCCTTGATCGCCGGACCGGTCAGCGGTTTGGCCGCAGGCGGTGAGGACAACTTCACCGCGGTGCTGGGAGCCCATCTGAACGCGGCCGGCGAGCTGCTGGTGGAGGCCTTGACCGAGGGTGGCACGCACGGTTTATGGGCGGGCGTACCCGGCTCGGAGGCGAACGTCTCGGCTGGGCTGGCGCCCGTGGCATTCGACCGCTATGCGGTGGGCTCCGCCGGCGGCGTCAGCTGGCGGGCGCGGCTGACCGACGGGCGCGACGGCTATTGGGTGGCGGGCGAGCAAGCAGCCGTCGTCGGCGGTCCGTCGCCGGTCGCGGGCGCCAGCTACGACAAGCTGCCGCTCGCGGGCTGGGCGGTCGTCGAAGCCGGCGAAGGGGAGACCGACTTGATCTATCTGGGCTACCTCACCAAGGGCGGGCCGGTCGATGATTCGAACAACTCCGGCATCTTCAGCCACCGCGACGGCCTGCTCGTGCGCGAGGGCGACGACGCCGGGCTGGGCGGCGGCGCGCGCTTCGGGAAGTTCGACAACCAGCTCGCCGCCAACGACGCCGGCGACCTGGCCTTCATCACGACCATGGCGGGCGCCGGCGGTGACAACCGGGCGGTGTTCGCCGGCCCGGTCGGCGACCTGCACCTGCTCGCCCGCGAGGGCGATGTGGTGACGGAGGACGGGGCGCAGCTCGACCGCGTGTGGGACGTCTGCCTGGACGAGGCCGGGCGGGTTGCGTTCTACGCGCAACTGCGCGGCGCCACGGTGACCGCGGCCGACAACGACGTCATCTGCCGGGCCGATCGCGAGGCCGGGGTGTGGGTGGTCGCCCGCGAGGGCGACGCCGTGCCGGGTGTCGAGGGCGCGCGGTTCGCCGCGTTCGACCGCCTCCAGCGCGGCGGGTCCAAGCTGTTCTTCGCCGCGACGCTGCGCGACCCCGCGATCCCACTGGCCTCGACCGAGGACGGCGGGCTGTTCGACGGCGATCGGCTGGTCGGCCTGCTCGCGGCCGAGGGGCAGGTCGCGCCCGGCACCGCCGGCGTGTTCAAGAATCTGCCGGTCTTGTCGGTGGCGACCGACGGCGGCTACGCCTTCAACGGCGTGCTGCGGGTCGGCGTGGGCGGCGTGGGGAACACGTCCGCGCACGGGGTGTGGAGGGCCGCGCCCGGCGGCGCGGCGGGGCTGCTGATCCGTGCCGGTGAGGAGCTCGACTTCGCCGGCGGGATCGAGATCGTGCGCCGCCCGTTCCTCACCGAGACGCAGGACGGCGGCGGCGGCGGCCGCGCGGCGGCGCTGGCGCCCGGCGGCGACTGTGCCGTCATCCTCAACTTCGACTCCGGGCGCCGCTCCGGCGCGTTCGTCCACCGCAACACGCCGGCGAACTGAGGGGGCGAAGTTCAACCGCCCACCAATAGCTCTCGATGGCCCACCCGGGGAGGTGGGACGCGAACCCCCGACGCCCCCAGCGCCGGGGGTTCTGCGTCGTGGGGAAGAACGGGCAAGCCCGACCGGCTCCTCGCCGCTGTCGATAAAGCTTGAGCACATGTCACTTTCATCAGAATTTCGAAGCCCCCTCCGCCCCCTTGGAAGAACATCTCGAGACCCGCTTCCTCGACACCTCGTGGACGCTTGTCCGCGAGGCCGATTCGACGCGCCCGGACCGCGCCAGCGCAGCGTTGACGGAACTCTGCAACCGCTACCGCTACCCGGTGCTGGCATTCATCCGCCGGCGCTGTGGCGATGATGCCGAGGCCGCCGACCTGACACAGAACTTCTTCGCCGAGGTGGTCGCCGGGCGGAGACATCTCCGGGGCGCCGATCCGGACAAGGGCCGCTTCCGCACCTTCTTGCTCTCACGCCTGAAAGGCTACCTCAGCAACTCACAACGGCTCGCCGCTGCGAAGAAACGCGGTGGCGGCGCGGCGCACCTGCCGATCGAGGACGTCGAGGCTTTGCTCGCAGGCGGCGGGGACGACCCCGAGCGCGAGTTCGACCGCCAGTGGGCGCGCGAGGTCTTCCAAGGCGTTTGGGCGCGCATCGAGGAAGAGCACCAGGCCGAGGGTCAGCTCGACCGCTTCCGGATCCTCCACTCGCAACTGATGGGCGGCGACAGAAGCTATGCCGAACAGGCGCTCACGCTGGGCATGTCCGAAGGTGGACTCAAAGCCGCCGCCCACCGGCTGCGGCAGCGCTTCCACCAGGCCTTGCGCAACGCCGTCGCGCAGATCGTGGAGCACCCCGGAGACATCGACGACGAGATCCGCTACCTGATGCAAGTCATCGCCTGATGCAGGAGGTCGAGCCAGCGCGCTGCCCGACCTGTGGCGACCCCCTGTCGACCCCGACCGGTGGGGTTGAGGCCATGTGCGTCCGCTGCTTCGCGGGCATGCTCGGCGACAGCCTCGAAAGCGACGCCGACGATGCCGGGCAACCGACCGGAGCCGGCGAGCGCTACGAGATCGGTAAAGTGTTAGGCCGGGGGGCGAACGGCGTGGTCTATCTCGCCGAAGACCGGCTCATCGGCCGCCAGGTGGCCCTCAAACGCCTCGACCACCTCGCCGCCGACGCGGCTGCACAGTTGCGCTTCCAGATTGAACTCGAGGCGATCGCCGGCCTCGACCACCCCCACATCGTGCCGGTCTACGACCACGGCGAACTCGAGGGCCAACCCTTCTTCGCCATGCGCTACCTGCCGGGCGGCACGCTCGCCGCGCGCATGGGCGAGTTCGGACAACCACGCCGGGCGGTCGAACTGCTCCTGCAGATCGTCGCGGCGGTCGCCCACGCGCATGAGAACGGGGTCATCCATCGCGACATCAAACCGGAGAACGTCCTGCTCGACGCCGAGGGCCGCGCCTGCCTCAGCGACTTCGGCCTCGCCAAGCGGCTCGAGGGCGGCGGCGACGCGCTCAGCCTCACCGGATCCGTCATGGGCACGCCCGCCTACATGGCGCCCGAACAGGCGCGCGGCGACGGGGCGGCGGTGACCACCGCGACCGATGTCTTCTCGCTGGGCGCAGTTTTGTTCCGCCTGCTCGCCGGCCGGCGGCCATTCGGGAGAGGCGAGACCCACGAGGTGCTACGGCGGGTGATCGAGGACGAGGCCAAATTCACCCGCGAGGAGGAGTCGGGCATCGGCAGGGACCTCGCCACGATCTGCCTCAAATGTCTGCGCAAAGAGGCGGAGCATCGCTACGCGACCGCGCGCGAACTGGAGGCGGACCTGAAGCGCTACCTCAAGGGCGAACCGGTCGCCGCCCGGCGGATGTCGCCACCGGAGCGGGCCGCCCGCTGGGTGCGGCGGCGGCCGCTCGTCGCCTCGCTGTGGGCCGCGTGCATCGCGCTGGTGGCGGGTCTTCTCGTTTTCATGGTGATGAGCCGCGAACGCCTGCTCGCCGAACGCGAGGAGACGCGCCGCCAGCTCTACACGGCGACGATGAACCTCATCGGCGGCGACTTCGAACGGCTGGAACCTGCATCGGTGCGCGCCCATCTGAAGAACGCAGAGCCGTTCGGCGAGAAGGGCTTTGAGTGGAACTATTGGTCCCGACGCCAGATCCGCCCGGACCTATCGTTCGCCACTGGGCTGGACCCGATCTATTGCATCGACATCTCCCCGGCGGGCGACCGCGTCGTGGTCGGCGGTGCGGAGGGGGCGGCGGAGATCGCCGCGATCGACGGTGGTGTGATCTCGGCCTATCGGCATCGCGGCGGTTCGGGGGAACTCCGCTCGGTCCTGTTCCTCGGCCCGGGTGGCGGTTTCGTCGCCAGCGGCCGGGCCAGCGGCGAGGTCGCGGTCTGGCGCGCCGCGGACGGCGGCGAGATCTGGCGGGCGGACGGCGGCATCGGCCCGCGTCGCGTGCCCTGGGACGACTCGCAGATCCTGACCGTGACCGAGACTGGCGAGGCGGTATTCTGGGACTGGCGCAACGGTCGCGAGACGCGCCGGCTGCAGCTCGAGGGGGACTTGCAGGGCGCGCATCACTTTGGCGTCAGCCCGGGCGGAAAATTGGCGGCTTGGCCCGGCAGGGTCTGGGATCTGGAGACCGGCGCCCTCGATAGGTCGCTCGACCCGGAGCGCTGGGGTCACCAGGCCCCGGTCGAGTTCTCCTCCGACGGCACGCGGCTGGCGCACCGCACCGGGGTCTATGACGCTCGGCACGGCGCGCTGCTACTGCCCTTCAAGGCGTTCGCCTGGAACACCCCGGTCGCCCCTCTGCCGGGCGGCTCCTTCGCCTTCGGCGCCGTCACCTTCGGCTCGGTGGTCCTGCCGGGTCACCGAGCCGCGGAACACGGGTATTTCCTCGACTCCGAACAGAAGCATTACGCGCTGGCGGCGTCGGCTGACGGTGGCCAGCTGGCTGCTGGCGGCACACACGGTCGGGTCGAGATCTGGCGCACCGCCGACTGGGATCAGCTCGTCTTCGAACACCCTCCCCGACCGCAGAGCCACCTGCTCCCACCGACTGGAGAGAACCCCACACGCATGAGCGGGATCGACTTCTCGCCCGACGGGACGCGTCTGGTCACCTGCTCCGCGGACGGTTTCGTGGTGGTCTGGGACGCGCGCACCGGCGCCCGCCTGGCGGAGCGTCTGCTGCACCGGGGCGGGGTGGCGAACGCCTTCTTCTTCCCGGACGGCGAGACCGTGTTCTCCGGCGGCGACGACGGTCTAGCAAAAATTTGGAACTCTAAAACGGACGAGGTCAAACACGACCTGCGCGGCCACGGCGGTGCGGCGATATGGACGGTCGCCCTCTCGCCCGACGGGCGGCTGGCGGCCTCCGGCGCGACCGACAACAAGGCCGTCGTGTGGGACACCGCCTCCGGCGAGGCCGTCCATCGGCTGGAGGCGCACACCGCAGCCCCTTCGGCCGCCGCCTTCTCCCCGGACGGCAGCCTCCTCGTCACCGCCGGCGACGACAACATCGCCATCGTCTGGGACCTCGCCGGCGGCGCGGAGATCGCCCGGTTCGTGGGGCACGATTGGTGGATCTCGGATGCCGCTTT
>JAUIGD010000621.1 GCA_030430255.1 Verrucomicrobiia bacterium
TGGCCTCGGTCACGCCGAAATGGACCGGCAAGTTCACCGTCAAGATCAAGAACTGGGGCGATGTCTACAACGACTACCGCCTGCTCATCGACTAAGCCAAGGAGACGGGATCAAACCCGCCCGACAGACGGACGCGACGCAGCCCCCCTCCCCGGGGGGCTGTGTTGTCTTTTGGGTTCAGGTGGGGCATCGACGGGGAGGCGTCTCCTTGCCCGCCCGCTTCGCACCCGGCAGGCCATCCGGGGCGTCCCGGTGGCTCGGCGCACCGGTATCAGCGCGGGATCCTTCCGTCGCTCCGCTCGTCAGGATGACACCGCATCTCCTTAGCAGAGCTGGTGGCCATCCCACACACCGCCCTGAACTCCGCGGAGCTGTCACCCTGAGCAACGCGAAGGGTCTCTCGGCGCGGTCCGCGTCTACGGAGCCCCCCGTTGTTCAATGGCCCCAGCGCCCTCTTAGCCCGAATCGATCACCACATCCGCAGGCGAGGCGCCGCCATTCGTTGATGCTGAGTAGGCGGCGGCAGGGATCGGCGAAGCGGCTGGGTAGACACCCTGCCCGAGCCGTTCCCAACGGCAACGCCCTCAGCATCAACGAGGGCAAGCCGTAGCCCGGTGCTTGGTGATCGATTCGGGCTAGCCCCACGGTTCCGGTAACAGGAGGTTCTTCGCCAGCTTGCGGAACCATGCCTGCACCGTCGGCGGGTGTGGCTCGCCGTCCATGAGGCAGGGGGCGAAGAGGCCTTCGGCGGCATGCACGCCGAGCTGGCGGTAGGCCTCGAACTGTTCTTCGTCGAAAAACTGATCGAGCGTGCTCTGGTGCGGAAACTCGGGGTGGTTGGTGCGGTAGCGCCGGATCAATTCCGACTCGTTGCCGGTGACCGACAGTTTGGTGTAAAGCAGCAGACCGGTCTCGGCGGGGCGGCCGCCGCAACCATCCGGGCCGGCCGGGATTTCAGGATAGCGGATCCGGCACAGGTGGGAGTGGCTGCGGCTGTGGCCGGTCTCCGGCTCGGGGCGCAGCTCGCCGAGTTCGGGATCGATGCGGACGCCGAAGTCGATCTGCGCGTGCCGGACGAGCGTCATCAAGCCTTTGAAGGTGAACTCGGGATCGGCCTCCCCGTCGACGCAGACGATGAATTTGCAGCGCCGGCGCAGCAGTTCGTAGGTCGCGAGGTTCTCGATGTGGCCGCCGTCGGAGAGGTTCACCCAGGCGCGGCGCTCGTCCATCTTGATCCCGAACATCTCGCGCAGCAGGCAGGTGAAGCCGGGGCTGGACGACAGGCCGCGCCCCGGCCGGCACATCCAGTAGCCGAGCCGCACGTTGAGGAACGTGAGAAGCGATCGGAGCGTCGGGACGGAGCCCAAGCCCATCGACGATGAGAAGGCCGCCCCGGAGATCGCCATCGCGGTCGCCAGGTCGGGCGGGTCCCCGTCCATCTTCCAGTCATCCGTCCTCGTGAAGCCGAGCACCGGCGAACCGGTCCAGCGTTTGGAGAAGAGGAAGAAGTCGCACTTGCGGTCGCGCAGGCCGGGGGACTGGCTGGTGGGCAGGTTGGCGGCGGCGTTGATCAGGTGGTAGGGGGCGGCTCCGCCGCTGTTGATCGCTGCCAGCGGCACCGGCGCGTCCCCCGATCCGTCGCTCTCGACGAAAGTGCGCGCGAGCGCATCGCGGTAGAGCCGGTGCGGTGCGGTCTGGTTGATGTTCAGGATCAGGAAGGAGATGAGGAGCAGGGCAACGATCAGGATGCAGAGCAGGCGCCTGCCGCTGCCGAAGGTGGGCACCAGCTCCACCAGGCCGACGCTGTAGAGCGCCAGGAAGACCGCGAGGCCGAGCAGCGGCAAGAACAGGCCGGCCAAAGCGAGTGCCGCCCGGGTCAGGATCTTCCGCGTCCGCTCCCCGCGGAACACGGGGACGAAACGCAGGACGGCGGGGAGCACGGTCGCGACGGCGCCCGCCAACGCCGCGAGGCTGGTGCCCGAGGTCCAACACCCCAGCGGCGACGTCCGGATGGAGCAGGCGAGGTCGCCGAGGTCGCTCCACCGGCCCCAACCATCGCTTCCGTCGTCGAAAAGCCACCGGAACAGCAGCGCGACGAGCAGCCCGAGCAGCGAGAGGACGGTGAACAGGGCGGCGCCCGCGAGCAGTTTCTCGCTCCAACCGCCGCGCCGGGCACCCGACTTCAAGCGGAAGAAGAACACGCCCGCGGAGGCGAGGCAGCCGAGGCTGGCGACCGTCAGCAGGGTCTGCCAGGAACCCCCGTCGGTGTCGGCGTAACCCGCGACCAGCGCCAGGATCGCGAGCACGGTCAACGGCACCGCCCAGTTGAGGAGCATGCCCGCCACCGTGGCGGC
>JAUIGD010000163.1 GCA_030430255.1 Verrucomicrobiia bacterium
CGCCCCCGACCCCGGCCGCGGTGACCGTGCCTTTGATCTCCATGCCGCGTTGGACGAAGACGGTGAGGGTCGGCACGAGGCCGCCGCCGCCGCCATCGAGGTCGATGTTCTGCAGCTCGTGGGCGATGATGGGTTTGAAATCGACGGTCAACTCGCCGCTCGGCACGCCGACCCAAGGGGCGGTGGTGATCGCCACCGGCGGGACGAAGTCGGGGTCGAAGGGGCCGGGGAGGTTATGGGTGGTGCCGGAGGAGAGGGTCGGGCCGTTGTTGAGCATGACGCCGATCCCGTCGATGGGGTCGCTGTCGGGTTCGGCCTGGTTCACCACCAAGACCTGCAGTGGGTAGCTGGCGCCGCCGCCACCGCCGCCGTCGCTGTTCGGCGAGGCGTACACGGGTAGCGAGTCGAACTCCGCCGGGGCGCCGGTGCCGTCGCCGATGTCGTAGCTGTTGTCCATCGGCCCGCCCTGGTAGTGGTCGAAGGACTGCGCGCCGCCGGTGGCGGTGCCGCGGAAACCGTCCCAGAAGGTGAAGGAGCCGTGGGGAATCTTGCTGCCGCCGTCGAAGATGCGGCTCCCCGAGTAGGTGGGGCGGACGTAGTCGAAGTTCGCGCTGTTCTCGGTGTAGGTGTCCGTGCGGTCGAGCTCGTAGCGGTTTGGCGGATCTTCGGGGTCCTCGATCCAGACGTGGCGGCGGATGGTGATCGGGCCGCCCTGCTGGTATTCGGCGGAGAAGGTGTGTGCCTGCAAGAAGCTGAAGCCGCCGGGCGGGATCGTGGTGAGCGGCTCCGGGATCGAGAGGTCGGCGGGGTCCTCGGCAGGCAGGACGCCTGGGGCCGCCCAGCCTTTGACCTCGAAGCTGAGGTCGGCCGGCGAGATCGGGTTAAAGTCCGGGAAGGTGATGCGCTGGAAGGTGTAGCGCTCGTGGTCGAAGCTCAGCGTGTAGTTGCCCGGCGGGACTTTCGGAAAGTGGAAAAAGCCGTCGCTCTCGAAGCCGCCGCCGTCGAGGCGCCGCGGGTGGAAGGCGGGGAAGAGCTCGCTGGTCATGGCGTCGCCGCCGCCGTCGGGTTCGAGCGTGGCGGTGAAGCCGTCGTTGAGGTCGCCGTATTCGGTGACGCGGATCGGGAGCAGCGAGTCGTCCTCGAGGCGCTCGAAGCCGATCAGTCGCGACTGGGTCGGCGGGTTGTCACCGGTGACCGCGCCGCTGACCGCGACGGTCTGTTCGCGGAGGTGGGCATCGAGTTGATAGTCGCCGCCCTCGAGGATCAAAGGGTGGCCCGGGCGCGGGGTGCCGTTGCTCGGCGGCTCGCCCGGGAAGGGCCAGTCTTCGGCGAAGGGCCAGCCCTGGCCGGCGGCGGGGAAGGTCTGTTTGAAGGAGGGCGCGGGGAAAGCCGGCAGCGCCTCCGGTTCGGCGCCGATCTCTTTGATCAGGACGTGGCTGCCCCAGTGGGTGGTCAGTTGCTCCGCGCGCAGGCCCCAGCGGGCGGGCGGGAGCTCGACGACGAAACGGCCCTCGGCGTCGGTGGTGACCGGGACGACGCGCTCCTCCTCGGCGAGGCAGGCGTCGGCGGTGGCCTCGACGAATTCGATCTGGGTGTTCGCGAGCGGCTCGTAGAACGGGCGGCCCTCGATGAGGACCTCGTATTCGAGCCGGTCGCCGTTCTGGTTCTCGGTGTGGCGTTCGGAGGCGGCGAGAAGTTGGCCCAGCACCCGCGCCGGGCGGACCTCGAGCTCCGCGAGGTGCTCGGTCTGGTCCGTCGCGAGGATCTCCACGTAATCGACGTATTCGAAGTGCGGGTGGATCATCAGCGAGGGGTCGTCGCCCTCGCCCTCGACGCGCAGCTCGTAGCGGCCGGGGAGCAGGTTTTCGAACAGGCGCAACTCCGGCGAGGAGCCGGTGTCGCGTTCGCGTTCGATGCCGGCGGTATTGGTGTGTTGGAGGCCGCGCAGCTCGACGTTGACGCCCTCGAAGACTTCCAGCTTCGCGTAGGTCGGGAAGTCGAGTTCGACCTCCAGCGAGCGGTCTTCGATCTGCAGTTGAACCGTGTCGGAGAATTGGGCGCCGCCGTTGCGCGGCGGGATCTCGAACGCTTGGGGCGTGTAGCCGTACTTCTTCACCTTCACTTTGTAGCGGACGCCGGAGGGCAGGCCGCGCAGGAAGGTTCGGCCGTTCGCGGCGGTGACGCCGACGCGGGCCGGCACCGCCTCCGAGTCGGGTTGGGCCTCGTCGTAGCCGGTGACCTCGACCCAGACGTCCTTCAGCGGGCCCTCCTCGCCCTCGTCTCCGGCGGCGGGGTCGAAGCCCTCGACGATGATCTCGGCGTCGAATTTGACCGGCACGAGGTTGAAGTCGGCATGGTGGTCTTTGTCGAGCTGGACGCTCGGTGAGGTGTAAGCCGACCAGCCGCCGTTCGGCGGGGTCACGTCGAAGCTGTAGAAGCCCGTCGGCAGCGAGCGGAAGGTGGCCTCGCCGCTGACGTTGGTGGTCGCGGTGTGGGTCGTGCCGCCTCCGCCGGGATCGGTGCGGGTGGCGGTGACGGTGGCGCCGGGGATCTGCAGGCCGGTCATGACGCCGTGCACCGAGGCGAAGACGTCGAAGGAGGGCGGGGCGCCGGCGTCGGCGGCGAGTTCGACGACGGCGGTTTCGGTGTCGGTGCTCAGGGTGACCGCCTTCGTCTCGGGGAGGAAGTTCGGGTGGGTGACGGCGAGTTGATACGCGCCGGCGGGGACGTCGTCGAAGGCCGCGAAGCCGAAGGCGGTCGAGAACAGTTCGAAGTCCACCTCGCCGCCGGGGGAGGCATCGAGGGTCACGCGCGCGTTTTGGATCGGCAGCCCGTCGCTCTCGCGGAGGACCTGGGCGGTGAACTCGAGAGCCGGGGCGTTGGTGGCGGCGATGAGGCCGAGCAGGGTGCCGGTGAGAGGGGCCGCGAGGCGGCGATGGAAAGGGAACATGGGAGCGGGCGAAGGGCGCGCTCGGGGAACTCACTGCCAGCGTAGACTTGCAGCTCCTCCTCCCAAGGCGCTGGTTCAATTCAAAGGTTCGCCCGGAGGGTAGCGAGGGTTTGGGCTGGAAAACAAGCCTGTTTTTGGGTGGGTTGGGGAGGCCGGAGCTCGGGCGGGGCGAGGTTCGCCCTTGGCGCGTGCGGGTTTGCGGTGGCGCTTCGGCGGCAGGCGGGGACGCCTGCCCTCCGGACGGTCACGGCGGAGGCGGAGCTCCGCCCTCCAGTGTTGGGGCGGGGGGTGCGCTCCGCCTGGCGCGGAGGCGGGACGCCTCCGGCACGGACATCGGCGAGACGCCGATGCCACGTCGTGCGTGGCGTGCGAGGTTCGCCTGTGGGGCGTGCGGGTTTGCGGTGGCGCTCTGGCGGCAAGCGGGGACGCCTGCCCTCCGGGGCGGTCACGGCGGAGGCGGAGCTCCGCCCTCCAGTTGTTCGGCAGGGGGGTGCGCTCCGCCTGGCTCGGAGGCGGGACGCCTCCGGCACGGACATCGGCGAGACGCCGATGCCACGTCGTGCGTGGCGTGCGAGGGTCGCCTTTGGCGCGTGCGGGTTTGCGGTGGCGCTCTGGCGACAGGCGGGAACGCCTGCCCTCCGGTCGGTCACGGCGGAGGCGGAGCTCCGCCCTCCAGTGTTGGGGCGGGGGCGCTCAGCGCACGATGCCGCGTTCGCTGGACTCGATGAACGCGGCGAGTTCGCGGACGGGGTGGTCGTCGGGGGCGGTGGCGATTTGCGACTTCAGTTCGGCGACCGCGGCGGCGGTGTTGAGGTCGCGCCGGTAGATCGTCTTGTAGGCTTCCTTGAGGGCGCGCACCTGGTCGTCGGAGAAGCCGCGGCGGCTGAGGCCGACGGTGTTGACGCCGCGGACGGCGGCGGGGTTGCCGTCGGCGATCATGAAGGGGGGGACGTCCTGGACGATCTTGCTGCAGCCGCCGGTGATGGCGCCGCGGCCGATGCGGCAGAACTGGTGTACGGCGCTGAGGCCGCCGAGGATCGCGTGGTCGCCGACGGTGACGTGGCCGGCGAGGGTGCCGTTGTTGGAGAAAATGACGCCGTCGCCGACGATGCAGTCGTGGGCGATGTGGGCGTAGGCAAGGAAATTGCCGCCGCTGCCGATCGCGGTTTTCGAGCCGGGCGCGGTGCCGCGGTTGACGGTGACGAACTCGCGGAAGGTGTTGTTTTGGCCGATTTCGAGGTAGGTCGGCTCACCCTCGTATTTCAAATCTTGGCTGCGCCCGCCGACGGCGGCGTAGGGGTAGAAGGTGTTGTCCGGGCCGATCGTCGAGGGGCCGGTCAAGGTGACGCCGTTGTGCAGGACGCAGCGGTCGCCGAGCTGGACGCCGGCGCCGATGACGCAGAAGGGGCCGACTTGCACGCCCGCGCCGAGCTGGGCGGCGGGGTCGATGACGGCGGTGGGGTGGATGGAGGTCGCGGCGGCGGACACGCGCGGAGGTTCGGCGGGAGTGGCGGGGGCTGCAAGCCGCCGCGTGGCAAGATTCGAATGCCCGAGTGGGGGGACGGTGAGGGAGGGGCGGATCGATCCGCCCTTGGCGCGGGTGGGATTGCGAGAGGTGGGGCTGGCCCGTTACTGTGGAGACGGAGCTGGCGGAGACGGGGCTCCACCCTCGAGCGCGGCGCGGATCTTGCCTGGGAAATCGGTGGTGATGGACTGGGCGCCGGCGTCGATGCGGGCGCGCGCCTCCGCGGGTTCGTTGATCGTCCAGTTGTGGTACTCGTAGCCCTGCCTGCGGACGGCATCGACGAAGGCCGCGTCGGCGCCGGGGTGGACGTTGGTGGAGAGGCCGTCGGCGCCGGTGGCCGCGAGCCGGCGCAGGACTTCGGCCCGGTCGGGATCGAGCGTCTCGCTCTTCTTGTCGAAGCCGATCAGCAGCATCGTGCGGCCCGCGGGGCGCCGCTTCTCCCAGGCGGTGACAAAGGCCTCGTTGAAGGAGATGACGACGATCTGTTCCGGCGCGAGCGGCGAGGCGTCGAGCGCCGCGGCGAGCGGCGCGACCATCTCGGGGCCGCATTTGACCTCGATGTAGAACGTCTTCCCCGGCGGCACGGTGGCCATCACCTGCTCCAAGGTCGGGATGCGCGTACCTTTGAAGGCCGCGCCCTTCCAAGCGCCGACGTCGAGCGCGCGCAGCTCGGCGAGCGTCGAGTCGGCGACGATCAATTTGGTGCCCGCGACGTCCTCGGTGTCCTTGTCGTGGATGCAGACGATGTGGCCGTCGCGGGTGAGGAAGAAGTCGCCCTCGATCGCGTCGGCGCCGCGTTCCCAGGCGAGCTCGAAGGCGGGCAGGGTGTTCTCCGGCGCGTCCCCCGAGGCGCCGCGGTGGGCGACGATGAAGAGGCTCGCGGCGGCGGCGATGGGGGCGGTGAACATGGGGCGGGGGGTGCTCAGTCGATCAGGCTGACGTAGCCGGCGATCTTCGCGGGGGCGTCGGCGGGGAGCTTGGCCCCGTCGATGAGGAAGCAGACGTAGCCCGAGTTGTCGCGCTGTGCGGTCCAGATGCTCAGCTTGACCCGCTTGCCGCCCATCGTGCCTTCGAACTGCTGCAGCGCCGCGTCGAGGCCGGCGAGCTTTGCGGGGGACTGGGTCATTGTCGCGCCGTCCACCTTCACGCCGATCGAGTTGATCATCCCGTTCGCGGCGACGTCCAGCTGGAGCCCGTACGGCGAACACATGCCGAGGAAGCCCGCCAGGACGTCGCGCTGCTCCAGGGACACCATGCTGCCGACGGCCTCCATCCCCGGGACGGCCATGTGTTCCACGTCCCAGGCGGAGGGGTGGGCGACCTCGTACCCGAGGCGCCGGTCGGCGATCGTGCCGGCCCCGCGGACGATCTCGGGCACGCCGTCCCCGGGGGTCTCGAGGCCGGCCGCGATCTCTTCCAGCGCGGCGTCGAGCTCCGCCCGCCGGCCGGCGCCTGGGAGGTGGAGCCAGAACTCGATCACGCGGTCTGCGCCGCCGCCGTACGGCGTGCTCGCCATCGCGCGCGAGAAGGTCGGTTCGCCCTCGACCTCGTAGTGGGTGACGAGGAACTCCCGGCCGGCGACCTCCCTCGCCCCGGTCTCCAACTCGGTCTCGATGTGGGCCAGCTCGCCCCGGTGGTATTCCCCGTGGTCCGCGCCCGCGGCGAGCGCGGTCGCGTACACCTCGCAGCCGGTGCCGCCGCGGAGGTCGTCGAACCGGACGCGCGGGCCTTCCCCCTCGGTCGTCGCCGGGGTCTCGGTGCGGTAGATTTTGCCGCCCGGCAGGGCGAGTTCGTAGCCGTTGCCGAAGTCGAAGAAGCGCCCGCGCCGCAACGCGAAGTCGACGCCCGTGGCGTTGCCGGGATCGAGCTTGGCCAGCCGCCCGGCGAGCTCGGCCGCCTCGGTTTCGCCGAGCCAGTCGATGGCCGCGTAGCAGTCGTCGAGCAGCGCGAGCGCGCGTCCGCGGTCGCCGGGCTTCCACCACGCGAGGACCCGGTGCGAGAGCCCGTCTCCGGCGGTCGCGACCACGCGGTAGTCGATGTCGAGGCCGTCGACGGTGTACTCGTCGGCGGCGCGCCCGCCGACGCTCACCTTGCGGGGTGCGGCCAGCGTGCCGCCGAGCTGGGTTGCGGTCGCGGCGGCGGGGTCGTAGCCGGCCGTCTCCGGCATGGGTTCGGAGAGGACGATCACGTAGAGTTCCCCGAGGCCGCCGGCGATGCCCGCGCAGTCGCCGGAGTAGCCCATGTTGAGGAGCTCGGCGGCGCCCATCAGGCGGCAGCCCTCCGGGCAGCGGACGCGGACGCCGGAGGCGGCGTTGCTGTAGACGCGGTCGCGGATCCACCAGCCGAAGCCTTCGGAGTCCGGGCTGAGGAGGCTCGCCCGCACGGTCGGCTCCCTCCCCTCGACGGGGCGGAAGGAGTCCACGACGGCATCGATCTCGCCCTCGACGCGCGCCCAGCGGACCTCGGGGGCCCAGCCGAGGATCCGGTAGAAGAAGCGGCCGCGCTGGACGAGCGCGATCCGGTAGCGGAGCTGCGCCCCGGCCTCGGCCAGCAGCGCCTCGCCGCGGAGCGCCGGGAGGCCGCCGATCTCCGTCGCCCGCAACTCGCCGGTCGGCAGCGAGCCATTGTCGGAGAGCAAGTCCCGGTAGGCGGCGAGGTCGCCGTCGTAGGGCTCGGCGATGACGGCGACGAACCCGAAGCCCGGCTTGGTCATCGCCATCGCCGCGTCGGGGTTGATCGCGGCGGCCTTCTCGGTTGTGAAAAACTGCCAGCTCGGGGTCGGGCGGTCGATGGTGAACGCGTAGTGGAAGTCCTCGAAGCGGTCGCCACCGACCACCTGCGGGTTCTCCTCGGAGGCCGGGAGGGCGGACTCTTCGATGGCGAAGTCGGTCAGCGACGGCGCGCCGCTGACCCCCTCCTCCTTCTCGCAGCTCGCGAGGGCGGTGGCGAGGGCGAGCGAGGCCCCGAGGGGGCGGGATGGGAAAACCATGCCCGTTCCCTAGCGGGTCGGCGGCGCTCCCGCGAGCGAATTCTGACCGGGCGCTATCGGCGTTCGGGGGGACGCTCGGGGCCTTTCGGGCTCCGCCAGGCGACGAGCGTCGGCACGGCGAGCGCGGCGGCCATGAGGAGGAGCAGGGCTGCGAGGACGGCCTCGCCGCCGGAGATGGGGTGGAGGGCGACGCGCCCCGGGGCGCCCTGCCGGTAGTGGACCGTGAACTCTTTCCCCGGCGGCCACTCGGCCAGGCGCGCCTCCGTCACCGCGCGGTCACCGTCGTGGAAGACGTCGAGGCGGCTGCGGGAGGCCGTGGTTCCATCGGTTTGATATTCAAAATCCACCATCAGCGACCAGGCCGGGGTGCCGGGGCGGGTGGGCTCGACCGCCGTCCGCTTGACCCGCGCCCGCGCGGGCAGCCAGGTCCCCGACGCGGAGGCGAAGAGCATCACCGCGGCGGCCAGCAAGGCGAGGCCGGCGGCGCACAGGAACAGGTGGATGCCCAGCTTCTCGCGGATGGGTGCGGGGAGTTTCATGGCCTCGTCCCCGTCTCCTGCCGGGCCGCGTGGAGGTAGGCGTAGGCGGCGGCCGCCGGCGCGGTGCATTCCCAGACGGTGAACTCGGCGGCGGCGGGGGACATGAAGTTGGCGGTCCAGAGTTCTTCGGCGGGCCAGTCGGCGCCGTCGGGGTGGAGGGTCCTCATGCCGAAGCTGTGCGTCCAGCCGCTGTCGACGCCCTCCCAGCGGCGCGGGCCGTAGGGGACGATGCCCGGCGCGGGCGCGGCCTTCCCCGAGAACCAGGAGTCGATGTGCAGGACGTCGCGCACGGGTTCGTCACCGAGGCCGGTGACCCAGCAGACGCCGAGGGCGTTGGCGCCGAGCGGGGCGTCGGCGTTGAGCGCCATCTGCTCCAAATACTTGTTGGCGCCGACCGCGCGGTGGGCGGCGATCAGGGCGAGGTTGTCGGGGACGGTGAGGGCGCCGTGGCCGAAGGGCTTCCACCAGTTGTAGCCGGCGCGTCGGCCGCGCCTGGCGGCGGTGTCGATGCAGAGCCAGTCGGCGTAGGCGGCGGCGGCTTTGCGGAGGACGGCCTGCGCCCCGGCGTCGGCCTCCGGGCGGTCGCAGAGCATGTAGGTCCAGACGGCCCAGCGCTGGTCGTACTCGCCGTAGGACTCGAGCGGCTGCCCGGGCGCCTTGACGCGCAGGCCGCGCTTGAAGGCGTCGTGGTAGGCCCCGCCGCCGGTGGCGGCGAAGAGCGAGGCGGCGGCGTGCAGGCGTTCGTCGGGGAACGTCGCGCGTTCGGGGTCGGCCTCGGCCCAGGCCCAGGCGCGCCCGGCGGCGGAGAGGTAGCGGTCGCGGAGGCCGTCCATGCGCAGGCGGGCGTAGGTGCGGGCGAGGGCGGCGGCGCTGGCGGCGAGGCGGTAGCTGGCCTGCGGGTCGGGGGCGTAGGCGTAGAGGGGCAGCGAGTCGGTCCACGAGGCCTCGCCGAACTTCGGGTGGTCGGTGGACTCGACCCCGCCGCGGACGCCGCCGTCGTCGCCCTGGAGGCGCAGGAAGAAGTCGACCCCCCAGCGCGCCTCGTCGACGATGTCGGGCACGCCGTTGCCGGCTTCCGGGAGCGGCAGGTCGCCGTCGGGGAAGCGCCCGGGGAAGGCGTCGAAGACGAGCAGGAGGGCGTCGGCGACGACGAGGTGGCCGCTGTGGCGGTCCCAGTCGCCGGCGTCGTGGTAGCCGCCGGGGAGCGGGGCTTTTATATTCGTCGCTTTGTTAGCGAGCGCCTCGAAGGCGTTGCTGCCGTCGGTGAAGCGGTGGGCGGAAAGCGTCACCGGCCCGGTGTGGCAGGCGGGGCGCGGGCCGGGGGTGTGGTCGGCGTCGAGGGCGCAGCCGCAGCGCTGGCCGTGGAGGCCGGCCATGAGCGTCCGGTAGGGCGCGGCGTAGGCGTCGGCGGAAACGGTGAACGGGCGCGAGCGGCCGAGGCCCGGCCACTCGAGCACGTAGCGGCCGGGCTTCGTGAGGGCGGAGAAGTCGCACTCCCAGAGGTCGCAGCGGCGCAGGTTCTCGCCGCCGGCGCCCTCGGCTCTGTCGCGCGGCCAGCGCAGCTTCGGCTCGCCTTTGAAGGCCTCCGCGCCGGTGGCGGCGTCGAGCACGCGGAAGCCGCGGCCCGCGTAGGGGGCGAGGTCGAGCGGCCCGCCGGTGCCGGTCCAGAGCGAGGCGTAGGCGAATTTCGGCAGCGCGGGCAGGTAGCCGGCCTGGTTGAGCTGTAGGACGGGCGTGGGCGGCGAGGAGTCCGCGCCGTAGGTGAAGCGCTCCTTGAGCCTGAGAGCGGG
The DNA here is from genome assembly GCA_030430255.1 of Verrucomicrobiia bacterium. Classification (GTDB taxonomy): domain Bacteria; phylum Verrucomicrobiota; class Verrucomicrobiia; order Verrucomicrobiales; family DEV007; genus JAUIGD01. The sequence continues at coordinate 9,794 of JAUIGD010000163.1, forward strand.
CGCCTCGAGCGCGTAGTCGCGGCCGGGTTCGAGCGGCGCTTCGAGGCGCAGGTAGATCTGGTGGCCGAGGGCGCTCGCGATGTCCCACTCGGCGACGCGGGCGAAGGCGGCGCCCTTGCTCTTGCGGCCCACCGCGACCACGGCGGGGCCGCCCGCGACGGCCCATGTACCGGTCTTGTCCGCGGCGGCGGTGTCCAGCGCGCCGAGGTCGACGATCTCCCCGTCGACCCCGCTGCCGAGGGTGGCCATCTGCGCGCGGCCGTCGAGCCAGCGCACCTCTAACAAATCTTCGGCGACCGCCGCGACCGAGACCTCGCCTGCGTGTGCGGCTGCCGCTGACGCTAACAACGTGATGGCGGCAAAGAGCGGCGCCCTGCGGGCGGGGGGTGGCGTTCGCGGCGGGGTCATGGCGCATCCGCCCCGGCGCCCGGGCCGCCGCGCGGCTTCCCTTTGATCAGGTAGCCGGCGAGGTCGAGCAGCCCGGCGTATTTGAACCCCGGGTCGGCGTAGTGGTGGAGCACGTAGAAGGCGAAGTAGTAGAAGCGGCAGAAGGACCAGATGGCGATGGCGAGCAGGAGGGCGAGCCTCGGGTCGGGAAGCGCGGCGATCAGCAGACCGCTGGCGAAGAGGCCGAGAAAAAGGAAGAGCAGGCCTTTGATCTTGAGCAGGCGGGGATTGCTGATGTCCATCGTGGTCGTAGCTAGGAGCCTGTCGGACTTGGAACTTTCGAGCCCGGACGTTTTAGTCAAATTCCACGATCTCGGCTCGGAACGCTTTCATGCGCGGGTCGCGGAGCGTTTTGCACTCGCACTCGCCATCCTCGAGCGGTTCGGTGGACTGTTCTGGGGGCACCCGGTACTTCACCGTGCCGTCGTCGCTGAAGATCGCGAGCCGCTTGCCGCCGGGGAGGGGGGCGATCGCCTCCGGGTTGAAGTCGTCGAATCCGCGCAGGCGCTCGGCCTTGTCCGCCGCTCTGCCGGACCAGCGGTAGAGCGCCGAGATGCGGGCGTTCTCGTGCGAGCCGGCGGCGATGAAGTAGCCGCCGTGCGCGGGCGAGTGCTCGATCGAGCGCACACCGCGCCCGCCGAGGTCGAGCCGGATCGGTTCGCCGAACCGCGCGGGGGCTCCGGAGTCGATCACCGCCGTGGCATTGAGCAAGGGCAGGAGCAGGGCGTCGCCGCCGGGGCGGGGGTTGCGGAAGCCGATGAGCAGCGACTCGCCGTCGGCGCCCGGTGCGAGTCCTTCGATATTCAGCCCCTCCTCCTTCGGTGCCAGGGAACCCGCCTCGTCGGAGCCGAGCTTGCCGACGGTGCGGCCGAGGTCCAAACCGGGGGTCGCGAGGAGGCTCGCGAGCAAGGTCCGGCACGGGCTCCCGGCGGGTTCGATCCGCCAGCCGCCGGGCGCCGTCTTGTCCTCGACTACCCTGGTGGCGAAGAACAGGTAGCGGTTGGGGCGCCACTTGCCTTTCTTGCTGCGGCCGTGGGAGGCGAGCCAGTAGATGCGGTCGCCGACGCGGGCGCAGGCCTCGAGATCTGCCTCCGGGTGCGAGTCGGTGTTGGTTTTCAGGAACCGGCCCATCGGGAATTCGGCGAGGGGCATTCCGGGGGCGTCGAGGTCGTAGAGGCGCAGAATGTTGTTTTCATCGTCGGCGACCACCACGCGGCGCGCGTCGAGCGCACAGGCGGCGGAGGCGTCGCAGGCGCCGTTGAAGCGGAGGGTTTCGGGGGCGGCGGCCGTCCCGGTGCTGGGTTGAGGATCGGCGGGCGATCCGCCGCCTCCGGAACAGCCGATGAGGAAAGGCGTGCCGAGCACGGCGAAGGCGATGGTGAGGAGATGCATGGCAGGGCTGGGTAACCGCAGCTCGGCCAATGTCGCGTCCCCCGGCGCCGTGTCCAATGCGCGGCGCAGGCGATCGCGGGCGAGAAAGCGAACCTTTTTGCTTGGCTCGCACGGCGTGATTTGTTGCAATTCCCGCTCCCTCAAGGCCGCTCCCCGGCGGCGTTCTCCCCAACAAACCCCAATGAAATCCTCCTCGTTCCCCCGTATTTCGGGGATTCTGGCGGCCTCGGCTGCTATTCTCTGCCCTCAAGTCGACGCGGCGCTGAGCTCAACCGGTTCGGGCGAAATCGCCATTTATACCGAAGCGACCGGTGGTGACGCGATCACCACCGCCGACTTCACCCACGACTTCGACACCACGGTCCGTGAAGATGTCGGCAGTTTCTCGCTGAGCGGGACCGACGTCACGCTGAACCTCGCCGGGCACTATCTGGCCATCTATAACGCCCGTTTCGACAACCAGTTCAGCCCCGTCGGCACGGAGGAGCGGACCGAGGTGCAGAGCCATTTGACCCTCGCGGGCAGCCAGCTCGCGAGCGGATGGTCGCAGGGCTACATCCGCCGTCAGGAGAACCAAAACGAAACCATCACGGCCGGCATGGCGATCTTCGAGGCATCGGCGGCCGACGTCCTGCAGCTGCACTCGTTCCGCACCGACACGCCCACCGTCGGAACGGTCGAGCGCATCGGTGGCGCGGTGGGGTTGCAGCTCCTCAAGCTGGACGACGTCAACATGTCCTACGCGCGCTTGAGCCTCGGTTCGAACCAGACCGGGCCGACCGATGCCACCGATGTCAAAGTGGCGTACGATACCACCGATGAACTCGACGCGGGCTTCGTCCACGCGACCCCCGGCGACCTCGAACTGGTCGACGGCGGGAAATACTTGGTGGTCGCCAACAGCTATGTGGCCGGCAACAACAACCGCACCGCCTTGGTGCAACGACTGACTTTGGACGGCGTCGAGGTGGAGGGCTCGAAGACCACCGTCTACCTGCGCGGCACGAACCAGAGCACCCAGGACGGGGCGGCGTCGATCGGGATGATCCTCGAGGCGACCGCC
>JAUIGD010000622.1 GCA_030430255.1 Verrucomicrobiia bacterium
CGGCGAAGACCTCGATCGACTGCGGGTCGCCGCCGTTGTTGTAGGTGTCCCAGGCGATGACCAAGCCCCCCGCCATGGCGAATCCTCCCTCGCCGCCGCCGTCACCGGCGGGGATGTCCCCGACATTGAGGGAGAAGCCGTCGGCCGGGGTGCCGGAGGTCGACATCAGCAGGTCGAACGCGACGGTGAACTCGGAGATCTCGGAGCCGGGGTCGAGGTCAGGGAGCTTGAAGGAGGCGCTGGTGTTGCCGGTGCCGTTGGCGGTGAGGCGGAGATATCGGTTGCCCGAACCCCTGACCGAGCAGACGCCGGTATTGGAGGAGATGGACGTGCCGTCGCCAAGATCCGTCGCGCCGGAGGCGTAGCTGTTGAAGCTCTGTGGTCCGTAGCCGCCAGCGAGGGCGGCGGGGGCGGCGAGACTCAGGGAGAGAGCGGCGCAGGCGAGCGCTGAGCAGGGAGGTTTCATGGGGGAGTTGGTTGGGGGGGAGTCAACATATCCGCAGCGGACAGCCGCACAAGTCGCCCTCGGGAAAAGGGCGCGGCCCCCTCCCCTGCCAGCAGGGTGAGGGGGCCACGCAGAACAGGTCGGTGCCGACGCCGGGCTCCGATCACTCGACGAGCTCCACTTTGTAGAGGCGGGTGGTCTCCGATGCCGGGATGTTCTCCTCGGTGTAGCTGGTGGTCTCGCCACCGCTCGGCCAGCTGTCCTCGAGGTCGCCGCTGAAGTCCGTGCCGTCGTCGGAGAAGAAGATGGCGTAGACTTTGCCCGGCTCCGAGGTCCAGGTGAGCGTCACGTCGGCGAGGCCGTCGCCCGGATCGATCGCGTAGGCGATGTCGATGAAACGCAGATCCGGCACCGAGGCGGCCGGGACGGTGATGACGAGGTTGTCGATGAACAGATCCTCGGTGGCACCGCCGGTCCGGGCGCTAAAAGCCCAGCTGAAGGTATCGTCCGGAACGAGGGTGTGCGGGATCTCAACGAAGCTGGCGTTGGTGTTGTTGAGGCCCACGGTGGTGAAGCTGACCGTCTCGGGGGTGAACTCCACCGTCACGTTGGCGAGCACCGAACCGTCGTTGGGGAGCGTCTGGCCGGCGACATCCACCGGGTTGCCGCCGAGGTCGATCACCGCCCCGTTTTCGAGGATGCGCACTCCATTGCCGGCGCCTCCGTTCTGCCACGTATCGACGACGAAGGAGAGTTCGTTGCCCGAACCCATGCCACCTTCGCCGGCGCCCTCACCACCTGGGAGGATCGCCCCGTAGTTGAAGCTGAATCCATCGGCGGGAGCGTTGCCGCCAACGGCGTCGACGAGCGCGACGTCGAAGGTCGCCGTCCAGCCTTGCTCAGACCCCGGGATAGCCGGGATGCGGAAAGACGCTGCGGTGCTGCCGACGGCTTTGTCGGTGAGCCGGAGGGCGCGGTTCTCCGGGTTCAGCCGGTCGATCACGATGCTGTGGGTGCCGGTGCTGCTGCTGAAGGCGGAGCCGTCGCCGATCTCCGGGTAGCCGACGGGGTACGCCTGGAAGTCCATGGAGTAGACGCCGCCCTCGACACTGAGGGGGACGCTGGTCATGTCGAGCGCATCGGAACCGCGCAGGAGTTCGCGGCCGTCCGGGTAGATGTCACCATCGGTGTCGGGGTCGGTGGGATCGGTGCCGGTCTCCGTGATATCGACGAAGCTGCCGGTGTTGGTCTCCGCCTCGTCGCTCAGCGTGTCGCCGTCGGTGTCCGCTTTGGTCGGGTCCGTCGGCGGGCGGCTCTCGAAGCCGGCGAGTTCGGCGCCGTCCTCGATGTTGTCGCCGTCGGTGTCGGCCGCGTTCGGGTTCGTGAAGGCGGCGTATTCCGCAGCGTTGTCGAGGGTGTCGCCATCGGGGTTCCCCGCGGCGCCATCGTCGCCGAGGGCTCCGGTCGCGGGGTCGATGGAGAGGCCGTGGAGGAGTTCCCAGACGTCGCCCAGCCCGTCGCCATCGAGGTCGCCGTCGGAGGCGCAGATGGTGAGGTTGTCGATGGTCAAGCCCTCGTTGGCGCCGCCCGTGCGGGCGGTGAGGCCGAAGACATACTGGTCGCTGCCGACGAAGTCCGGTACCGCGACATTCACAAAATCGGCGTTGGTGTTGAGGCCGGTGGTGAAGAACGAGGCGCCATCGACGGGGTGCCAGGCGACGACGACCCGGCCGGAGCGGGTCTCGCCATCGAGCATCACGTCGCCCGAGGTGTAGGCATGGTTTTGTGCGAAAATAGCCTCAAAAGGAAGAAAGCAATGTACTTTGTGTCACACTAAAAATTATTAAAATATTTTTAAATCATTTTTTTTTTGCTGGACATTGCACACACGCGCACCCTTT
>JAUIGD010000623.1 GCA_030430255.1 Verrucomicrobiia bacterium
GAAGCGGGTGCCCTGGCGGAAACTCACTGGGAGCCGACGGAAGGGCAGGGGCGGCTTCAGCCAGAGCCACAGGCCGAGGACGAGCTGGACCACGAACAGCAGGGCGACCGTCGAGACCCCGTGCCGCACCCACGGCGCCGCCGGTCCGTCGACCAGATAGCGCCGGTGCAGCGCCGTCAGCCAGCCTTCGAACCGGTCCTTGGGGTGGAAATGCTCGATGATGTCGCCGGTGGCCGGGTCGATCCGCAGCACGCCCGCGCCGTCGGCAAGCCAGGCGGTCCAGACGTCCCGACCGGCGATGGAGATCGACCAGATGTTCAGATCCGGCCGCTGCAGGGCGACCCGATCGACGATCGCGGTGGGAGACAGCGATGCGCCGACCGGGCCTGTGTTCCGAGCCTGGCCGTCTAGGGCCCGCTGCAACTCGGGTGCGTACACCAACAGCGCGCCGGACAGGCTCAGAACAAGCAGCGGTACCGCCACCAGGAGGGACACCCAGAGGTGCAGTCGTCGAAGTGTTCGGTACCGCATGGGTCCTCGAGCCGCTTAGAAGGTGATGTCCGTGCCGATCCAGAAGACCCGGCCGAGCTTGCCGTCGTCGTTGACGCTGACCCCCTGCGCGGTGGAGCCGAAGTCGCGCTCGTCCAGGATGTTCTCGACCCGCGCCCGCAGGGCCCAGTTGTCGGTCGCCCACCAGCTCGCCCCCATGTCCCAGCGGGTGAAGCCGTCCCGCTTGGTGGTGACCCCGTCGGAATTGACCGCGTCGTAGCCGGTGGAGTGGTAGGCGGCCGTCCACAGCCCGACCGTGTCGGTCGCTCGGTAGTCGAGGCGCAGGCTGAACTGGTTGTCCGGCACCGAGGCGGCCTGGCCGTCCCAGAAGATGTTGGAGTTGACCTCGGTCCCGTCGGCCCGGGTCGCCTCCACGTCGATCACCCGCATATAGCCGGCCGAGGCCGTCAGGCGATCGGTGATCGTGGCGAAGATCTCGGCCTCGAAGCCGGACTGGTCGACCTCGACGCTTTCGATCGCGCCGTTGTTCCGCCGCGGGACGTTCTCCTGAACGATGTTGTAGAGGGCGAGGTCGATATAGCCGCCGCTCCAGCCCTGGTTCACGCCGACCTCCATGGTGGTGGATTCGACCACCTCGTCGCCGGCGCCGGCGGTGTCGAGCACGTCGGTGCCGAAATTGCCGTACTTCTCGAAGAAGCGGTTGTAGCCCGAGGCGTAGGACACCCGGACGCGGGTCTTCTCCAGCACGTTGTAGGAGGCGCCGAGCTGGTAGGAGAACAGGCCGTCGGTGGCCAGGTTGTCCTGTTCGACGCCCTGATATTCTACGTCGTTGTTGAACCACGTGTGCCGCAGCCCGCCGGTCAAAGTCAGATTGTCGTTGAAGGTCACGGCGTTGGTCGACTTCAGCGCATAGTCGGTGAAGGTGTTATCCCAGACACCGTCGCGCTCCATGTTGGTGCGCTTCACCTCGGCCCCGACCGAGCCGTCATAGTCGACGCCGTCCGACAGGGACGTGCTCAGGAAGTGGTTGGCGAAGACGATCTGGTTGGCGACGCTGCGGTCGCGCGAGCGGGCGTCCCATTTGGTCTGCGCGTCGGAGGCGAGCACGCCGACCTGAAGCGCCTGGGCGCCGTTCAGCCGGTGGTCCAGGGTGGCCGAGCCGAACAGGGTGTGGTTCTCGATCTGCTCCACATTCCCATTGCGGATGATGTCCGGCCGGTTGCGGTCGCCGATCGCCAGGACCTCGAGGCGGGTGTCGGTGCTGAAGTTGTAGCCGAATTTGCCCAGCCCCCCGAGCACCGACTGGGAGTCCAGGTTCTCCGGATCGCCGTCGTAGTCGCCGAAGAAGCCGTTGGCCGCGGCGTAATAATCCCAGTTGCCGTCATGGTCGGCGATCTCGCCCTGGGCGAGGCCTTCGCGGGCGGTGCTGGCGTCCAGGCTGATCGCCTGGTGGTCGGTGTAGTCGCGGCCCGATTTGATCCGGGTCTCCACCACGCCGCCGTCGGTGCCGTCGCCGTAGCGGACGCCCCGGCCGCCCTTCTGCACCGTCATCTTGTCGACGGCGATGGAGGGGATGGCGGTATTGCCGTAGCCGCCGCCGTCGCCGCCCTGGAACTTGACGGCGGGCAGGCCGTCGATCGATTCGGAGGCGCCCCAGTCGCCGAAGGTGCGGATCTTGGTGCCGCTGCCGAACCGGTCGCCGGCGCCCGGCTGGTTGATCAGGCCGGTCGCGTTGTAGCGCAGGGCGTCGCCCTTGTTGATCGGGTTCAGGTTCTGGATGACGCTCCCGTCGACCTCGGAGGCGGAGCGGCTGCTGTTGTAGGCGCCGTCCACCTT
>JAUIGD010000164.1 GCA_030430255.1 Verrucomicrobiia bacterium
TTCTTTCAGCAGGATGACCGGTTTGCCGCGCGCGGCGCCGATCCGGATTGGCTGACCCGGCCCCGCAAGCTGCAGGTCGCGCCGAAAAGCAGTCAAAGCTGGCAAATCTATTGCCTGGGCCCGTTGCGGGTATATCGCGACGGCGGCGACAGTATCGAATGGAAAATCCGCGGCGGCGCGCCGAAAAAGACCCGCACATTGTTTGCCTATCTGTTGTCCAGCGGCGAGCAGGGCGCGCGTTCGATCCGCGGGTGCCCCGGCGGCACGCAACGGCACCACGCCCGGGGCGCCCCTCTCCCCCCGGAGAGACGCGCCTCGGGGATGAAGCATCAACGTCATGACAGAGCTGCTCCTCATCTCGATGGTCAGCCTGCTCGGCGTGGCCATGGCGGTGACCGTCGCCCGGTGGCTGGTGCAGCGCCCCGGCGGCGACGAGGAGCTGATGCGGGTGGCGGCGGTCGTGGATGTGGGCGTGCGCCGCTACCTCGCGCGGCAGAACGTGGTCGCGGCGGCGCTCGCCGCGGTGCTCGGCGCGAGCGTGTTCCTCGCCTTCGGCGTCGCCTACCAGACCGAGGTGGTGACCGCGGTGTCGCCGCGCGAGTACGGGCTGTGGGTCACCCTGTCGTACGCGCTCGGCGCCTGCGCGGCGCTGCTCGCGGGCTGGGTGGCGGCGTGGGCCTCGCGGGTGGCCTCGACGCGCGTCGCGACGGGGGCGTGGCGCTCGCTCGACGAGCCCCTCCAGATCGCGATGCGCGCGGGGGCGGTGTCCGGGGTCACGGCGCTGTCCCTCGCGCTCCTCGGGCTGACGCTGCTGTACCTCGGCAACTACCTCTACATCGGGCGGCTCGGCGAGCTGCCGGAGCAGGCGATGGCCGCCGCCCCGCGCATCCCGTTGCTGCTCGGCGGGTTCGCCCTCGGCGCGGCGGCCGAGGCGCTGCTCGGCCAGCTCGGCGGCGGCGTCTTCGGCGACGTCGCGGACATCGGCGCGGGCATCGGCGGCAAGCTCGGCGGCCCCCTCGGCGACGACGCCGCGGACAACCCCGCGGTGGTGGCGGATCTCGTGGGCGAGCGAGCCCGGGGAACGCTTCCTGCTGCAGCGCAGCGCCGATTTGTCCTCATGGGTCGACACCGCCCCCGTCGATGCGGATCCCACCGGCGGCATCACGAGTTACGTCGATTACGACGACCCGGAGGCGCCGCGTGCGTTCTGGAGGGCGCTGCTGCTGGGCTCGGGGCCGGGGCCGATCCAGATTTCGGAAGTGATGCCGTCTCCCACCGCTGGCCCGGGCGCCGGTTTGGGGGTGGTCATCGATTCTGACCTGCCCTTGGAGTCGGTCGTGCTGTATGACGGCGACACGCCGCTGGCGGTCGGGACGCCTGGCCCGGGCGGCTTCTATTCGTTCGCCTTGGACTTCGGCTCGGGGCTGCCCGCGATCGCCGAATTGGCGGTGGAGGTCACGCCTGCCTCCGGGGACCCGGTGCGATCGGAGACGGTTTCGGTGTTGGCGGCGGACCCCGCCCTGTTCGTGCCGCTCGGGGAGGACGGCGCGCCCGGGTTCGGGGCGCTGGTGCCGGCGCCCGGCGGCGTGCTCGGCGCCTTCGCTTTCTACCCCGAGGGCTATGCCGATGCCGACCGCGGGACGGGCGCACACTTCGTCTTCGCGGGAGGGGCGGTGCCCGTCGCCGGCGAGCCGGCTTTCGACGCACCCTCGGTACAGTTTTTTCGCGGTGCGACCGACCCGGCGCCGCTGCCGGGCAAGGCCGGGCCGCGGCGGGTGCGGGTGGATGCGGTCACGCCCGAGGCGGTGGCGGCGGAGTTCGAGGTCGGCGCCGGCGGGCTCACCCTGCACTGGGGCGGGGGCGAGGTCGGATGGGAAGAGGGCGCGTTGTCCGCGGCGGGTTGGGCGGCGTTGGGGGTCGCACCATTGCTCGGCGACTTCGCGCTGCCGGCTCAGCGGCTCCGGGCGAGGGTGGCGACCGATCCGATCAGCGGCGAGCTGTCGCTATTGATCTGTTACCATGGCGAGTGGTCGCCGGCGCCGGGTGAGGTGATCTTCCGGGTGCCGGAGGGCGACCCACTGAAGTTCTATCTCAGCGAGGGCGGGCGGGTGCGCGCGCACGGGACGGTGGAGGCCGAGTTCCCGAGCGGGGCGGTGGTGCGCGGCAGCGCGGCGTGGCGCGAACCGGTGTTCGAGATCCGCCTCGAGGGGCGGGGCATCACCGTGCCGGTCGCCGGCAAGCTGGGCGAACTGATGCCCGCCGGGGCGGCTTCGCTGCTCCCCGCGGGCGAGGGCGAGGCCGAACTCGACGCCGCGGCTGCGGCGCTGCTCGCCTATCGCAACACCTATCGGGGTGCGGCGCTGAGCGGCGGCAAGGAGTCGCCGACCGGCGCGGCCGGCGGCGCGGCCGCCCCGGCCCCCTCGGTGCCTTCCGATGGGGCGGGGGTCGGGCTGGAGGCGTGGGCCTGGCGCCTCCGCAGCTGGGATGTCGAGCGCCCCGGGGAGCTGCTCGATGCCGCCGCGCTCGATGCCTTGCGCAGCGCCGTCGTCGCGGCGGGCGAGGCGGCCGAGGCGGCGACCGCGCCGGCGACCGCGCTCAAGCGGCTGCGCGACGTGTTGATGGTGGCCGGCAACCGCGATCGCGCACTGCCGGGCGGGGTGCTCGCCGATGAGCTGGCGGCCGCCGAGGCGCGCTGCTTCGCCGCTGCGGAGCGGCTGCTGGCCGAAGTGCCGCGGCTCGGCTCCGACGAGCTCGAGGAGATCGCCGACCTGCAAGAGCAGATCGCCGAAGTGCTCTCCACCGGGGCCTTCCGGGCGCGCGTCCGGCGCGACGGCACCCCGACGCCCGCCGCGCGCTTGCGCTCGCTCGCGGAACGCGCCTCCGGGCGGGTCGACCCCGACCTGTTCCGCAACCGCGGCATCACGGCGGGCGACTTCGACGGCACCGACAACACCGACCTGCTGCTCCTCGAGTCCGCGGGCTTGCTCAACTTTCTCGACGAGGTGCGGGATGTGTTCCGCCTGCAGCGGTCGAAGGATGCCTCCTTCGACCTCGGCTCGCCCTCCGGCTTCCCGCTGGGCGAAGCCGTGGCGCAAGTCGCCGTCCCGTTCGCGACCCGGCACAACATCGCCGCGGAGGCGGCGGTGCTGAACTCCGACTACGCCGCGCTGCGCGCCGTGCTGCGTGAACGAGCGCGGTACTTCTCCATCCTGCACACGCTGGGGGCGGCGATCGACAGCGACGACGAACGCTTTGAGACCGACACCCTGACCGTGTTGCAGCGCTTGCTCTCGACCCTGGAGGCACGGCTGCCGGACATCGACCCGACGCTGCGGGCACGCGAGTTCTTCGACCTCGCCGACCTGACTTCGGACATCGCGCTGACGACGCCGGACGATGTGGTGGAGGGCTTCTTCGCTTCGGTGCTCGCTCCGCTGGCGGGTCAGAACGAGCGCCTGCGCGCGGCGATTGAAGGTTCTGGGTTCTGTGACCCCGTGCGCTCGGAGCTGCTGCTGCGCGGCTTTGAGTTGGTCGACCTCGAGCACGGTGCGCCGGGAGGGGAGTCGAACGCCAGCGTGCCGGTGACTGGCTTTTACGAATCGGTGGGCGGCGGCACCCCGACCACCCTTCAGCTCGGGCAGGGCGGGCGGTTCATCACGGGCTGGCTGCAGTACCACGGTGGCGGTGCGACGACCGCGAGGCAACGCCTGCGCGGGGTGCTGTCGGCCCAGGACGACGGGGTCCTAACCTTCGCCTACCTACGGATCGACGAGGACAGCGACCCGGGCGCCGACGGGCTCATCGTCGGCTCGGGCGAGCTGGTCGCGGCGCTCGAGGACGGCGTCGTCACCCTCAGCACCTACGAGTCGAGCCCGCTGATCGCCGGCGGTGTGGTGGCATCGAGCTACGTGCAGACCAGCCGCAGCGCGCCGCACGCGGAGGGGGTGCGCGAGAGCTTCGCGGGCGACATGGGCGAGGTGTTCGAAGCCCTGCAGCGTGCGCCTCTGCACTCGGTGCAGATGCGGGCGCTGGTCGATCAGGTGAACGGGCCGGCGTCGGCGAAGGGGCTCATCGCGGAGATCGACCGCCACTATGCGGGCGAGGTGGCTGTGGCCAATATCGACTCCGCCGCCGGCGAGATCTTGGACATCGTCTCTTCGGAGCAGCGCCCGCTCGCGCGGCTGTTGGTGCGGCAGCTCCTCTCGTCGCGCTTCGGCGGGCCGGGCGCGGGCTCGGAGAGCCATTGGGAGAAGCTGATCACCGCGCGCGCCTCGCAACCGGCGCAGGCGGCCAACATCACCGCGTTGCTGGGGCTGCCGGCCACGGTCGACTCGGCAGGCGACGAACTGTTCCTCTATCACTTCCGCGTGGACCACCGCGAGGTCGCGTTGCCGCTGGAGGTGAAGAACGTGATCAGCTCCGGCATCCACCTCGTCGAGGTGAAGGTCGACAAGTACCTCGCCTCGCAGGCGCCGATCGATGCCTCGACCCCGAAGCTCGATAGCTCCACCTACACCGCCAGCCTCGGGCAGATCGGCTTCGGTGTGGATGCGGCTTCGCTGGCGGAGGGCAGGAAGCTGCTCAACGGCATCCCCGACAGCGGCACGATCGTGCCGCCCGACTCCGTGGCTTCCGTCGACGAGTTCTCCTGCCGGTCGAACTTCGACTACGTGGCGACCGACCTCGAGGGCGGCTTCTACATCGTCTCCGCCAACGCCGGCGCGGCGTTCGGCCTCGGCGGGGAGGTCGAGTCGACGGCGATCATCTTCGGCGCGGACGGCGGGAACAAGCCGCCGCTCGTCGCCGACCCGGGCCCCACCAGCGAACTGGTGGGCTGGCGGCTGCCGAGCGCCGGGCTCGACTTCTCGTTCGGCGCGCTGCTGCTTAAATCGAAGATCGACACGGCCGCCGAGGCGCCCAACGCCGCCGCGCTCCTGATCACCCGCGACCTCGTCCGCTACGAGACCGAAGGGCAGGCAGAGGCGGGGGAGGAGGTCGATTTCCGCACCGGCAGCGCCGAGGTGGTGGCCTGTGGTTGGCAGAACCTTCGCGAGTTCGTCGCCGAACACCGCGCTCTGTTCGACAGCGCCACGGCGGAGGTCGCGATCGTCGGCAGCACCGACACCGTCCCGGTGAACACCCCGGCGTTTCCCGACAACCTGGCCTTGTCGCAGGCCCGTGCAGACGCTGTGAAGTCGGTGTTGGTGCAGGTGTTGGGATGGCCGCCGGGCGGGGAAGCGGCCGGGCGGCTGTCGGCCGAAGGGCTCGGGGAAGCTCCGGCGCGTGCGGCGGGACTGGGGGACAACGTCGACGACGCCGAATGGCGCCGGGTGACGATCACCATCAACGACGTCGTGCAACTGCGGGTCGCGGCGCCGCGCACCCAGTGAAGGACGACGCCGTGATGAAACGACCGATCACCACTTTGGCGGCCGTCCTCCTGCTCGGGGGAGGGTCGATCTTCGCCCAGGAGGGCGCACCCGCAGCCGACCCGCTCGACGCGCTGCGCACCTCGCTGCTGGAGGCGCGGTTCGCGATCGCCGTCGGCGAGCCGTTCGAAGCGGTGCCGCTGTTCCGCGCCGACTTCGCCGACGGCCGGACGGCGATGGAGGCGCTCGCCGACGGGATCGCGGAGGAAGCCACCAGCGGGGGGGCGCGCGATTGGGCGCTCATCGACGATGCCGTTTCGCTCTGTCTCGCCGAGGCGGACCGCTTCAAGGCGGCCGGGGCGGAGGCGGCGGACCCCGTGCCGTTCCGCCGGGCACGCAAGGGGTGCCTGGAGGGCGCCGCCCGGTTGCTCGAGGCCTATCGAGGGGTGGCGGCGGAGAGCTTGGACGATTCGCTGGCGGCGTTCGACGACCCGGCGACCTGGGTCGACTGGGCGCTGCCGGGCGAGATCCATCTGCGCGAGGCGGCCGGGGCGGCGCGCATCGACACCGCGACCGGCGAGTTCTCCGGGCGCCTGTCGGGCGAGATCGCGCTGCCGAAGTTCGACGCGACGCTCGCCGTGCCGAACTTCAGCTTCGACTCGCGCGGCAACATCGACCTGCTCGCGCACGGTGGCGCGTCGTTCCCGCCGGGCGCTGGCGACCCGCTGTCGCTGCTGGTGCCGGAGAGGCGGCCGCTGCTCTTTCACCTGTCCGAGGACGGCGACTTCCGGGTCGCGGGCTCGGGGCAGCTGACGACGCCCGACGGCAACCGCTTCGACGCCTATTTCGACATCGACGACCCGGACTACGCCTTCGGCCTGGCGTTCGCGGGCTCGATGACCCTGAAGCTGGCGAAGGAGATCAACGTCCTGTTACCGGTCATCACCTACGACCCGGCGGACCCGCTGACGCCCGAGGCCATCGCCGGGGCGGGGCAGTTCTTCGGCAGCGTCGGCAAGGGCTTGGAGACCTTCGTCGAGGCGTCGCCGGACTTCCCCTCGCCGTCGTCGCTGCGGGTCGGCGCCGCGCCGGAGTTCGAGTCGCCGGAGACCGCGCTGCCGCTCGACGTGATCGACGCCTGGCTGGTCGGGGTGGGCAACGACTTCGTCCGCCCGGCCTTGAACGCGCCGCTGGATGCGACCGTCGGCTCGATGCGCGACGCCCTGGGGGCGATGCGCGGCGAGGTGGAGGAGGCGCGCAGGCAGGAGGGCGCGGAGCTGGTGCAGATGCAGCGTCTGCGCCGCATCGCCGAACTCAACGGCCGCACGCTGCAGGCCCTTGAGCTGGAGGCCACCCTCCAGGAGCTGGGAGCCGAGACCACCGGCGAGCTGCTGGCGGCGGCGAGCGGCAACGCCGACGAGGTGGTCGAGGTCGCGGCGACCTACCTCGAGGCGGTGCCCGCCGAAGCCCGGTTCAAGCGCGGCTTCGCGGCGGCGCGGCTCTACCTGCGCGCCCAGGCCGCGGCGGGGGCGCTGGGCTCGAACGCGGGAATCGATACCTCCAGCATCCTCGCCAAGCTGGAAGGGTGGAAGGCCGCGGCCTACGCGCGCTACGGCTTCGACGGCGACGCCGGGGTCGCCGACCAGGCTGCGGTCGACGCGCTGACGATCGACGATCTGAACCTGCTGGCGCTGGTGGCGTTGGAGATCGAGTCGATGCGCCAGGGGCTCGGCGGCGGCGTGCTCGGCGGTGAGGCCGGGGCCTTCGCGCGGCTGGCCTTCGAGCGGGCGCGGGCGGCACACGACAAGGCGGAGGCCGCCGGCGACCTCGAGACGCGCGCCGTGATGGCCACGCGTTTGATCGACTACGCCGTGCTCGCGGACGGCGGCCTGTTCGCGGCGAGCGACGTCGAACGCGACCTGATGGTGTTCGCTTATCAGGACACCTTCGCGGCCATCGCCGACGGCGGCGGCGGCGGGCGCGAGGGCCTGGCGGGCGCGTTCCTCGACGCGGCGCGCGAGCGCGTGACGCAGCGCGAGGAGGCCGTGCACCGGCGCAAGGCGGAGCTGTTCGGCGAGAAGCCGCCGGCCGGGACGCTGCGCATCCCGGAGTTCGCCGACCGGCCCCAGTTCTCCTTCTACGAATACAGCTTCTGGGAGAAACTCCGCGCCAGCCACGACGCGCTGCGGCTGCGCGGGCGCGTGGACACGGAGCGGCAGGAGGGATTCGAGGCCAGCCTCGCCGGGCTGATGGAGTACTACCGTGAGGCGCTGACGGTGAAGTTCGCCGACGCGAGCCTGGTGACCCAGAACCTGGAGGGCTCCTATCAGGCGCTGCTGACGATGCTCGACCTGCTGGCGCTGGCGGACGACCTGCTGCCCGACGAGGGCGCGCTGATCGGCGAGTTCGAGACCTCGTGGCGCGCGCTGCACGTGACCTGGATCGGTGTCGCCGAGGCGCAGAAAGCGCACTGGTACCTGAGCGCCTACACGCGGGCGATCGCCGACGCGTCCTCGCGCTACGGCGATGGCGTCGGCGGCGCGCTGGCGACCGCGTTCCGGGTCGCCGGCACCGAGTCGGCCGCCGGTCTGAACCGCGTCGTCGACCTGATGGCGGCGGTGGTGGACAGCATCGCGCTGGAGGAGTTCGCCTTCGGCCTGCCCGGCGACATCGAGGTGCAGAAGCTGTTCGGCGCGCTCGCCTTCAACCGCGTCTCCGCCGAGTGGGACGTGGCGTTCGGCGGGCGCATCTTCATCCCGGGGCTCGACCTGAGCTTCGAGGTCGTCGAGGCGACGATGGCGAGCGACGGCGATTTCGCGCTGACCTTGAAGGCGGACGGCGACCTGCCGTTGGCCGGCACCGACGGGCTGACGCTGGACATCGCAAACAACACCCTGACCCTGACCGGCAACGCCTACGCGCCGCGGCTCGACAGCCTGGCCCTCGACGGCCGCATCGGCGTCGAGGGCGTCGGCGCCTTCGGCCTCGAGGGCGCCGAGATCACCTTCCCGGACGACGGCGGCCTGCCGGGCCTGCGGCTGATGGGCGTGAGCTTCCGCGCCGGCGACACCTTCGGGGTGGACATCGGCTTCCCGACCGGCGCCGCCTTCGTCAGCGAGAACGGCGAGAGCTTCCTCGAATACGGCGTCATCGACATCGACTTCACGCCCGAGTCGCCGATCCAGGTCATCGGCGACCTGAACTTCACCGACGGCGGGGCGAACCGGCGGCTGGCGCTCGACGGCATCACCTTCGACGAGCTGGCCGCCGCGCTGGCGCTCGACCCGGGGGAGGGGATCGGCGTGAAGATCTACGACTACGTCACCGCGATCTGGTACGGCGGGATTCTGACCGAGGCGGGAATCGTCGACGCCGAGTTCAGCCTCGCCTCCGACGCGCTGCCGCTGCCGGACTCGCGGGTGACGATCCCGGTGCTGAGCTTCGCCCACGGCGAGCCGGTGCGCTTCGCGTTCTACGGCGACTTCGAGCTCGACGACAACACGCCGACGCCGGCGACCGTGCGCGTGCCGCCGACGCGCCCGGTGTGGTTGGAGGTCGGCCCGGGCGGCCTGCGCCTGAGCGGACGCGTCGAGGTCTTCCTGGAGGGCGGCACCTCCTTCGCCGGCGAGCTGCTGCTCGACGACCCGAACTACGCGGTCAAGGTCGAGGCCGGCTCGCTGACGCTACCGCTCGCCGATGGGCTGGCCGACCTGCTGCCGGCGAACCCCGCGGGTTGCCTGCCGGCGACGAACGACGCCGCGTCGCTCGACGTCGCCGCCGCCTGCCTGCGCCCCTACGCCGAGGCCTATGCGAACTTCGCGGGCGCGGTCACCGGCGCGGCGGTGGAGGGCGCCGACCCGGCCGCCGCGGTGCCGGCCGAACCGCCGGGCGCCTTCGACGCGGGCTTCAGCGCGCTGGAGGCGTGGAGCTGGAGCGCGCTGGCGCCGACCGCGGGGGCGATGCCGCTGCAGAGCCTCGCCGACTACTTCGGCTACTCCTGCGAGGCGGCGGCCGCCCAGGGCGATGCCGAGAGCGTGGTGCGCTACCTGCTCGCCCTGCAGCGGGCGAAGCTGGCGCTCGAGACCGGCGCCCTCGACGGCGACGCCGCGGCCGAGGCGGCGCTCGACCAGGCGGTCGCCGACGCCGAGGCCGCCGCGATCGCGCGCGCCCGCGAGCCGGGTGCGGTGTCGAGTTTGGACAGCCTGCGCCGGGCGATGGCGATGCTGCTCGAGATCGAGGAGGTGCGACAACAGCTGGGCGACTTCTCGGAGAGCGACCTGCTGACGAACCACATGCCGGCGCTCTTGCAACGCGGCACCTCGGCCTACGTCGCGCGGCTGGGTGTGGTCGCCGGCGAGTTCACCCCCGATGGGAACCCGACGGTCGCGGAGATGAACCGCTTCGTCGCCTACGAGGCCTTGGTCGACCTGTTCGAACTGCTCGAGAGCGCCGCCGCGCTGGACGTCGATGGCGACATCGACGCGCCGATGGACGAGGCGCTGACGCAGCTCGCGATCCGCTTCTACGCGGCCAACGGGACCGCCCTCGCCGCGGCGCGCGCGGACGGCGACATCCGCATGTTCCAGTACGCGATGGTCGACCTGCTGGAGCTGGAGGCGCACCGCGCGCTGGCGATCTTCCCCGACCACCCGGAGCTCGACAACTTGCCGACGATCGCCGACCTGGCCGGCTACGCCG
Organism: Verrucomicrobiia bacterium; assembly: GCA_030430255.1. Classification (GTDB taxonomy): domain Bacteria; phylum Verrucomicrobiota; class Verrucomicrobiia; order Verrucomicrobiales; family DEV007; genus JAUIGD01. The sequence continues at coordinate 10,068 of JAUIGD010000164.1, forward strand.
CCGAGCTGTCGGCGATGTTCGAGGCCGACCTCGCCAAGCCCTACGGCGAGCGCACCTACCGCAGCCACCTGATCACCCTGCGCGGACTGCTCTCCATCCTCGAGGAGATGCCGCCCGGCGTGACCTTCGCGGCGACGCCCTTCACCAACGCCTACGGCGACATGGGCGCCGCGATCACCGCCGCGCTGAACGCGCTGCCGCCCATCGATCGCTGCGAGGAGCTGGCGGTGCTGATCGAGTGTGGGCTTGTCAGGGAAAGGCTCGGGCTGCGCTTCGACTACGCATCGGCCTACGACTGGGGCGGCGACTACCTGCCGCAGATCACCGCGCGGCTCGCGGCGGCCGGCGCGGCGGGCGGGTGCTGGACGCAGCTCTACGCGGCGGCGAACCGGCTGATCGAGGAGTCCGAGCACCCCTCGATCGCCGACCAGTTCGCGCTGCGGCGGGCCTACCTCGACGCCGCGGTGACGCTGCTCGACGCCGCGCGCGGCGTGGCGCTGGCGCTGTGGGCGGACGAGGAGGCGCGGCGCGGCGGCGACCCGCTGCTCGGCGTCGCCGACATGGTGCTGCCGGGCGACATCAAGGTCGACCGCGCGGCCGGTTCGTTCCGCTACAACCGGCGCAGCGGGGCGTTCGGCGGCGCGGTCAGCGGCGTGTTGCGGCTGCCCAAATTCGATGCCCTGCTGTCGCTGAACAACGCCTCGTTCACCAGCGGCGGCGCCTTCGACCTCAACGCCCACGGCCAGATCACCCTGCCGCCGGGGGGCGCCTATGCCACGCTGGCGATCCCGGAGCGGCAGCCGCTCCACCTCGCCTACCGCTACCCGGACGACCTCAGCCTCAGCGGCGGCGCGACCTTGACCATGACCAACGGCATGGAGTTCGGCGCCCACCTGCTGATCGACGACCCGGAGTACGCCTTCGGCGCGTCGATGAAGGGCGTGCGCTTCGACCTCGCCGACAGCCTGACCGTGTTCGCCCCGACCTTCCCGGACAACGCCGAGGTCTTCCCCGAAGTCTCCGGGCGCATCCTCGGGCGCTACTTCGACTCGCTGGGCGGCGCGCTGGAGACGCTGGTGCCGCTGCTCGACGCGCCGCAGCTCGGCGACCCCGGCACGCCGCCGGACTTCGTCGCGCCGGCCCTCGACGACCCGCTGCAGCCGCTCGAGCTGTGGACGAACTCCGCGCTCAAGGACATCGAGACCGACGTCAATAACAACTACGCGGATACCTACGACGCGCTGCGCGAGACGGTGCGCCTGCTGGCGCTCGACCTGCGCGAGCTGTCGGCGGAGGTGAAGAACCTCGACGCCATCGCCTCGCGCAACCGCGCCCTGCGCCGCGCCGCGGAGACGCTCGACCGCATCGCCGAGGAGCAGCTGCTGGGCGGCGGCGGCGGCCACGAGGGCTGGGCGGAGCTCGACCTCGCCGTCGACGAGGCGGTGGCCGCGGCGGAGGAGCTGCTCGAGGTTCCGGGCAACAAGACCAACCTCTGGCGCGCCGAACGCGCCGCGCGCGCCTACCTCGACGCGGTCGCGACCGACGCGGCGGTCGGGGACGACACCGTGGGCATGCAGCCGCTGCGCGACTTCTGGGACGAGGTGCTGAGCTCGGAACTGGCCCGCTACGGCTTCGACCAAAACGGCGCCCTGACGGATCCGGCCGCACTCGGCGGCCTGACGCGGGAGGAGCTGCTCGACGCGGGCAAGAGCATGGTGGCCGTGCTCTCGGCCTTCGCCGAGATGGGCGGCGAGACGCGCACGGTCGACGTCTTCGCCGCGGCGTCCGCCCTGACCTTCGTCTATCGCGACCGCGTGATCGCCGACCTGCGTGCGGTCGGTGAGGACGACTACGGCGAGCACCACAAGCTCGCCGCCGCGCTGTTCGAAGTCCCGGAGACCGCCGCCCAGCTCGGCGCCGACTACCCCGCGACCGGCGCGCTGATCGAGGGCGGCAGCGGGCCGATCTCGCAGGCGGGCGACTTCGCCATCGTGCTCGAGCAATCGCTCGCCGCCTTCGAGAAGGAGCGCCGCGTGAAGCGCTACCTCGCCGACAAGCCGGCCGAGCGGAACCTGCGCCGCTTCGCCGACGTGCTCGCCCGCGACGGGCGCCAGCTGGACGAGGACATCGAGACCTTCATCGACGAGCAGGTCGACCTCCGCGCCGACCAGCTCGAGGCGCTGATCTCCGAAGACTGGCCGGCCGGCCGCATCCGCGACGGCCGCGAGATGCTCGAGGAACTGCTGGAGGTGATGGCCTGGTTCGAGGCCAGCGACTCCGGGCGGCTGGTGCATTTCCGCGACGTCGTGCTGCCCGACCTGACGATCAAGTTCACCGCCGCCGCCGAGGCGCAGAAGGCCTGGTGGCTGCTCGGCGACTTCACCGGCCGCCTCTACGACGCCTCGGCGCAGAAGTTCGGCGGCGACACCACCCTGCTCGCCGCCGCCTACCGGAGCGCCGCCAGCGACACGGTCCGCGCGTCCGGTCGGCTCGCCGACGCCATGCTGCTGCTGGTCCCGGACCTCGAGCCCTTCGAGTTCGGCCTGCCCGGCGACCTGCTCATCGAGAGCGCCTA
>JAUIGD010000624.1 GCA_030430255.1 Verrucomicrobiia bacterium
AAATCTATTTTTTTCGGTAGATGGTGCGTCCCACTCCAACTCGTCGGCACAGCGGTCGGATTGGGCAGGTGTCGCAGTGGGGGTTCGAGGCGGTGCAGAGGTCGCGGCCGAACGAGACGAAATTGACGTGGAGGGTGTAGCGGAGCGGCGGGGGGATCTTGGCTTGCAGCCGATCCATTTCCTTTTCGCTGCAATGGCCGTCGCGGGTTTTGGGTCGGATCCAGCCGAGCCGCCGGGCGATCCGCCAGCAGTGGGTGTCGACGGGGAAGACCTCGCGGTCGAGCGAGTACATCATCACGCAGCGGGCGACTTTTTTTCCCACGCCGGGGAGGCTGGTGAGGAAGGCCTCGCAAGCGGCGTCGTCGAATTCGCGGAGCGGTGCGAGGGTCAGGCTGCCGAAGCGTGCGATGACGGCGTCGAAGATCTGCCGCATCGCCTTGGCTTTTTGGTTGCTCAGGCCGCCGGGGGCGAGGGGTTTGGCGAGGTATTCTGCGGGTGCTTCGGCGAGGTGCCCGAAGGTGGGGAAGGTGCGGCGGAGTTCGCGGTGGGTGCGCCGATAGCTGACCTCGGCCGTCTGGGTGGAGCAGATGATGAAGAGGAGTTCGTCGAGCGGGTTGCGGCGGTTGAAGTGGTCGTGGTCGCCATATCGCCCGCGCAGGTGGGCGGCGACGGCTTCGGAGTGCTTGGCGTAGTGGGCCATCGCAGCACCTCCCGTGTTCAGAGCGGGCCGAAGAAGTGTTCGATCGCTTCGGCGATGCCGGCGCCGCAGGACGAGGCCGCGACGAAGCCCCCGCAGCTCGCGACCGACTGCTTCACTTCGGGGACGGCATTGCTCGGGCAGGCGATCATGCTCGCCACCTCCGGGTTGAGCATGGTCAGGTCGTTGTGGTTGTCGCCGATGGCGAAGATGCGGTCGCGCGGCACGCTGAGTTGGCGCGCCAATTCGGCGAGGGAGGTGCCTTTGTTGTAGTTGGAGTGGGCGAAGCGGAGGTAGATGGTGTTTCGTTCGTAGGAGAGCCGGGTCGCCCCGGCGGCCGCGATCTCGGCGTCGATGAACTCGCAGAGGTGGTCCATCTCCGGTTCATCGCGGGCGATGAGGCCGGCCGGTTCCTCGGGTTCTTCGATCCAGCGGGCGCCGCTGTGTCGGTGGATGTGGTCGCGCATTCTGGTCAGCAACCTCCGGTGTTTCCTGAACAGCTTCTTGTGTTCCTTGCGGCAGCGGTGGTTCCAGTCGCCGAGGTCGGTCCAGCGGTGGAAGCGGGTCGGGGCGTAGATCTCTCGCTCCCAGGCGATGAGGTAATCGGGCAGGTCGCGAAGGCCCAGATCGCGGACGCCGCCGATCGCTTGGAAGAGGGAGCGCCCCGTGTTGATGGCGAAGTTCGCCCCGCGCTGGCGCAGTGCCTGCAGGGCGGCCGCCAGCGGAGGAACCAGGATTTCCGGTGCGGCTTGGTCGATGAAGGTGCCATCGAAGTCGAAGCAGAGGAGGGCGCTGGGCGGGCTGGTGTTCATGGCGTGCCGACCCTGCCCTATCGCGGATGCGGGCGTTGTCCAGCGGGAGGGGAATGAGATCGGCGACGGGACGGCCCGCGTCGATGCAGCGGGCTTCCGCGGCGGTGCTGGTTTGGGGGAGGGCCGGCTGCCTCGCTCGGATCCCGGCCAAAGACGTGCTCGCACCGGCCGGGCGCCGTGGCATAGTGGGCGCATGAAGTCTGCCTACGAACTGGCGATGGAGCGTCTCGCTGCCGAAGATCCGCTCGCCTCGCTGAGCCCCGAACAGAAGGAGGCGATCGCCGAGATCGACCGGAAGTACAAAGCCAAGCTCGCCGAACGCGAGGTGTTCCTGACCGGTAAGATCGCCGAGGCCCGTGCCACCGGCGACGAGGTCGGGGCGGGCGAGATCGAAGCCGAACTGAGCCGCGAGCGGCGCTCGTTGGAGGCGCGCAGCGAGGAGGAGAAGGAAGCCGTCCGGCAGAACAGGTGAGGGGTGCCGGCGCGCTCGGCAGATGATTTGCCACTTGCGGCATCGACTTTGTTTGGCAAAGTAGCGAGCAGAGCACCATGAGCGATCCCGAGGCAGCCGCCGAACATTTGCGCCTGATCCGCACCATGATGGAGCGGGCGACCGTCTACCGCGCCATCTCCGCCCCCGCCGCGCTATTCGGCGGGGCATCGGCTTGCGCGGCCGGCGCCTACTTCCTCCAGAAGGGCGGCGCGCTGGTCCGCTGGGGAGAGTTCTTCTGGGTTTGGATGGCCTTGATGGTGGCCGTCGTCGCCTTCAATGCGTGGCTCCTGTGGCGGAGGTCGCGGCGGGAGGGGGATGGCTTCTGGTCGCCGGGA
>JAUIGD010000165.1 GCA_030430255.1 Verrucomicrobiia bacterium
CTTCCGCGAGGGGCTGTCGGTGCTCTAGTACTTCGTCTCGACCCACGGCGCCCGGAAAGGCCTCGCCGACACCGCCCTCAAGACCGCCGACTCGGGCTACATGACCCGCAAGCTGGTCGATGTCGCCCAGGACGTCATCATCACCGAGGAGGACTGCGGCACCACCCAGGGCATCTCCGTCCAATCGATCTACGAGGGCGACGAGGAGGTCGTCGATCTCGCGACCCGCGTCTACGGGCGCACGAGCTGCGACAAGATCGTCGACCCGGTCAGCCAGGACGCCATCGTCAAGGTCGGCCAGCTGATCGACGAGGCCACCGGCCTCAAGCTGCAGGACATCGGCCACGAGCAGATGCGCATCCGCTCCGTGCTGACCTGCGAGTCGGACCACGGCTGCTGTGCGAAGTGCTACGGCCTCAACCTCGCCACCGGCAAGCCGGTGAAGATCGGCGAGGCCGTCGGCATCATCGCCGCCCAGTCGATCGGCGAGCCGGGCACCCAGCTCACCATGCGGACCTTCCACGTCGGCGGCGTCGCCACCTCGACCCTGAAGCAGCCGATCATCAACGCCGGCCACAAGGGCAACGTCCGCTACAAGGACCTGCGCACGGTGCAGTCGCTCGACGGCAAACACATCGTCCTCAACAAGAACGGTTCGCTCGCCCTCGTCGATGACAAGGGCCGGGAGCTCGAAGCCCACCAGGTGGTGATCGGCACGATCGTCGATTTCGCCGACGGCGACGAGGTGAAGCGCGGCGACCAGCTCGCCACCTGGGACCCGCACAACGTCCCCATCATCACCGAGAAAGGCGGCAAGGTGGAGTTCCGCGACATGATCCCGGGCATCACCGTCAAGAAGGAGAAGGACGAGCAGACCGGCGCCCAGGGCATGGTCGTCCTCGAGCACAAGGAGGACCTCCACCCGCAGGTCGTCATCACCGACGCCAAGACCAAGGAGATCCTCGCCAGCTACTCCGTCCCGACCGGCGCGCACCTCGCGGTCAAAGAGAAGCAGAAAGTCGACGCCGGCGCGCTGCTCGCCAAGACCCCGCGGAAGTCCGCGAAGACCAAGGACATCACCGGCGGCCTGCCGCGCGTCGCCGAGCTCTTCGAGGCGCGCAAGCCGAAGGACAATGCCGTGATCGCCAAGATCGACGGCGAGGTCTCCTTCGACGGCATGTCGCGGGGCAAGCGCAAGCTCGTCGTCACCGACCCGGAGAGCGGCGAACAGGCCGAACACCTCATCCCGCGCAACAAGCACATCACCGTCTACGAGGGCGACCACGTCAAGCGCGCCGACCTCCTCACCGACGGGCCGGTCGTGCCCCACGAGATCCTCGAGATCCTCGGCACGCACGCGCTGATGGACCACCTCGTCAACGAGGTGCAGGAGGTCTACCGCCTGCAGGGTGTCGAGATCAACGACAAGCACATCGAGATCATCGTCCGCCAGATGCTGCGCAAGGTGAAGATCACCGACCCCGGCGACACCCACTTCCTGTGGGGCGACCAGGTCGAGCGCACCGAGTTCAAGCTGGTCAACGAGGAGATCGAAGAGCAGGGCGGCAAGCCGGCCGAAGGCGAGCCGGTCCTCCTCGGCATCACCAAGGCCTCGCTCGAGACCGAGAGCTTCATCTCCGCCGCCTCCTTCCAGGACACCACCCGCGTGCTCACCGAGGCCGCCACGCTCGGCAAGACCGACCACCTGCGCGGCTTCAAGGAGAACGTCATCATGGGCCACCTCATCCCGGCCGGCACGGGCTTCGCCACCAAGCGCCACGCGCAGATCCGCGAGACCGTCGAGGCGCCGCCGCGCGCCCCCGAACAGGAAGAGGAAGAGCCGGCCTTCGCGTAGCGGGCATCGCTGCCACGCGACCAAGCCTTCCGCAGCCGCCGCCCCCCAGCCCGGGGGCGGCGGTTTCGCTTTCCCGCTTTCCCGCTTGAGACCCGCTGCCCACCGGGGCATAGGTCGGTTCCACCTGTCCCCCGATCGATCCCGCCCGATGCGACCGCTGCTGCTGTTCCCCATCCTCGCCGCGCTCGCCGCGGCGAGCGCCCTCTCCCGCGCCGAGGACGACGAAAAACCGGTGCTCGAAGTGGAGGCCGATGGTTTCCCGTCGGGGCGCGAGACGCCGGAGGGCGCCGCCGCCGACCTGGCGCGCGCCGCGATCCGGAACGACGCCGAACTCTACCGCCGCGCGAGCATCGCACCCTTCGGCGACGGCGAGTCGCGCGCCGCCTACGTGAAATTCTTGGAGGCCGAGGTGGCCGGGTTGAAAGCCAGGGCCGCAGCACCTGAGCCCGCCCCCGCAAACCCGGTGGCGATCAAGACCCTGTTTGCCGCGCGGCGGCTCACCTTCGGCGGACCGGTCTCCGCGGGCTACGCGATGCACGGCTTCCACGACATCATCTTCGTCGATCTCGAGCTCACCCTCGGCAACGGCGACACCGCACCCGTCCGCAACCTGATGATCAAAGACGCCGACAACCGTTGGTTCGTCCATCCCGCCCCCCATCTCCACCCCATCCTCAGCACCGGCTTGAGCGACGAGACCGCTTCGGAGAAGCCGTTCGGCGAGGCCTACACGGTCGAGAAAAGTTCGGAGTGACGGTGGAGGAGGGTGCGCGGGGACGGGATCGAACCGCCGACCGACTGGGTGTAAACCAGTTGCTCTACCGCTGAGCTACCCGCGCATATCGTTTATTCAACAGATTGCTGCCCGAAGTGCGAGACGCAATCATCATTTTGGACACCGATTCTGTACACCGTGGTAGAGGTAAAGTGGGTCAACATAAGGTCAGATCGGACAATTGCCAGAGGGTAGCGGACTGACTGTTCCGCTACATCCCAGACGGGAAAGACTACGCCTTCCCCAAGCGTGAAGGCAGGTGGTCGCGCTGAGGTTCAGGTAGTCGGCCTGCGTGGTGGCAGTGGTGTCCTGATAGACGCTGCCCAGCGGTCGCCAAGCCGCCGCCGTCGATGCCGGCGAGCGGGCCGGCGAGGACGAACCAGCTCGGCTGCGCGGCGATTCCGGTCAGGCCTCCGGACCGACCGCCAGGCCGCGGGATAGATCCCCGCCCGATCCCCAATTCCCGATCCGTATTAAACCCGCAGAGAACGGGGACGTTTGCCCTCCGGCTCCGCACCGCCGCCGGAGGGCACGCGTCCCCGCGTGCCGCCAACCCCGCCCAACGCACCCCAGCCCCTCCACGGGCAAACCCGACCGCCCCCGAATACCACATCGCCAAAACCATTCGCAGGCATTCGCGAGCAACTCCCCAAGAAGCCTCCACCGCAGGGACTCATCCGCCCGGCCGGCACCACAAAACCCCATCGCCGCCGAGGCACAGCAGATCCATCACCGCATCACCATCGAGGTCGATGGCCGACAGCGCGCGCGGCGCGCGGCCACGCTCCGCGTGCCCCCGCCAGAAGGGTGACGCCAACAAGCAATTGCGGCTGTTCGCGAATGCCCCTCAATTGTAAAATATACGAGTCACCGCGCATTCGTCTTCATTTCTTCCCGTTTCCATGCAGCTCTTTCGCCTCAACAAACTAAGGCCATCTCAGGATTCGTTTGCTCGGAATGCGGAAGCTGGAATCGCCCTCGTCGTTGGGTCTGCCCGCCGGTCTACTTCCGGATGCCACCCCCGTCCGCGAAAGATGCTTCAAGCGCTGACCTCTATTTTCTTTGTCTCCCTCTGCGCCACGACCTCTGCGCAGGAGATTGTCCCATTCGGCTCGTCCTGGGAATATCTCCACCCGCTCGACGGCGTTGACCCCGCTCTCGCCGACCCAGACTTCGGGACAACATGGCACACGCCCGCGACCTATGACGGCTTGGCTTTCCACGCCCCCGCCCGCGCGCCGCTGGGCTACGGCACGATCGAACACGGCCCCATCGCGACCAATATCGGCACACCGCTAAGCGGCAGACGCTACACCGCTTACTTCCGCGCAAGCTTCGTCACCACGGAAGCATACCCGAACCTCCAGCTGGACATCCTGGCCGACGACGGCGGCGTCCTCTACATCGACGGGATCGAGGTCGCCCGCATCAATCTGTCGGGCCCCGACCAGTTTCTTCTCGGCACCGACCAGATTGGAAATGAATTCGATGTGTTCAGATTCTTTCTCTCACAAGGTCTCGCTGCGGGAGAACACGTCGTCGCGTTTTCGCTCCACAACGCCTCCCCGACGAGCTCCGATCTCGGCTTCGATCTTCGGCTTCTCGTTGCACCATCGAACCCGACCGAGGATCTCACTTGGAGCATCGATGGCGGGGAAGTGACGATCACGGGGGCGGCAACGAATGTGTTCGGGACTTTAGAGATCCCCAGCATGATCGAAGGCTTGCCCGTGACCGCCGTCGGTGACGACGCGTTTGAGGGGGGGCTTTGGAGTGGCGTCACCATCCCGGACGGTGTGGTTGTTGTCGGAGACAGCGCCTTCAGAAACTGCACGAACCTTGCGAGCGTCACCATCCCAGAGGGGCTCACCTCCATCGGCAACCGTGCCTTCGAAGGCTGCACGAGCCTTGCCAGCCTCACGATCCCGGATGGCGTCACCTCCATCGGGAGCAGTGCCTTCGAAGGCTGCACGAGCCTTACCAGCCTCACGATCCCGGATGGCGTCACCTCCATCGGGAGCAGTGCCTTCGAACGCTGCACAAGCCTTACCAGCCTCACGATCCCAGAGGGGCTCACCTCCATCGGCAACGGTGCCTTCGTGTTTTGCTCCAGCCTTGCGAGCATCACCATCCCAGAGGGACCTACCTCCATCGGGAGCCATGCCTTCTACTTCTGTTCAAACCTTATTAGGGCTACGATCCCGGAAAGCGTCACTTCCATCAAGGAGTCTACCTTCACCGGCTGCTCGAGCTTGACCGAGCTTACCTTCAAAGGCCCCGCTCCTTCCGTAGACACTTCTGCTTTCTCGAACATCCCAAGCGGCGCCGTTGCGTTCGTGCAAGAAGACCACGCTCCCTCGTTTGGCGGGGCTGGATCGAGTTGGAATGGTTTCCTCGTGCTATACGCCGACTACCTGGGATGGGAAACCGCCGATGGAGAACTCACGATCACGAGGGCGGACGACGACCGGAGTGGGCTGTTGACGATCCCGGCCGTGATCGGCGGTCTGCCCGTCACCAAGATCGGCGCACAGGCGCTGGCAGGCTCCCTCTGGTCGGCTGTCGCGATCCCCTCCGGGGTGACCTCGATCGGCGCGGGCGCCTTCCTCGACTGCCAGGCCCTCGCGGGCGTCACGATCCCTGCGGGCGTCACCTCCATCGGGAGCGGCGCGTTCCAAGGCTGCTCTAGCTTGGAGAGCATCACGATTCCCGGCAGTGCCACCTCCATCGGGGACGCCGCCTTCTCCGGTTGCGCCAGCCTCGCGGAGATCATCTTCGACGGCTCCGCCCCGCAGGTCGGCCCCGGCGCGTTCTCGAACGTCGCGGCAGGTGCCGTGGCGCGGATTCACCCGGAGCACGCCGCCGCGTTCGGCGGGCTTGGATCGACCTGGAACGGGCTCCTCGTCGCCCCGATCCCGGATTATCAAGACTTCCTCACATGGTGGACGCAGGACGGAAGTGTCACGATCACAGGAGCCGCTGACGGTCAGAGTGGGACGTTGGTGATTCCATCCACGATCGGCGGCCTCCCCGTGACCGCGATCGGGAGTCGGGCGTTGAGGGCCACCGACTGGACGAGCGTGACCATCCGGCCCGGTGTTGCATCGATCGGCAACTCCACATTCAGCGGCTGCACCAGCCTTGCCAGCATCACGATCCCGGAGGGCGTCACGTCCATCGGAACCGGTGCCTTCAGCGGCTGCACCAGCCTCGCGAGCATCAGGATCCCGGAGGGCGTCAGGTCCATCGGAGCCAGCGCCTTCAGCGGCTGCACCAGCCTCGCCAGCGTGACGCTCCCGGAGGGCATCACCTCCATCGGCGAGAGTGCCTTCTACGACTGCACCAGCCTCGCGAGCCAGGCGATCCCGGAGGGCACCACCTCCATCGGCAAGAGTGCCTTCGAAGGTTGCACCAGCCTCGCGAGCCTGACGATCCCTGGAGGCGTCGCGTCCGTCGAGGAGTACACCTTCAGCGGCTGCACCAGCCTCGCCAGCGTGACGCTCCCGGAGGGCATCACCTCCATCGGCAAGAGTGCCTTCGAAGGCTGCACCAGCCTCGCCAGTATCACGCTTCCCGAGAATCTAAACAAAGTTGAGGTCAGGGCGTTCAACGGGACGGCGATCCCTCTCGTTTACCAAGGCTCGCTCGGTTACGTCTTCAGCCCCATCGGGTCGTTTCTTGTTGATGCCGAAACCGCCGCCGGTGTCGTCGTGGTTCCGCGGGTAGTCAATGGGCTTCCAGTTCTGAGCGCCAACGCATTCGCTGGCAACGAGCTTGTCACCAACGTGGTCATCCCCGAAGGCGTCACCACCATCGGGTCCGATGCCTTCGGCGGCTGTTCCTTCCTGGTGAGTGTGGCAATCCCAAGCACCGTGGCCTTGATCGTAAGCGATGCTTTCGACGGTTGTCCGAGATTGGCGGAGATTTCCTTCATGGGAGCGGCCCCATCAGCTTCCGTCACGACATTTTGGCATGTCGCGCCTGATGCCACCGCGCTGGTTCACGAAGCGCACGTGGATACCTTCGGCGGGGTCGGTTCGATTTGGAACAAGCTTCCGGTGGTGCTGGCTCCGGAGTATCAGGAGTACCTGACGTGGGCGATCGACGGCGAAGAGGTCACGATAACCAAGACGGCGGAGGACCGGAGCGGGCCACTAACGATCCCGGGCGTGATCGGCGGCCTGCCCGTCACCAAAATCGGCGCACAGGCGCTGGCAGGCTCCCTCTGGTCGACCGTCACCATTCCCTCCGGGGTGACCTCGATCGGCGCGGGTGCCTTCCTCGACTGCCAGGCCCTCGTGGGCGTCACGATCCACGCAAGCGCCACCTCCATCGAGAACGGCGCCTTCCAAGGCTGCTTCAGTTTGGAGAACGTCACGATTCTAGGCAGCGTCACGTCCATCGGGAGCGGTGCGTTCCAGGGCTGCTCCAGCCTAGGGAACGTCACGATTCCCGGCAGCGTCACCGCCATCGGGAACTCCGCCTTCTCCGGTTGCGCTACCCTCGCGGAGATCGTCTTCGACGGCCCCGCCCCGCAGGTCGGCTCCGGTACGTTCTCGAACGTCGCGGCAGGTGCCGTGGCGCGGGTTCGAGCGGAACACGCCGCCTCGTTCGGCGGGCTTGGATCGACCTGGAACGGGCTCCTCGTCGCCCCGATCCCGGATTATCAGGACTTCCTCACATGGACGACAGAGGCCGGAAGAATCACGATCACCGGAGCCGCTGACGGTCGGACTGGGACGTTGGTGATTCCACCCGCGATCGGGGGTCTGCCCGTGACAGCGATCGGAAATTCGGCGCTGAGCGCGACCGATTGGACGAGCGTGGCCATCCGCTCCGGTGTTACGTCCATCGGATCCAAGGCCTTCAGCCACTGCACGAATTTGGCGAACGTGACGATCCCGGACACCGTCACCTCCATCGGGAGCAGCGCCTTTCACGGCTGCACGAGCCTCGCGAGCGTCACGATCCCTGAGGGCGTCACCTCCATCGGGAGCGGTGCCTTTTTCGGCTGCACGAGCCTCGCCAGCGTCACGATACCCGAAAGCGTCGCCTCCATCGAGAGCATTGCCTTTTTCGGCTGCACGAGCCTCGCCAGCATCACGATCCCTGAGGGCGTCACCTCCATCGGGATCAGTGCCTTTTCCGGCTGCACGGGCCTCACCAGCATCACGATACCCGAAAGCGTCACCTCCATCGGTTTCAGGGTCTTTTACGGCTGCACGGGCCTCGCCAGCATCACGATACCCGAAAGCGTCACCTCCATCGGTTTCGGTGCCTTTTCCGGCTGCACGAGCCTAGCCAGCATCACGATCCCTGAGGGCGTCACCTCCATCGGGAGCGATGCCTTTTCCGGCTGCATCAGCCTTGCCAGCATCACGATCCCTGAGGGCGTCACCGCCATCGGGAGCGATGCCTTTTCCGGCTGCACGGGCCTCGCCAGCGTCACGATCCCGGACGCCGTCACCTCCATCGAGTCTGGGGCCTTTTTCGGCTGCACCAGCTTAGCGAGCATCACGATTCCGGAAAACGTCCTATCCATTTGGCATGATGCTTTTCTTGGATGCACTCGCTTGGCGGAGGTTGTCTTCGAAGGAGTCGCGCCTTCCGTAGGGTGGAATACATTCGCCGGCATCGCCGCAGACGCGCGGGCCGTCACGACGGTGGAACACGCCGCCTCGTTTGGGGGGGTCGGAGCGACGTGGAACGGACTCCTCGTCGTCGGCGCCACCCTTCCCGGCTTCGACGCCACCATCACGGCGAATGGTCTCGTCGGGGACGACGCGTTGCCCGAGGCAGCCCCGTTTAGTGACGGGCTGTCAAACCTCGCCAAATACGCTTTCAACATGGATCTGGCCGGGCCGGATCACCGGACGCTATCGCCGGGCGGAGTGTCGGGTTTGCCGCTTGTCACGATCGATGGCTCCGGTGCGCAGGCAGCCTGGCGCATCGAATTCGTCCGCCGGAAGGTGGACGGGCTTGAATACGCTGTGACGGGGACGAGAGATCTGCTGACTTTTGAAGAGATGAGTGGCACCTCCACGGTGACGGACATCGACCAGGAGTGGGAACGCGTGGTCTTCGTGGCCGATGTCACCGGCAATGACGGGCGAGCCTTCGCCCGCGTCGAAGTCACCCTGCCATGAGCTGTTTTGTCTTTGAAGCCGAGAGCCCTTCCGACTGAATTCGCTCTCGTCACGCAAACTCTCTCCCCGCCGATCTCGCAACAGCCCATCGCCCCCGAGGCAGAGCAGATGGTCACCATCGAGCGCGAAGCCCGCGACCGGCGCGGGCTGCGGGCTCCACGACAGCGGCCGGAACTCGAAGTGCGCCGCGCCGTCGTTGATCAGCAAGCCCCACTCGTGCGTCCATCCGGCGCCGCCGTCTCGGCCTGCGAGTCCCCGGTTGCCGAGCGTGAGGTTCGAGTCGCCGTCACCGTCGAGGTCCGCCGCCAGCGCCAAGCACCGACCAACTCGCCGAGCGCCCCCGCGTCCACCAATTCGGCGAGCAGGCCGCCGGTGTCGAGGAACAGGCGCGTCGCCACCCCATCCCGCCTCCCGGCTTGGGGTGCCTCGGCGCCACCCTTCCCGGTACCGCGCCTTGCCTCCAGGCCGGCGTCTGGGCCAGAATGCACCCGATGCCCGAACCCGCTTTAACGCCCCGCCGCATCGCGGTGCTCACCGAAGGCTGCCCCGCCCCCTGGCTGGCCAAGACCGCTATCAGCCTCCTCCGCTACTGCGCCGGGGACATCGTCGCGGTGGTCGACAGCGCCTGCGCCGGCAAGACGGCCGCGGAGGTGTTCGGCACGGGTGGCGCGATCCCGGTGGTCGCCTCGATCACCGATGTCCGGGACGCCAACGAGCTCGCGGTCGGCATCGCCCCGGCCGGCGGGCGCTGCCCGGCGGAGTGGCGACCCATTCTCTGCGCCGCCCTGGCGCGGGGCATGACGGTCGTCTCCGGCCTGCACGACTTCCTCGGCGACGACCCCGAATACGGCGCCCTCGCGCGGCAGCACGGCGCCCGCATCGTCGACGTGCGGAAGAACCGCGAGCGCGACACCGCCGAGGCGCCGCAGTTCCGCCCGGGCAACCTGCGCGTGCACACCGTCGGCAACGACTGCGCCGTCGGCAAGATGGCGGCGGCGCTGGAGACCGTGCGCGCGCTGGACGCGACCGGCGCGGACGCGAAGTTCGTCGCCACCGGCCAGACCGGCATCATGATCGAGGGCGATGGCCTACCCATCGACTGCGTGGTTTCGGACTTCGTCAACGGCGCCGCCGAGAAGCTCGTCCTGCAGAACCAACACCGCGACATCTTGCTCGTGGAGGGCCAGGGCAGCCTCGCCCACCCGAGCTTCTCAGCCGTCACCCTCGGCCTCCTCCACGGCTGCGCGCCGGACGGCCTCATCCTTTGCTACGAGGCGGGGCGGGAGCGGTGCAAAGCGCTGCCGCACGTGCTGCTGAAGCCGGTCGGCGAACTCCGCGCCACCTACGAGGCGATGGCCAACCTGCGCCACCCCTGCCGCACCATCGGCGTCGCCATCAACGGCCGCCAGCTGAACGACTCCGAAGCGGCCGACGAGCGCCGGCGCGTGCGCGACGAGCTCGGCCTGCCCGCCTGCGACGTCTACCGGGACGGCGCGGAGGAGCTGGCGGAGGCGGTGTTGGCCCTGCGGGACGCTTTGAAATAGCAATTCGATGGATATTAAGACCGCCGCCATCGCCGCCCTACTCTCCGGGGTCTCAGCCGCCGCCGCCACCGGGCTGCCCCCTGCGGTCGCGGGGAGGATCGACGGCCTCGTCGAGCGCGCCATGGAACGGGGCGGGATCCCAGGCTTGAGCATCGCCGTGGCGCGCGGGGACGAAGTCGTGTTGGAGAGGGGCTACGGGCTCGCCGACCTGGAGAACGAGGTCCCGGCCACCGCGCAGACGCGCTACCGCACCGCCTCGATCGCCAAACCGATGGCGGCCGCCGTGGCGCTGAAGCTGGCCGAGACGGGGCGGCTCGACCTCGACGCGCCGGTGCAGACGTACCTGCCGGAGTTCCCCGAGAAGCGCTGGCCGCTGACCTCGCGCCACCTGCTCTCCCACCTCGGCGGCGTGCGCCACTACCGCCGCCCGGGGGAAGCCGTCGGCAAAGACCACTACCCCAGCGTGCGCGGCGCTTTGGAACTGTTCGCCGCCGACCCGCTGCTGCACCAGCCGGGTTCGAAGTTCAAGTACACCACCTACGGCTACAACCTCCTCGGTGCGGTGGCCGAGGTCGCGGGCGGGGCCGATTTCGCCACCTTGCTGGCGCGGTTCGTCACCGGCCCGGCCGGGATGGCGCACACGGGCATCGACAGCCAGCGGGACATCATCCCGGGCCGCTCGCGGGGCTACGCGCTGCGGCGCGGCCAGCTGGTCAACGCCGAGCTGCACGACACCAGCATGAAGATCCCCGGCGGCGGCCTGCTCGGGACCGCCGGCGATCTGCCGCGCTTCGCCGCCGCGCTCAACAGCGGGGCGATCCTCCGCGACGAGACCCGCGCGCAGATGTGGACCCGCGCCCGCTTGAACGACGGGGCGCAGATCCAGTACGGGATGGGCTGGCTCGTCAGCCCCGACGGCGCACCCACCAAGCGGGTTTCCCACTCCGGCGGACAGGCGGGTACCTCCACCCTGCTCGTCCTACATCCCGAAGAGGGCACCGCTGTGGCGGTGATGTGCAACCTGGAGGGCGCGGAGCTCGCGCCGCTGGTCAGTGCGGTCTTCGCGGCGCTCGGGGACAGCGATTGAGGAGCGACTGGCGGGGGCGGCGGCCCGCGCAGGTTGCCCCGCATCCGGATCGGCCGCACCGCCTCACCGATAGTCCTCGAACAGGTCGTGCTCCGGCCATTCGCGCACCTCGTCGAGGGCGCGGTTGATCTCCGGTAGGATGGCGCTGGGGAGGTAGCCGGCACCCGCGCTGCGCCGGGTGTTGAAGAGCACCGCCCAGTTGCGGCCGTCGGGGCGCTTGACGAGGTAGGTGGAGGTGCCGGCCAAGGCGCCGCCGTGGGTGAAGGTGACGCCCCCCTCCCCCTCTTCGCGCCGCCAGCCCGCCGCATAGCTGTTCGCTTTGGGCTTGCCGTCGCTGCCGAGCGCCGCCGCCCCGGGGTGGGCGAACAACGAATCGCGGGTCTCCTGCGCGAGCAGGGCGCCGTCACCGTCGAAGGAGACCGCGAAACGGGCGAGGTCGACCGCCGATGCCACCCAGGCGCCGTGCGAGTCCATCGCCTCGAGGTTCCAGCCGCCGTACGGGTACGGCACGTGTTGGCCGAGGTCCGCAGCGAACACGGAGGGGCCGCGGAAGGGCGAGTAGTAGCGGACTTCGCCGGGTAGCCGCTGGTCGAATCGGCTGCGCCCGAGCGCCGCGCTGGTCGCCCCGGCGGGGGCGAGGACGTGCCCCTGCACGTAGCTCTCGTAGCCCCCGGTGCCGCCGTGCTTGGCGATGACCCGGCCCAGCAGGCAGTAGCCGAAATTCGAGTAGGCCTGGCTCGTGCCGGGGTCGAAGTCGAGCGGCTGCGCCATCATGTTGCGGATCACCGCGTCCTGGTCGGCCGGAGGAGGGAGGTCGAGCGCCTCGGCGAAGTCGACCGAACGGAACATCGGGTCGAAGGACTTGCCGCGGTCCCAGCCGCCGGAGTGCTGCAGGCAGTGCAAGACGGTGACCTCGGCGAGGCGCGGGTCGACCTCCGCCCCCTCGACCGGTGGGCGGTAGTCGGGCAGCAGGTCGAAGATCTTGTCGTCGAGCGCGATCTTGCCGGCCTCGACCATGTGGAAGATGGCGGCGGAGGTGATGGGTTTGGAGATGCTGGCGAGGCGGTAGCGGCTCTCCGGGGTCGCCGGTTCGCGCGCGGCGACGTCGGCGTAGCCGAAGGCGCGCGCGTAGACCAGGCGGCCGCCGTCGG
>JAUIGD010000166.1 GCA_030430255.1 Verrucomicrobiia bacterium
CTGCGCTGGACGCCGCGGCGCTACGGGGTTACCTCCGGTTTGGTGCCCAGCGGCAAGCAGGAGCCGCTTTGGGATCGGCGTGTCCCCGAAGGCTCCCGATACCTCGGCTATCGTCGCGACGGATGGGAGGGGGTGGCCTTCCGGTTTCGTTCGCCTGACGGCAAGGACCACTGGATCGACAGCATGAACACGGACGGCCCGCCCGAAGGTGCCGCCCCGCAGTGGGCCGACCGGACCGTGACCACCAAGGGCCAGCTCGGCGACGGCCCCGGCGCCTTCGCCATCGACACCCTGACGGTCCCCTACCGCGACGCCAACCCCTTCAAGACGCCGATGCGCCTCGGCGGCGTCGACATCCTCCCCGACGGGCGGATCGCGGTCGGCACGTTGATCGGCGACGTCTGGCTGGTCTCCGGGGCCGACGCCGACCTCGACGAGCTCGTCTGGCAGCGCCACGCTGCCGGCCTGCACCAGGTGCTCGGCCTCGTCGTGCAAGAAGGCAAAGTGCTCGCCCTCGGGCGCGACCAGATCACCCGGCTGCACGACACGAACGGCGACGGCGAGGCGGATTATTACGAGTGCGTCACCAACGAATACCCGACCGAGGGCGGCAACAACTTCGCCCTCACCCTGCATCAGGACGACGCCGGCGCGCTGTACTGGTTCACCCGCTCGGCCAGGTTCGGCATGACGAAGTGGACGCCCGGCGGCAAACCGGAATCCATCGCCACGGGCCTGCGCGGGACCAACGGCACCGGCGTTTCGCCCGACGGCGAGATCGTGTTCGCCACCGTGCAGGAGGGCTCGTGGACGCCGGCGTCGGCGATCTTCGAGGTCGGCGGCGGCAGCTACCACGGCTTCTTCGGCCCGCGCGAGGGGCATGGCGAAAACGGCTACGACTTGCCGATGTGCTTCATCCCGCGCGGCGTCGATAACTCTTGCGGCGACCTCGCCTTCCTGCCGGAGGACGACCGCCTCGGGCCGCTGAGCGGGCAGATCGTCGGCACCTCGTTCGGCGATTGCTCGCATTACCTCGTGCTGCGCGAGGGGATCGGCGGCACCAGCCAAGGTGGTGTCGTGCCGTTGCCGGGGCAGTTCCTGTCCGGCGCCCACCGGCTGCGGTTCAACCCGCGCGACGGCTGCATCTACGTCGCGGGCACGGACGGCTGGCAGAGCTACGCGCAGGAGAACGGCTCGCTGCAGCGCCTGCGCTGGACGGGCGGGGACATGCTGCTGCCGACCGCGGTGGAGACGCGCGCCAACGGCCTCCTGATCACCCTCAACGCGCCCGTCGAACGCGCCGGCGAGGCCTTCGCCGAACAGTGGAACTATCTCTACAGCGCCGCCTACGGGTCCGGCGAATACTCGGCTAAGCACCCCGGGACGCTCGGCCACGACCCGGTCGAGGTGCGCTCCGTCCAGTTGTTAGACGGAGGGCGGCGGCTTTTCGTCGAAATGCCGCAGCTGGCGCCGGTGATGCAGCTGCACCTCTACGTCGACCTGCCCGGGCGGCCGCTCGACCTCTACTACACGGTGAAGGAACTCGGCGCGCCATACGTCGATTTCGAAGGCTATGCGGCGATCGAGAAACAGCCGCTGCCCGGCTTCCCGGTGGCCGGCGAAGTGGAGCGCGACCCGCGGCTCGACGCCCAGGAGGGGCTCGGCAAACACCTCGGAGCGATCCAGCAGGCGACGGTGCGCGCGGTCGCCGGGCTGAAGTTCGAACCCGGACGCCTGGCGCTGAAACCCGGCTCCCGCACCGCGCTCACCGTCGTGAACGACGACCCGTCCATGCCGCACAACTTCGTCCTCGTCCGCGACCGCGAGGCTCTGGAGCGGGTCGGCCAGGCCTCGATGGAACTCGCGACGAAGCCCGAGGGGCTCGCCAGTGGGTACACGGTCGACGACCCGGCGGTGCTCGCCTTGTCCCCCGTGCTCCAGCCCGGGTCGAGCTACACGATCTACTTCGACACGCCTGAGGAGCGCGGCGACTACCCCTACCTCTGCACCTTCCCCGGCCACTGGCAGGTCACGCGCGGGGTGCTGGTGGTGGAGTGATTGCGGTGGTGCGGGCTGGCAATTCGAATGGGACAGCGCTAGTTTTGAAGCCGCTGTGACCGACGACCCGAAACCCGAACCGCCAGAGGTGCCCTCTGGGTCCTTCCCGATGACGCGCTGGACGCGGGTGCAGGCCTTGCGCTCCGACGACCCGGGGGCGGCGCAGCGGGCGCTGGGCGAACTCTGTGAAACCTACTGGCTGCCAATCTACAGTTACTTCCGGCGGCAGGGGCGGACGAGCGAGGACGCCAAAGACCTGTGCCAGGGGTTTTTCGAGCGGCTGATCACCAACGAGGGTTTCTCGCGCGCGGAGCAGGGCGCCGGGAAACTGCGCAGCTACCTGCTCACCTCAGCGCGCAACCACCTCATCGGCACGGTGCGCAAGGAGCGCCGCGAGAAGCGCGGCGGCGGCGCGTATGTGTTTTCGTTAGACGCGGACGAGGCGGAGGGCTTCCACCAGCGCGAGATGGCGGAAGACCTGGCGCCAGACAAGCTCTTCGAGCGCCAGTGGGCGGTGGTGACCCTGGAGCGGGTGCGCGGTGAACTGGCCAAGGAATACGCCGCGCGTGGCCGCGGGGAGGTGTTCGACTTGCTGAGCCCCTACCTCGCCGGCGGCGACGGGGAGCCGCCCTATGCGGAGGTGGCGACCAGAGCGGGGATCAACGAGACGGCGGTGCGGGCGTCGGTCTCGCGCATGCGCAAACGCTACCGGGTCCTGTTGCGCGAGCACATCGCCGACACGCTCGATGAGGGGGAGGACGTGGATGGCGAGATCCGCTACCTCGCGGCGGCGCTGGGCTGAGCTCCTTCGACGATGGCCGGAGGCTCCACCTGCCCGATCTGCGGGGCCGCGCTCGCGACCGATGGGGGCGGGTGCAAGAGCTGCCTGATGCTCGGTGCGCTGACCGAGAACAGCGCTGCGGGCGATTCCGACCTGGGCGCCTGGGAGGACGAGGAATGGACAACCGGGGGCGGTCCGACCCAAGCTGACGGCGGGCTGGAGGTCGAGGGCTACACGGTGTTCGAGCGCATCGGCGAGGGCGGCACCGCGGAGGTGTTCCGCGCCCGGCAGCACCGGCCGATCGACCGCCAGGTGGCGCTGAAACTGGTGCGTCCCGGCATGGGTTCGGAGCAGCTGCTCGCCCGCTTCGAGGCCGAACGCCAAGTCCTGGCGCGGATGCAGCACCCGCACATCGCCACCGTGCTCGACGCCGGTCACACGGCCGGCGGGCAGCCGTTCTTCGCGCTGGAGTTCGTCGATGGCCAACCTTTGACGGACTACGCGAGCGGGAGGGGGTTGCCCTTGGCCGAGCGCCTCGAGCTGTTCGGCAAGGTCGTGGCCGCCGTGCACCACGCCCACCAACGGGGCATCGTGCACCGCGACCTGAAGCCTTCGAACATCCTGGTCGACCGCTCCGGCGAGCCGAAGGTGATCGACTTCGGGATCGCGCGCGCGCTCGAGGGCGACCTCGACGAGCACACGCTGTTCGTCACGCGCGAGGGCGATTTCCTCGGGACGCCCGCCTACATGAGCCCGGAGCAGGCGCGCGGGCAGATCGCCGAGATCGACACGCGCACCGACATCTACTCGCTGGGCGTGGTCCTTTACGAACTGTTGACGGGGCGGCTGCCGGTCGCGCCCGACGATCTGCGCGCGGCCCTGGCGGGCGGCGAGACCAAAGTCGAGCGCCCGAGCCGCCGCGAGACCGCCACCTCGGTGCGGCGCGAGGCGCTGCGCGGCGACATCGACTGGGTCGTGATGCGCGCCCTCGAGCACGACAAGGAGCGCCGCTACGACAGCGCCGCAGCCTTCGGTGAGGACGTGGCGCGCTTTCTGCGCAACGAGCCGGTGAGCGCCGGGCCGCCGACCGCCTCCTACCGCCTGCGGAAGTTCGTGCGGCGCAACCGCGGCCTGGTCGCGGGGCTGGCGCTGGCGTTGGTCGCGATGGTGGCGGGCACCGCGGTGAGCGTGTGGCAGGCCTTGCGCGCGACGGCCGCGGAGGGCGATGCCTTGGCGTCCGCAGATGCCGCCCGGGCCGCCGAGGCGGAGGCGGTGCGCGAGCGGGAGATCGCCAACGCGGTGAACGACTTCCTGATCGACGACCTGCTCGGCGCGGTGGACTTCGACCGCACCGCCGACCCGGATGTGACCTTGTTGGAGTTGGTCGACCGCGCGGCGGCGAAGGCGGCGGAGCGGTTCGGGGGCAAGCCCCGCGTCGGCGGCACCGTGCACGAGACGATCGCCGGGGTGTACGAGAGCCTGGGGCGGAACGGCGAGGCTTTCGACCAGTATGCGCGGGCGCGGGACGCGTTCGCCTCGTTGCCGGAGGAGGTCGACGCCCGCCCACACCTCCGGCGGGTGGTGCGCGCGATGGCCGCGGTGCGCTTCCGCGAGCGCCGGTTGCCGGAGGCGCGGGCGCTGTTCGAGGAGGCGCTCGCCATCTGGGACGGGCCCGGAGTCCCCGAGGAATCGCGGCGCAGCGCGGCGATGTTCGATGCCAGCCTGCTGGCCGGCGAGGGCGACGATGCCGGGTCGATCGCGGCGCTGCGCGAACTCGCTGGCGAACTGGAGGGCGAGGGTGGGGAGTTCGCCGGTCAGGTGGCCTACAACCTCGGGCTGGCGATGAACCGAGTCGGACGTCCGGACGAGGCGATCCCCTACCTGCAGCGCTTCGCCGATTGGCTGGGCGACGCGCCGACCGGCGACCGCGCCGACGCCTTGACGGAGCTGGCCAAAGCCAAGCACTACTGCGGGCGCAGCGACGAGGCCGAGGCCGACCTGCTCGCCGCGGCGGAGATCCAACACGCGGTGCGGGAGCCCGGCCACCCGGCGCGGCTGCTCACCGACGAGGCGCTCGCCTCCCTCTACGACGACACCGGGCGCCTCGGGGAAGCGAAGGTGATCTACGAACGCCTGCTCGCGGAGGGCCTGCGGGAAGGGGAGGCGCCGAGCCCGATCCTCCTGGTCGCCCTGCACAACTACGGCGTCGCCCTGCTTGCGGACGATCCGGAGAAATCCATCGAATTGCTAGAGAGAGCCGTCGCGGGACGGGCGGAACGCTTCGGCGACGCGCATCCGATGACCGCGGAGTCGCGCTACAGCCTGGGCATCACGCGCTTCTCGATGGGGGACACCGGGGCGGCGATGTCGATCTGGGAGCGGGTCCGCGACGACCGGCGGGAGGCCCTCGGCGCCGGGCACCCGGAGACCTTGGCCGCCTTGCGGATCCTGGCCAAAGGGGCCTTCCTGCTCGGAGACCAGGCGGCCGGTTTGAAGCATGCGCGCGAGTTGCTCGCAGAGCCGGTCGCCGCGGGGGGCGAACTCGCCGCGGCGGTGGCGGAGCAGCGAACGATGACGTACGCGATGCTGGAGGGGCTGGAGCCCGCGGACCGCGCCGCGTGGAGAGATCTCGCTTTGGCGGTGTTGGCCTCTCAGCCAGGCGACCGCCAGGCGTGGGGCGTTCTGGGGCGGGCTCTCGCCGAGGCTCCGGAACTCGCGGGCGTGGCGGCGGCGGCGGAGCGGGGGGAAGGGGTCGCGGCGGCGCTCGGCGCTGTGCCCGAAGGCCGGCTGCAGGAGCTGCTCGGCGAAACGCCGGAGGCGCTGCGCTGGTTGCGCGACCAGAGGTGATTCGGGGCGGCCCCCCTGTCAGCGCCGCTCCAACCTCGCATCGCTGCCCTCGATCCACGTGAGCCCCCAATCGCGCATCGCCTTCAGCACGGGCCTGAGCGAACGCCCCTTGTCGGTCAACTCGTAGGCCATGCGCTTGGAACCCGGCTCGGCGGGGACCTGTCGGGCGATGCCGCTGTTCACCAGCCGCTCGAGGCGGTCGGAGAGGAGATTGGTCGGGATCCCTTCGGGCGATGCGGCGAATTCCTTGAAACGCCGCCGGCCGAGGAAGAGGTCGCGGATCACCAGCAGCGTCCAGCGGTCGCCGAACAGGTCGAGGGCACAGGCGACCGGACAGGGCGATCGGTGCACCCCCGCAGCCGGCGAGCCCGGCTCGGATTGGGCGTCGCGTCGGGGCATCGCCCGAACCCTCCCGGATATTCGCTTTCAATTCAAAAGTTTTTTACTTGCAAAAAACAAGTGAATAGCGAAAGGGTGCGCGATGCGAGAAAATGGAGACGAGCCTCGGCTCGATGCCCCTGGAGCCGGATTGCCGGCCGTCGAACTGTTTGTTGGCAGGTGCCTCTTCGCCCTCAGGCGCTGGGCGGGGAACCGCGATTCATTTACCGCGCGCTTCGAGCGCGAACATCGCCGGATCGGTGTGTTGGTCGCGGGGACGGACCGGTCGAGGCGATCGCAGCGCGTGTTGATCGCCCGGCCGCGCGGGCTGGAAGACAGCAGCCGCTATTGGTCGGTGTGGATGACGCTCGACCACCTGCGCATCACCAACGCCCTGTTCGCCAACGTGGTCCGGTCGCTGATGGTCGGCAGGGTGCCCCAACGCGAGGCCAGCACGGCGGCCGTCAAACCCGACCCCGACGCGGGCGGTGCGGTGGAAGAGGCATTCGAGGATTCCTGCGCGTCGGTGCTGAAGGCGGCCGGATCGGCGGGCGATCTGAAAACGGATGCGAAGTACGCCCACCCTTGGTTCGGGCCGCTCGATGCCGCTGGCTGGCACGCGCTGGCAGCGGTGCACATGGCGATCCATCGCGGGCAGATCGAGAGGATCGCCCGCGCCTTGTAGCCGACCGGGCAGCGCCGCAGGCGGGATCCTGCCCGACTTCCACCTCCGCCAAAACTCGACACAATCGCACCGATTGCGGTGCCGCAGTGCGGAGACGGAGGGAAAACGTCCCCGTTTTCCGCGCGTTCGGTCACCGGGCCGAGGCGCGCAGGCGGAACGAGAGGTGGTCGCCACCGGGAGGGGCGAGGAGCCGCCAGGTCTGGGCGACCGAACCGTCGGGGTTGGCCTCGTCGCGGGAGAGCTCGACCTCGCCCGTACCGTCGCGCCAGGATTCGAGGTCGGACGAGAGTTCGATCGCCAACGCCACATCTTCGGCGCCGTGGCGGCGGTCGAACGAGAAGGTCGGCAACCCGGAGCCGGGGTCGGTCCCGGCCTCGAAGCGCGAGCCTGCGGCGTACTGGATCAAGTTGGGGACGCCATCGCCGTCGTCGTCGCCGAGCGGGTCGCCGGCGAAGGCGGTGCGGTCGTCGCCTCCGGGGCTGCCGTGCCGGTTCGCGCTTGGCCTCCAACTCTTTGCTAAAGCATGGTCGGGGAGGGACTCCGGCGCGATCAAGACGAGGCTCGGGCCGCCGCCGTCCGGGCTCTCGGGCCAGGGGTGTTTGTCGTTGAACTCGAATTCGCGCACCGCGGCGGTGCCGAATGCGAGCTTGAGGTTCTCGCCGCCGTTGGAGAGGTTCCCCTCGTAGGTGCCGACGACGAATCCGGGCGTCGAGGCGTGGCCGTAGCGGAGGTTGAAGGCGGCCTCGTTCTCCACCAACACCAGGCGTTCGCCCGGCGCGATGCTCCCCTTCGACCCGGAGGCGAAGTCGAAGTCGATGCCCTTCGTGAAGCGGATCTCGCTGAGGTCGAGCGGGGTCGGGCCGACGTTGGCGATCTCGATGAACTCGAAGTCGCCGTCGTCGAGCGCCGGGTCCTGCGCGAGCTCGGCGGCGGTGGGGTCGGCGGGGTGGTACATGATCTCGCTCACCACCAGGGCATCTGTCCAGGCGCTCAGGTCAGCGGCGGTGGCGGTGAACTCGACGGGGTCGGACCAGTGGCTCCAGCGGCCGGTGTCGTCCATGTGGCGGACGCGGGCGCGGTAGGTGTCGCCGACCGTGACGGCGGCCGCCGGAGGGGCGATGGTGGCGCCGAAGGCCGGCAGCGCGCCCGACTCCCAGCGGGCGTCCCATTCGAAGCGGACGTCTCGGCCGGGCGGCAGGAGTTTCTCGGTGGCGGTGATCGACAGGTCGATGCCGACATCGCTGCTGCTCGGGGTCTGCTGGTGGACCTCGAGCGCCAGGGTGTTGGTACCGGCGACGAAGACGCCGGGCGGGATGTCGAAGGCGTCGTAGACGTTCTCGTTGCCGGCGGATTCGGCCCGGGTGTCGAAGCCGATCTCGGTCGCGCTGCCGAAACCCTCGCGCAGGACTTCGGTGCCGTTGACATAGAGGACGGCGCCGTCGTCGACGAGGATCTGGACGGTGAGGTGATCGATGCGCTCCGGGTCGGCGACCTCGAGCGTCGTGCGGAAGTAGGGGGTGATGTGGCGGTCGTTGGTGACGCCGCCGAAGTCGATCTCGGTGGCGAAAGTCGGGAAGGCGCTGATGCCGCCGTATCCGGCCGGGGTGGCGCCGGTCGCCCAGGCGGAGTCATCGAAGCCGACCTCGCGCCAGGCGGTGCCCTGGTCGCTGCCGTCGTCGAGGTAGCGCCAGGTCGAACCGGCGGGGAGGACGGTGGAGGTGCCGCCGCCGACCGGGGTGATCTCGGCGATGCGCCACTCCATCGCGCCGAAGGAGCCGGCGCCCTGCGGGTCTGCGAAGGCGGAGCTGGTGAAGGCGAGGCCCCCCTGCGGGAAGCCGGCAGCCCCCGAGTAGGAGATGGTCGGCGTCTCCGGGATGGCGGGGTCGGCCGCCAGGGCGTCGAGGTAAGCATCGCGCCCCTGTTGGCCGGAGATGCCGCTGTCCTTCGCGATGGCCTCGACCGGGTTCTCGCCGCCGACCCAGCTGCCGCCGACGAAGGCGAAGCGCTTCATGTCGGCGATCACGGGGTCGAGCGCCGGGAGGCTGTCGCTGCCGCCGACCCCGCCGATCCAGCGGTCGCGATCGGCGTCGACCAGCGGCGCGAGGCGTTCGGCGAGCGGGTCGAGCAGCAGGCCGATCTGCTCTTCGGTCCAGATCAGGTCGCGGATCTCGCGGACGGTGTTGCGGTACTCTTTCAAGAACTCGGGGCGCGGGTTGGAGCTTCCGTTCCCGAAAGCCGCGACTTTGCAGAAGTCCTCGCCACCGTTCCAGTTCGGCCCCCAGCTGGTGTCCGAATCCCAAGGCAGCACCCAGAGGCGGCCGAGCGGGGTCCCGGCGGACGGCTCGAAGTAGTAGGCGCGGTTCTTGAGGTGTTCGGCGGTGTTGGGTTGGACGTCGTAGTGGCGCACCGCATCGACGATGGCGTGGTAGCGGTTCCACTGGTCGTAGTTGACGTGGGTGTGCAGCCACGCGTCGGGTTGGGTGCGGCGCAGCTGGAAGATGATGTTTTGGAAATCGGAGCCGTCATCGACCCCGTCCGGGGCGAGGTAGCGCCGCACGGAGACGCCGTCCGTGCGGCCGCTGATCAGCTTGTAGAGGTTGCCCTTCTCCATCCCGTGTGAGTCGAGGAAGCGGACGTCGAACTCCTCGAGCGCGAGCAGCATGCCGTAGTGGTCGCCGAGGTATTGCCCGTTCGCCCCCGACGGCGCCTCCTCCGCGCCGCGGATCACGCGCAGGTTGAACCAGTGGGTCCGCGAGGCCGGGGTGCCGGTCATGTCCCAGAGCATGTGGTTCGCAGCCTGCTCGATCCCCCAGGTGTAGTTGCCGCGCGAACCGCGCATCTTGTGGCTGGCGAGAAACTTCCATTCGGTCGGGTAGGCGTTGCCGTCGGTGTCGCGGAAGGTCGGGTAGCGGCCGCGGTTGAAGCGGAACTTGAAGCTGCGTTTGCCGCTGCCGGCGTAGCGGGCGTTGCGCTGGCGCAGGCGGTAGCCGACGTGGTCGTACACCTCGCCTTCGTAGACGAAGGTGCAGTTCCAGTTGTAGGCGCTGCGGGCGTCGTAGTTGTTGCGCTCGATCTGGTCGGTGCCGTTGTAGGCGACCGCCTGGTCGAAGTCCGCCGCCGTGGTGATCACGTGGTAGACCGGGATCGACTCGATGAGCGAGGCGGGGTAGACGTGCGGTGCGCCGTTGACCGAGCGCGTCTCCGCCGCGTAGTCGGGCACGCCGTCGTAGACGAAGTAGGCGAAGTTCAGCGACTCGTCGTCGGCGTAAGGGGCGCGGCCGCGGGCGCCGAGCGCGTCTTCGAAGTCGATCCGGTAGCGGACGAGCGTGCGGTTGATCTGGCCGGGGACGATCGCGGTAAAGAGGTCGTCGCCGGCGACGGCGTCGCCCCCCGTGCCGTCGTCGCGCATGGGGAAAGCGGTCCAGTTGGCCTCGTCGTGATAGGCGGGGTTGGGTTCGCGCGGGCCGTTCGGGTCGGCGAGCAGGCGCGATGTGGTCTTGGCGAGGAAGGCCGGCACGTAGGCGCCCGGCGCGACCGTCTGCACGCGCAGGGTGACCGAGGCGACACCCTCCGGGTCGGTGACTTTCGCGGTGACCGTCGCGATTTGGCCGGAGGCCGGTTGCTCCGGTGCGTGGTCGACCTGACGGATCTGTGGTGGGGCGTTGGCGGTGAAGGTCGAGTTGCGGGCGCCGGGCGTCGGGCGCGGCGGCGAATCGACACCGCTGGCGGGGCGGATCAGTTCGAGGTCGATGCCGAAGTCGCTGCTGCTGAGGGTGCTGTTGAAGGCGTGCACGGCGATCGTGTTGGCGCCTTCCACGAGGTAGGCGGCGGCGCCGTCGAGGTTCACCTCCAGCCAGGCGTTTTCGTCGCCGCTGCTGTCGGCCGTGGTTGCCACCGTCGGCTCGCCGGCGGGCATATTGGCGGTGCGGTGCACCTCTTGGCCGTTGATCCAGAACACGGCGCCGTCGTCGATCAGCATGCGCAGGAGGAGCGCGGGCGGGACCTCGCCGGGGGCGATCTCGAACTCGCGTCGCAGGAAGATGGACGAGTAGTTGCCGCGCATGTCCTCGATCTCCTCCGTGATCGATAGCGCTCTGACATCGCCGTAGCCGACCGGCATGGCCTGCGCCGTCCAGCTGCCGTCCTCGGCGAAGCCCGGCGCGCGCCAGGCGTCGGCCGGTGCGGAGGCTTCGCTGTCGCCCTTGCGCCAGCGCCAGCCGGCCGAGGCGGGGATCAGCGTGGCTTCGGCGAGCACGCCGGGGACGGCCGAACTCCGCCACGAGCCGCCGAGGTCGTTGTCGAGCGCCGGGTTCTGCAGTTCCATGGACGCCCCGGTGCCGGCCGGGCCGACGGGCCATGGGAAGCGGGACGTGTAGCTGACGGTGTCGGCCACCGTGCCGTCGGCGCGGCGCAGTTCGAGGGTCTCGCCCGCGCCTGAAAGCTTCGCGCCGAAGGGGCCGAGCGCCTCGGTGCCGAACTCGGCCAGCAGTGCGGGGGGGTGCTCGGCGATGACCAGATAGCCGCCGGCTTCGATCTCGGTGCCCGGGGGGAAGGTGAAGTCGATGCCGCTGTCGAAGAACCACCCCGAAAGATCGGCGGCTCCGGGGCCGGTGTTGTGGAGTTCGACGAACTCGTTCTTCGCCGTGTTGGGCTCGCCGTTGTAGTGGATCTCGTTGATGACGACCTCGGCTTGGGCGGTCGCGGCGAGGGGCGAGAGGAGGAGTGCCACCCTGAGGGAGGCGGTGGGGGGCAGCAAGTTGGGGTGCATCGGGGATGGGGTTGCCTCATTGTAACGAGAATCCCGGCGCAGGGAAGGCGGATCGGCGCGCGCGTCAGGGGGGGCGGCTGAAGGTGGGTGCCGGAAGCCGGCGGGCGCCGCGGCTTGAGCTGCGGAGTGGATCGGGGGTATGCTAGCAGCATGAACCCTTCGAGTCTCGCCCCTCCTGCCGCCATCGCCTTGCTGGTCGCGATCGGTCATGCGCCCGCCGATGAGTGGGCGAAGTTCCGCGGGCCGGGCGGCGATGGGAGGGCGGCGGTTCGCGAGCTGCCACTGGAGTGGGGACCCGGGGAAAACATCGCCTGGAAGGTTCCGGTACCCGGGAAGGGATGGTCGTCGCCGGTCCTCGCCCAGGGGAGGATCTACCTGACCACGGCGGTCGCCGAAGGGGGCGACCAGGATGCGCTGGGCGTCGACCGGGAGCTGCGCGCGCTCTGCTTCACCGCCGCGGACGGGCGTCTGGTCTGGGACACCAAGGTCTTCGATCAGGACGGCGCGGCGGCGCCGAAGATCCACAAGAAGAACTCGCACGCCAGCCCGACGCCGGTCGTCGAGGGCGATCGCGTCTACGTGCACTTCGGGCACATGGGGACGGCGTGCTTGGACACGGAGGGCGAGGTCTTGTGGCGGCAGGCGGGGCTGGGCTACCCGCCGCTGCACGGCAACGGAGGGACTCCGGTGATCGTCGATGACCTGCTCATCTACAGCGCCGATGCGGCGCGCGACCCGTTCGTCGTGGCCTTGGACAAGGCCGACGGCCAGGTGCGCTGGAAGCGGGCGCGCGGCGAGACGCCCGCGGATCGGAAGTTCTCGTTCAGCACGCCGACCTTGATCGAGGCCGGCGGGCGGCGGCAGCTGATCAGCCCGGCGAGCGGCGCGGTGTTCGCCCACGATCCGGCGACGGGCGAAGTGCTTTGGCGCGCCGAGTACGGCGGCGGCTACTCGGTGATCCCGAAACCGGTGTTCGACGGCGAGC
>JAUIGD010000167.1 GCA_030430255.1 Verrucomicrobiia bacterium
GCCCCCTTGGTTGACGGCCACGAGCTGATCGTTGTGGAGCTTCAAGAAGGGGATCACCCCCTGGCTCTCGCCGTTCGTGCCGTGGATGTAGCTGCCGGTGCCGCGCACGGCCGTCCACGACCCCCCCAGACCGCCAGCCCACTTGGAGAGAAACGCATTTTCGGCGATGCCGCGCACCATGATCGACTCGATGGAGTCATCGACCTTGTAGAGGTAACAGGAACTCAGCTGCGAGTGGTTGGTGCCGGAGTTGAAGAGGGTCGGCGTCGACGAGCAGAAGCGGCGCCCTTTATACAGCGTGTAGAGATCCACGACCCGCCCGGTGCGGAACTCGGGCTCGTCGTCGAGGAAGAGCCCCATCGCCACCCGCATCCAGAAGAGCTGCGGGGTCTCGATACGGCGGTGCTTCGCGCCGGTCTTGTCGATGATGAGATAGCGGTCGTAGAGCGTCTGGATACCGAGGTAATCGAAATCGAGATCGGCGGCGGGGTCGAGCGCCTCGGCGAGGCGATCGAGTTCGTGTTCGCGGAGGCGGGAATTGAGTCGGCCGATCTCGATGCCTTTCTGCAGGTTGCGCTTGAAGGCGCGCCGGTGCGCCGCGGGGAGCTGGCCGATGCCGTCCTTGAGGATGTCCCATTCCAGAACTTCCTCATAGATGAACGTGAGGAGGATGCGGGCTGCGAACTTGGCGAAGTCCGCGTCGCGCTCGATGAGGCTCTTGGCGTTGAGCACGATCGTCCTCTCCAAGTCGGCCTTGGCCATTTCGGGGAACACCGAGCGGCGCAGTTCGCGCTCGATCTCGTCGGCGTCGAGACAGAGGTCGAGGTCCAGCGAGGCGAACTCGATCCGCTTGCGCAGATCTGCCCCGTTCCAGAGAAAGGTGCTGCCGTCGGAGTTGCGCACGAGGATCAGCGCGCCCTGATCCGGATCATCGGCTCCCGCTGGGCGGTCGGCCTCGACCTCGGATGCCGCCTCGGCCTCGCGCAGGACGGCGCGATGGGCGCGGTAGAGGATGTAGGCTTCGGCGACTTTGAAGTGCCCCTGACGCATCAGCTCCTCTTGCACCCGGTCTTGCAGGTCCTCGATGTGGATGAACTCGGCCCCGTTATCCGCGATCCGTTCGGAGAGCGCGCGGGCGACTTCGGCAGCGGGATCGGAATCGAGATGCAGCGAGAGGAAGGCCTTGCGCACCGCGATCTCCACCTTGTTCGGGTTCCAGGCGACGGACTTCCCATTGCGGCGGATGACTTTGACGCGTTGGCGGACGCCCTCGCCGCCCGGCGTGGAGGCGTTGCGCTGCGAGCGGATGATCAGGCTGCGGGCGATGTCGTGGGCGTTGTTCTTCACCAAAGCCCGCTCGATGATCTTCGTCATCTCGACCGAGTCGAAGGTCACCTCGTCGACGCTCGCGCCCTCTGTCTGCGCCGCGATCTCCTCGGC
Organism: Verrucomicrobiia bacterium; assembly: GCA_030430255.1. GTDB lineage: Bacteria > Verrucomicrobiota > Verrucomicrobiia > Verrucomicrobiales > DEV007 > JAUIGD01. Next base: position 1,441 of record JAUIGD010000167.1, read on the forward strand.
GACGGAGGCGGCCACACCGGCGACCAGGCGCTTGTTCTCCGCGTTGAAGATGTCGTCCTCCTTCCGGGACAGGAGCAGATCCGTCAACGCGCCCCCCACGGTGTCAGCCACCTCGGCGATGTCGAAGTCGCGGGTCTGTCCACCGATCTCGATCTTGATCTGCAGGCGATCGGGGACGGACGGGACCTGTTCGCGGGCGATGTCCGACCAGTTGAAGCGTGGTTTCGCTTCAGCCGGGGTGCGCGCGAACTCCTTGAGCTGGATGTCTTCTTCGAAGATGTTTTTTCCGATCATCTCTGGGTAAGTCGATGGGTCTGTGGTCTTGGCTTTTTCCGCTACGCGTCAGGCGAGCTTGTTCGTGTTTCGGTTTCGTCGTTTCGAAAGAGCTTGGGGCAAGGGGAGGGCGAGGCCGGGGGGAGCGAAGGGGCCGTCGGGCGGTTCTTTGGGCGCTTGCTAGGGCGGTCTGGGCGCCTCCTCCTGAGCGCCTCTTCCCGGTTGGGGAGTTTAGAGTTCGTCGTCGCTTACCGTCTCCAAGGCGGAGGACTTCTGATACTCGGTCACGCGACCCTCGAAGAAATTCTGCTCCTTCTTGATGTCCATCATCTCCGCGAGCCAAGGGAAAGGGTTCTCGGCTCCCGGCGAAAGCGGCTTGAGCCCGACCCCGACGAGGCGCCGGTCGGCGATGTAGTCGATGTACTGGGTGAACTCACCGACGCTCAAGCCGACCGAATTCACCGGCAGGCAGTCCTCGATGAACTCCTTCTCCAACGCCACCGCCTCCCGCATGGTGTCCCGCAATTCCTCGCGGAAGTCTTCGGTCCAGATCTCTTTGTTCTCCTCCACCAGATCCATGAAGAGATTGCGCAGAAGCTCGATGTGGTTCGATTCGTCGCGCAGCGTGTAGCGGAACATCTGCCCGATCCCGGGGAATTTGTTCTGCCGGTAAAGGCTGAGGATCATCCCGAACAGACCGTAGAACTGGGTGCCCTCCATGCACTGGCCGAACACGAACATGTCCTTCGCCAGCGCGCGCTTGTTGGCGGGATCCTTCATGTCCAAATCCCGCCGCAGCGAATGGGACACCCGGGTGACGAACTCGTTCTTCTTCCGGATCGTCGGGATCTGCTCGAACATTGCCTCGCATTCGTGCGGGTTGATACCCAGCGAGCTGATCATGTACAGGAGCGAATCCGCGTGGATGTTCTCCTCATGCGCGTGCCGGCCGAGGACGAGCTTCAACTCCGGCGCGGTGACCAATTCGCGGATGACGTGGAGGATGTTGTCCCCGACGATGCCTTCCGCCGCCGAGAAGTACCCGATCCCCATGCGGATGATCCAGCGCTCACCGTCGGTGAGGACGTTGTCCGCCTGCCACTGTTCGATGTCCTTCCCCATCGGGATGTCCTCCGGCTCCCAGTGGTTCGCCTTCATCGTCCGATAGAGCTCGTAGGCCCAGCTGTACTTCAGGGGCAGGAGGTTAAACGCCAAGGACTCCCGACCGTTGATCACCGCCTTCGCCGCGAAAGCCTCTTCGGCCTTCCCCTGGTCGAGGACGAAGCGTTTGCTGCCGATTTCAAAGGTCTTTTCCATAAGCCGGGGAATCGTAATTCGGGGAGGGATAGAAGAAACTTAAGGGAAGTTGGTATTCAGGACTCGTAAAGGATTCTCGCGTCAGGTCACCCCTTTCGCAGCTGGGGCATCCCTCCACAAAAACCCGATTTGTCGCGACCCGAGAATCGCCCCGGAAAAACGCCAGAGCACTATATCTTGGTGAAGCGAGGCCAAATATGCCCAATATCTTGTGGTCGCGCCAACACAAAATATCCTCTCACAATATGAGAACCGCTGCGATTTTGGTCATGAACGACTTATGAAGCCAGCTTTTTTTTGCGACTCTAAATTGTTAATTCCGGTGAATAACTTTGCTAAAATTCGCCGCTATCCCGGCTCTCAATGCCGCCAGAATTTGCGCGGCTGACACGGAAAAACCCATCCCTTCCGAGCGCCAATTTCAGTGGCTACACTCACTTGAAACCCGCTCAGATCCTCGCCTTTCCTAGCCCGAAAGGCGCTAGCCCAGATCGATCACCACATCCGCAGGCGAGGCGCCGCCGATCGTTGATGCTGAGTAGGCGGCGGCAGGGATCGGCGAAGCGGCTGGGTAGACACCCCGCCCGAGCCGATCACCACGCCAACACCCTCAGCGTCAACGAGGGCGAGCCGCAGCCCGGAGCTTGGTGATCGATCCGGGCAAGGTGAAGGCGGTGCATCGACGGGGCGGCGTCCCCTTGCCCGGCCGCTTCGCACCCGGCAGGCCCTCGGGGACGTCCCGGTGGCTCGGCGCGCCGGTCAGCGCGGGATCCTTCCGACGCTGCGCCCGTCGAGATGACACAGTACATCCTTGCAAGGGCCGTTGGCCATCCCCACACACCGCCCTCGACACGGCGGGACGGTCACCCTGAGCAACGCGAAGGGCCTCTCCCCGCGGCCCGCGCCTCCGGAGCCCTCCGCTGTTCAAAGACCCCCGCGCCCCAGGGCTCGCTTGCGAACTCGGCTAGCCCGGATCGATCACCACCTCCGCAGGCGAGGCGCCGCCAATCGTTGAGGCTGAGCAGGCGGCGGCAGGGACAGGCGAAGCGGCTGGGTGAACACCCTGCCCGAGCCGGTCACCACGCCAACACCCTCAGCGTCAACGAGGGCAAGCCGTAGCCCGGAGCTGGGTGATCGATTCGGGCTAGGCACTTCGGTGCGCGCATGCAACGGGAGCGACGATGTTCTCGCGATCAGCGGCCGAGAAACGGCCTAAAATGTGTGTACGAAGAGCCCGGAGCGCAGCTTCGGCTCAAACCAGGTGCTCTTCGGGGGCATGATCTCTCCGGCATCGGCGATGGCCATGAGTTGGTCGACCGTGACCGCATGCAGCGAGAGGGCGGCTGCGGCGCGCCCGGAATCCACCCGCCGTTCCAGCTCTTGCGTGCCGCGGATTCCGCCCACGAAATCGACGCGCTTGTCGGTTCGCGGATCGGCGATCCCGAGGACAGGCGCCAGCAGCCGATCCTGCAGCACACTGACGTCGAGCGCGTCGACGGGGCCGGCTCCCGTATCGGCCTGCCAACGCAGCGCATACCACTTTCCGGCGGTGTAAAGCCGCGCCTCCCCGGGGCGGGGCGGCGCCTGATCGCTGGCTTCCGACATCTCGAAACGCTCGCCTACCGCCGCCAAGAACGCCTCGGGGGTCAGCCCGTTCAGATCGCTCACCACGCGGTTGTAGGGCAGCACCTTGAGCTGATCGTCCGGAAAGTAGACCGTCAGGAACCAGTTGTAGTCCTCCTCGCCTGTGTGGTTGGGATTGGCGGCGCGCCGCTCGGCCCCTACCCGCGCCGCACTGGCGCTGCGATGGTGGCCGTCGGCGACGTACCCGAGCGGCACATCGCCGAAGAGCTCGACGAAGTCGCCTCCGCCGGGGACGCGCCAAACCGCGTGGCCGATCCCGTCCGCCGCAGTGAAATCGATGTCTGGCTCCCGCGAGCCGGTGACCGCCTCGACCGCGGCATCGATCTCCGGCTTCGCCCTGTACGTCAAGAACACCGGGCCGAGGTGGGCACCGAGTTCGGAAGCCATGCGCGTCCGGTCGTCCTCTTTCTCCGGCCGTGTTTTCTCGTGCTTGCGGATCAGGTCTTCGCCATAGTCATCGATGTGGGCGACCGCCACCAGCCCCACCTGCGCGTGATCCCCCATCGTCTGCCGGTAGAGGAACAGGCAGGGGGCGTCCTCGCGCACCAAGGTCCCGCGCTGCTGGAACTCGTCGAACCGCGACCGCGCCTCCGCATACAAGGCGTCCGAATAGGGCTCGGCGTCGGCCGGCAGCGCGATGTCTGGGCGCGTGATGTGCAGGAAACTGTCCGGGTTGCCCGCCGCGAGTGCGGCGGCTTCGTCGCGATCGACGACGTCGTAGGGGACCGCGGCGACATCGGCGGCGCGGCCGGGGGCGGGGACGAGGGGCGTGAAGGTGCGGATCTTCATGGGAGGCGCACCCGTAGCCGCGATCGCCCGGCTGCCAAGCGCTAATCCGTCCCGCGCCGCAACGAGGACCGCACATCGTCGATCGGCAACCCCACCCGCTCGCGACGATCGAAGTAGGAGACCTCGGAGAACCCGGCCGCCACCAACATCGCCAAGGCCGGGCCGAAGTCCGCGCCAACGCGCTCGGGCCGGTGCGAATCGGAACTGACCACCACCGGGATCCCGCGCTCGGCGATCATCGCCAGCATCTCCGGGCCGGGATTCATTTCGGAGTAGCTCTTGTGCAGGCCCGAAGTGTTCAGCTCCATCGCCACCCCCGTGGCGGCGATGCGGTCGAGGGCCGCCGCCACGGCCTCCCGCACCCGCCCGAAGTCCCACGAGGTCGCCACCATCACCTTGACGATGTCGGGGTGTGAGAGGCAGTCGAACAGACCGGTCTCCGCCGCGTCGGCCAAGTGGCCGAAGTAGCCGCGTTGGAACGCCAGCGCGTCGCCATCGTAGAAGCGGTCTTTGTACTCCTGCAAAAACGGGTGCACGGAGCCCAGGATGTAGTGGAAGTCCGCCCGCCCGTGCAGGTCTTTGAGCCATTCCTCCATGCCGGGGAACCAGTCGCTCTCCAGCCCTAGCCTGACCTCCACCTCGCCCTCCATCTCCTCGGCAGCCGTCTCCACGAGCTCGACATACTCCGGAAATTCCTCCGGGTCCATGCGCACGCTGGAGGAGAAACCATCCGGCATCGGGCTGTGGTAGGTCATGATGATGCCCCGCAGCCCGCGCCGCATCGCCGTCCGCGCATACGCGGTCGGTTGCCCGTAGGCGTGCTTGCACAACGGCGTGTGCATGTGGCTGTCGAAGTAGATCGGTGGCGTCTTGTCGGCTTCGTCCATCGCGGATTTCCGTTCGCTGCATCCCCGGGGGGAGAGCCGCCCACCTAACCACAGCCGCCGGGATGCGCAATGCCGGCGGCGACAAAGCGGTTGTCGCCCCCCGGCGGACCGCTACATTGCGCGCCCCCCACACCTCCCCCTCCCCCAGGGTTCTGTCGGACTTGCCCGTTCCGGCGCGAGTCGTATTAGAGTTTGCCCAAATCGCCCCGCTGTCTCGTCGCTGATCTCGATCAACTCCTCACCATCGTGACCATTTGGCTCGAAATCCGAAAACGTTCGGGCTCGGAAGTCCCGAGTCCGACAAGCTCCTAGGCGCGCATGCTCTCCTTTTCGACTTGCTGGAACAGCGGTCGCCACTCCGAAGGCGGCGACATCATCGACGAGATCCTCGGGCTCGGTTTCGACTTCATCGAGATCAGCCACGGGCTGAAGGTCTCGCTCCTCCCCGGCATCAAGCAGGCCTACCTGGATGGCCGCATCAAGGTGTCGGGCGTCCACAACTTCTGCCCGTCACCCGTCGAGGTGATGATCGACGCCCCGGACTGCTACGAGTTCACCTCGCACCGCCCCTACGAGCGGAAACGGGCGCTCGACCTCACGCTGCGCACGCTCGAGTCCGCCGCCGAGTTCCGCTCGCGCTACGTCGTCCTGCACATGGGCAGCGTGCCGATGAAGCGCATCTCGCCGAAGCTCGAGCAGATGTTGGCCGACGGCGAAGGCGACAGCCGCAAGTACGTGAAGTCGAAGCTCAAGCTCATCAAGAAGCGCGAGAAGATCGCCCCCCTGCGCCTCGAGCGCGCGCGGGAGGCGCTCGCCCAGATCGCCGCGAAGGCCGAGGAGGTCGGGGTCCCGGTCGGCGTGGAGAGCCGCAGCGCCTTCGAGGATGTGCCGACCGAGATCGAGATGATCGCGCTGATGGAGGAGTTCAAAGACAACCCCTGGGTCGGCTATTGGCACGACTTCGGCCACGTGCAGCGAAAACACAACCTCGGCCTCCTCGACCACGAGGAGTGGCTCGCGACGATGGAGCCCTACCTGATCGGCTGCCACCTCCACGATCTCGAGTGGCCCTCCCGCGACCACCGCGTCCCCTTCTCCGGCGAGATCGACTTCGACCGCCTCATGCGCTACGTGAGCGCCGACAAGCCCGTCGTCTGGGAACTCAGCCCCACACGCAAGAAAAGCGACATCAAAAAGGCGCTCCCGCGATGGATCGACGCCTTCGGCAACTGACCGCGCCCGACCATCGATGCCCCTCAAAGCGACCCTCCGCTCCGCCGCAGAAGCCTGGCGATACGTCCGGAAACACGGCGTGTGGAAGGCGACCCACGCCAAGGACGCACCGTGGATGATCCAGTTCGCCAAATACGGCTTCTGCGGCGTCGTCGCGCTCGTCGTCCACAACACGATCGCGATCGCCCTCGCGCATGGCGATTGGCTGCCGGCGCTGGAGGAGCGCGTCGCCGACCAAGAACTGAGGGCGAAGAACCAGTTTCTCGGCAACCTCGTCGCCTTCCCGTTCGGGTTGGTGGCCGCCTATGCCACGAACGCCATCTGGGTCTTTACCGGCGGGCGCCACTCGCGGGTGAAGGAGTTCGCCCTATTCACCGTGATCGGTCTCATCAGCTTCCTGGCAGGCTTGGCTTTCGGCCCGCTGCTGGTGAAACTCTTCGGGGTCCCCTTCGAGGTCGCCCAGATCTCGTTCATCGTGTCCTCTGCCCTGGTGAACTTCGTCTGCCGGAAGTTTCTCGTCTTCAAGCACTGAAGCGAAAGGCCGCCGCTGAGATTCGCGCGCAGGCCGCAGTGTTCTCTTCGAACGCGAGCCGCACGCTCGAGCCGCCGCCCCCCCGATGTCGCGGCTTGATCGGCGGAGCGGATCGCCACACCTTCGATGCCCTTGAGCCTCCGCGGTCACCTCCCATCGCTCGCCGCCCTCGCCATTTCGACACTGGTGGGTAAGGCGGACGACGCCGCCCCCCCCGATCCCGAGCCACCGCCGCCGCTCTGGTCGCTCGCCCCGATCTCCTCCCCCGCCCCGCCCGGCGTGGCGCTCGCGACCTGGCCGACGCGCGACCTCGACCGCTTCGTGCTCGCCCGCATCGAGGCCGCGGGACACCGCCCAACCGGGGCCGCGGCCCCGCGCGCGCTCGCCCGCCGCGCCTACCTCGACCTCCACGGATTGCCGCCGACCCGCGAGCAGATGGAAGCCTTCCTCGTCGACAACCGCCCGGACGCGTGGGCGCGCCTGATCGACGAACTGCTCGCCTCCCCCCGCTACGGCGAGCGCTGGGGCCGGCACTGGCTCGACGTCGCCCGTTACGCCGACTCCAACGGCATGGACGAAGACATCGCCCACCCCTCCGCGTGGCGCTACCGCGACTACGTCATCAACGCCTTCAACGCCGACAAACCCTTCGACCGCTTCATCGTCGAACAGCTCGCCGGCGACCTCCTCCCCGCCGCCGACCTCGCCGAGCGCCGCTCCCAGACCATCGCCGCCGGCTTCCTCTCCATCGGGCCGAAGATGCTCGCCTGCGACGACCCCGACAAGATGCGCCGCGACATCGTCGACGAACAGATCGACACCGCCGGGCGGGCGTTCCTCGGCATGACTTTTGGTTGCGCGAGGTGCCATGATCACAAATACGATCCCGTCAGCATCGAGGATTACTACGGCTTGGCGGGCATCTTCCTCTCCACCCAAACCCTGACCAAGTACAGCGTCGTCGCGAAGATCCACGCGCACGAACTGTCCGCGCCCGAGGTCCGGGCCGGGCGGGCGCGCATCGCCGAGATCGACCGGCGTCTCGCGCACCAAGACACCCGGGAGGAGGACAAAGCGCCGCTCATCGCCGAGAAGGAGCAGCTCGCGCGGGGTCTCCCGCCCGAGTTCGATGTGATCGCCCCGACCGAATACCCGGCTGAGGACGCACGCGTCCACCTGCGCGGCGACTATCAAACGCTGGGTGACCTCGTCCCACGCCGGTTCCCGGTCGCGCTCGCCGGCAACGGCCAGACCGCCATTCCTCCCGGTGCCAGCGGCCGGCTGGAGTTCGCCCGCTGGATCGCCTCCCCCGACCACCCGCTCACCGCCAGGGTGATCGCCAACCGGGTGTGGCGTTGGCACTTCGGCCGCGGGCTGGTCCCGACCCCAGACAATTTTGGCGCCCTCGGTACCGCGCCGACCCACCCCGCCCTGCTCGACCACCTCGCGGGCGAGCTCGTCGCCTCCGGCTGGTCGCTCAAAGCCCTGCACCGCGAGATCATGCTCTCGGCGACCTACCGCCAATCGGCATCCGCCGCGGGGGCGCTGCTCGAAGCCGATCCCGACAACGCGCTCTTCGCCCGCTGGCAGCGGCGCCGCATGGAATCCGAAGCGGTGCGCGACTCGATCCTCGCCAAATCAGGACGTCTCGACCTCACCCCGGCCGGCCCCTCCCTCGGCGTGCGCCCGAACCACTATGTCGATCGCGACAAGCTCGGGGAATACGCGCGAGCGACTTGCCGGACGGTCTATCTCCCCGTCCTGCGCAGTTCGGGCTACGACGGGCAGAACGCGTTCGACTTCCCCGACCCCGCCGTGCCCGACGGCGACCGCCGCACCTCCACCGTCGCCCCGCAGGCGCTGTTCCTGATGAACAGCGACCTCGTCCACGCCTCGTCGCAGACCCTCGCGGAGGCGCGCCTCGCCGCCGCACCGGACGAAGCCCCGGCGGCGCGCGCCGCCTGGATGGTCGAACACCTGCTCGACCGCCCCGCCACCGCGGCAGAGATCGAACGCGCCCAGCGCTTCATCGCCCACTACCCGGCCGACAGCGCCGAGGCCTGGGCCGCTTTCGCCCGCGCCCTGTTCGCCAGCAACGAATTCCTCTACATCGAGTAGCCATGGCCCTCTGCCGCAACCGCATCCCACCCCCCTGTTCGCGCCGCGACATGCTGCGCACCTCCGCCGCCGGCTTCGGCGCTTTGGCATTCGATGCCCTCCATACCCGGTCGCTGGCCGCCACCACCGACCGGCCGGCGCCGACCGCCGCCCGCGCCAAACGCGTCATCTTCCTCTTCATGCACGGCGGCCCCTCGACCGTCGACCTCTTCGACCCCAAGCCGCTGCTCACGCGCGACGCGGGCAAACCCTTCCCGCTGGAATCTCCGCGCATCACCTCCCACGCCACCGGCAACCTGCTTGCCTCGCCATGGGACTTCAAACAGCACGGCCACAGCGGCGCCCCGGTGAGCTCGCTGCTGCCACACATCGGCGCGATCGCCGACGATCTGTGCTTCATCAACTCGGCCTGCTGCTCGAACTCCCGCCACGGTGGCGCCTTGCTCGAACTCCACACCGGTTCCGACACCTTCACCCGCCCTTCGATGGGCTCGTGGATCCATTACGGGCTCGGCAGCGAAAACGACAACCTGCCCGGTTTCATCACCATCAACCCGAGCGGCAGCCATGGCGGCGCCGGCGCGTGGTCGTCGGCCTTCCTCCCCGCAGACCATACCGGCACCAAGATCGGCGGGGACATGAAGATCCCGTTCCTCGCCAACCCCCTCGGCGACCCCGGCCGGCAGCGGCGCGAGCTCGACCTCCTCGCCGATTTCAACCGCGACCACCTCGCGTCCCGCGGCCCCGACCCCGAACTCGAGGCGCGCATCGCCTCGTACGAACTCGCCTTCCGCATGCAGATGGGCGTCCCGGGGGTGCAGGACATCTCCGGCGAACCCGCGTCCATCAGGAGGCTCTACGGCGCCGACCGCGAGCCGACCAAGAGCTTCGCCGAACAGTGCCTCATGGCGCGCCGCTTCAGCGAAGCGGGCGTCCGCTTCGTCCAGGTGACCCACCGCTACTGGGACTCCCACAGCAACCTGCGCAAAGAGCACGAGAAGCTCTGCGCCGAGATGGACCGACCGGTGGCCGGCCTGATCACCGACCTCAAACAGCGCGGTCTCCTCGACGATACCCTCGTCCTCTGGGGCGGCGAGTTTGGGCGCACCCCGACCGCCCAGGGCGACGACGGCCGCGACCACAACCCGCACGGCTTCACCATGTTCCTCGCCGGCGGCGGCACCCGGCCGGGCACCCGCTTCGGAACCACCGACGCCTACGGCTACTACGCCGAAGAAGAACCCGTCCACTTCCACGACCTCCACGCCACCATCCTGCACCTGTTGGGCATCGACCACCAGCAGCTCACCTACCGCTACGCCGGCCGCGACTTCCGCCTCACCGACGTCCACGGCAGGGTCGTCTCAGGCCTCTTGGCGTAGCCCGGAGCCCTCCCCGCTCCGCGACGCGTTTTGCCTTGAACCCCGCGCGCGGCTGGTGACCGTTGGGGCCTTGCCCGACCCCGAACTCAGCCCGCCCGAGCGCGACCGCTACGCGCGCCACCTCGTCTTGCCCGACTTCGGCGAGGCGGGGCAGCGCCGGCTCAAAGCCGGAGCCATCCTCTGCATCGGCGCCGGCGGACTGGGGTCGCCCGCCCTGCTCTACCTCGCCGCCGCAGGCGTCGGCCGCATCGGTATCATCGATCCCGACACCGTCGATGCCTCCAACATCCAGCGCCAGGTGCTGCACGGCACCTCCGACGTCGGCCGCCCGAAGCTCGACTCCGCACGCGCGGCGATCGCCGACATCAACCCCCACGTCGAAGTCACCACCCACGCCGGCCGCTTCGACGCCGCGGCCGCGATGCAGATCGCCTCGGGCTACGACCTCATCCTCGACGGCAGCGACAACTTCCCCACCCGTTACCTCGCCAACGACGCCGCCGCCCTGCTCGGCAAGCCGCTCGTCCACGGGTCGATCTTCCGCTTCGAAGGCCAGGTCTCCGTCTTCGCCCCCCACCTCGGCGCCCCCTGCTACCGCTGCCTGTTCCCCGACCCGCCCGAACCGGGCGCGGTCCCGGACTGAAACGATGGCGGGGTCCTGGGCGTGCTCCCGGGCATCATCGGCACCATGCAGGCTGCGGAGGCGATCAAGCTCCTCACCGGGATCGGCGACCCCCTGTTGGGCCGCCTGCTGCACTACGACGCCCTCGCCGCGACCTCGCGCACCTTCACCCTGCGCCCCGACCCCCAGTGCGCGCTCTGCGGGG
>JAUIGD010000168.1 GCA_030430255.1 Verrucomicrobiia bacterium
AGACCATCCGCTGGGCCTCCAACAACTACGTGGAGACCAACAGCGCCGGCGAAAACCGCTTCGCGGCCGCCGTCCCAGGGGCCTTCACCGGCAACCAAGAGAGCTACGGCGTCCACCTGACCGGAGAGATCTTCATCCCCAGCGACGAAGCGCGCGACGGCGTCGAGACGATCCGCTTCCACGACGGCGTCGATGATTTCTGCGTGCTCGAGATCAACGGCGTGACCCTGATCAACGACAACAACTGGAGCAACCTGGCCGGCACCGGCAACAACGGCGGCGCCCAGGCGACCCTCGATGTCAGCGATCCGATCTTCGACGATGGGGAATGGGTGTCGTTCCGCATGGGCGCCTGGGAAGGTGGTGGCGGCGACGACGCCCTGCTGGTGTGGGACGCCCTCGACCGCACCGGCCTCGATGACGTGACCGGCGGCACCGATGCCGTCCTCAACTCCTACAACCCCGGCAACCTACCCGATGGAGGCCAAGTCTCCTTCGACCACGATCCCCTTCGCAGCGACGAGATTCCGTCTGAGAATTTCCGCTCGCTTCAAGGCGGCCTCCTCGAAGCCGATGCCGGCTCCGGCCAGCCGAACGCCATGACCCTACCGACGGAGATCCCGGTCGACGCCACCGAGCTCCGGGTGTTGATCGATGGCGCCCACGTGAAGACAGTCCCCGTGCTCCCGGCGATCGGTTCCGCTGGCTTCACCGGCTACCGCGAGGCGACCATCACCATCGATGACGTCGGCACCGGCGGTACGCGCGACGTGGATGTATCGACGATCGAAGTGCTCTACACCGGGAACGCCATCCCCGCCGAGGACGGGATCGGGCTCACGCTCAATTCCTCGACGGACTCGGACGTCACGAACAGCTTGACCATTTCCAAGGTTGGCACGGTGACCACCATCGTCGATCCGTTCTCGGGGCTGACCCCGGAGCCGTTCTCCAATCACATCTACAAGATCTCGGGGACATCGACGGCCGCTACCGGTTCGGTGCCTTTCGAGTTCGAAGTGACGATCGAGTCCTTCCCGTTTCTGGAGGAACTGCAGACCCCGGCTGGCCCGGCGCCCAACGCCACAGTCGGCTGGGACGTGCAGGAGTTTAGCGTTGCGCCGACCCTTGGCGGCAACCTCGGCGGCGGGGCGCAGATGTTCCGCGACGCGCAGTATGTGATCCGCAATGCGGAGGCTCCGGACGCGCAGATGGAGCAGCCCTTCATCAACCACACCGACCCGGAGACCAACGCCGTCAGCGGTGACTGGAACGGCGATCTGCCGATCCTCCGCGACACCGCGGGCGACGACAACCAGTACGCGACCTACGCCCGCACGGTGGTCACCATCGGCGCTGGCGAGGAGGGGGATCACACCATCCGCACCCGCGGCGACGACGGCTACGGACTGCGCATCCCGGGCGCGACCTTCGTCTCGGTGGCCGGCAACGCCGTCAACCGGGTGCATCCGGAGGGCGCGTTCTACCCCGATGGCACCGGCGATTCGAACGCCTTCATCGTGGTGAACTTCCCCGTCCCCGGCGACTACCCCGTCGAGTTCTTCGCCTTCGAGGGCGGCGGCGGCTCCTATCAAGAGATCGCTTGGGCACCCGGGGCGCACACCAGCTTGAGCACGAGTTCGGCCTGGTCGCTGCTCGGCAACACCACGGGCTACGTCCCGAGCCCGGTGTGGGGCGACATCCCGGCGGACCTCCTCCCGGCGCTGCCCACCGGCGGCGACGAAGAGGGCTGGGCCACGGAGGTCTACTACGACGCGGCGGTCGGCAGCCTGATCAACACGGCCAACTACATCCGCACCGATCCGGCACCGGCCTTCGATGGCTTCCTGGCCACGCTCAACCACTCCGACGACGACACCGGGGACAACGGTTACTTCGGTGGTGACGCCACGTGGCCGAATGACCCGACCGTCGGCGGCACGGACAACATCGCCATCTTCGCCCACGGGCGCATCGTCGCCCCGGTCGATGGCGACTACACCATCCAGGTGCAGTCGGACGATGGTTTCCTGTTCCGCTTCCTCGATCCCGCGGTGCAGTTCAGCGCCATGCACGGCGCCGGGACGCTCCACCCGAGCGCCCTCAACGAGATCTACTTCCCCGTTGGCACCGGCGCCTCCGATTCCCGCGGCGTCGTGAACCTGACGGCGGGGAGCTACGATGTGCTCTTCCTCTGGTGGGAAGGGGGCGGCGGCTCGCACGTCGAGATCGCTTCGGCACCCGGCGTCCACACCACCAACGACGGCGCGTTCGAGCTGATCTCGCCGACGCCGAGCGCCAGCAACCTCTACCTCGGCCTCGATGTGCCGCCGCCGTTCGACATGACGGACATCATGTATGACGCCGGCGCCGGCACCTTCACCCTTTCCTGGGATGCCGAAGAGGGTGCGATCTACGGGCTGTTCTACAGCACCGATGGCCAGAGTTGGGATGCCGATGTCAACGACTCGATCCTCGCCGAGATCCCGGGCGCGGCGCCGGTCAGCTTCGACGGCAGCACCTTGACTTACGGGCCGTTCGCCCACCCGGTGCCGGACGCTCCCGTGTTGCTGTTCCGCGCGGAACGACAGTAGCGGACGGACCCTGTCAGCGATCGAAGCACCCTCCCCGCCCGCTGGCGGGGAGGGTGTTTTTCTTGTCCCGAGAGGCGCTGCGATGACCGACCCCGAGACCAACCTGCTCATCCTCGCCGGCGGCTATGGCCTGCGCTTGGGGGAGGTCGGGCGAGCCACCCCCAAGGCTTTGCTCGAGGTGGACGGCGCCCCGGTGATCGAGCACGTCCTCGCGCGCTTCGCCCCTTTGGTCGGCCCCGGGGGTAGGGTCGCAGTGGTGACCAACGCCAAGTTTTGCACCGCTTTGGAACGGTGGTTGCCCGGTTGCGCCCGGCGTCTCGCCCAGTGCCCACCGGTGCGTCTGTTGAACGATGGTTCGACAGGCCCCGGAGATCGGCTCGGGGCAGTCGGTGATCTCGCTTTTGCGGTTCGGGAAGGATCGCTTGCGGGGGCCGATCTCGTGGTGGTCGGGTCGGACAACCTGTTCACCGAGGGGCAGGAGGCCTTTGTCGCCGCGGCGCGAGGCAAGCCGGCGGCCATCGCGACGGTTGAGTTGGAGAGCCCGGCGGCGGTCTCCCGCTTCGCCGAGGTGCGGGTCGCGCCGGACGGGCGGGTCCGCTGCTTCGTCGAGAAGCCGGTTGCGCCCGAGGGGCGACTGGCGGGGACAATGCTTTACTACCTATCGGCGGGCGTCCTTCCCCTGATCGACGAGTATCTGGAACTCGGCATGCCCCCGGACCGCGCCGGTGACTTCTTCGCTTGGCTCGGTTCGCGCGTGTCGACGTTCGCCTTCCCCTTGGCCGGCCGTTGGATCGACATCGGCACACCGGAGGCGCTGGAGGAGGCGCGGCGGGCAGGGGAGTGGCGATAGCAAGCACCCCACCCGGTCGCGGTTCCGGTGGGGCGACCATGCCCGCCGATGTCGCCCGGCGATGTCGCCGAACCCGGCAGGCCATCCGGGGCGTCCCGGTGCCACGGCACGCAGGCGCTGCGCTTGTCGGGATGACACGCCGAATTTGATGCGGGGGTCGAAACCCGCCACCCGCCCACCATTCAACTCGCGGACTGTCACCCTGAGCAACGCGAAGGGCCTCCCACCACGCTTCGCGTCTGCAAAGCCCCTCGTGTTGAATGATCCCGGCGCCCCCAAATGGCATTTGGTTCAGGTGGGGCAACGACGGGGAGGCGTCTCCTTGCCCGCCCGCTGGGCACCCAGCAGGCCATCCCGGGCGTCCCGGTGCCACGGCACGCGGTTTTCATGGCGGGGTCCTTCCGTCGCTGCGCTTGTCAGGATGACATGCCGTCTCCTTGCCCGCCCGCCGAGCCGCATCACCCGCCAGCTGCGCCGCGGTCGCCACTCGCGAAAAGACCCCGATGCCGCCGGACGCGGGTGTCCGCGCCCCCGGGCGTCGGGATTGCCCCTGCGGTGGAAAGTGTCAAACTGAGAACCGCCCCCCGCCCGATGCCCGCCGCCCGCACTGTCCCACTCGTTGGCCTCGCCACGCTCGCCGCCGTTGCGAGCTGCCCTGCGGTCGAGTTCGTACGCGATGTCCTCCCTGTGCTGACCGGGCAGTGCGTGAAATGTCACGGCGGCGTCCACGCGAAGGGCGGGCTCAGCTTCGTGCGCCGGGACAGCGCCTTCAGCCCGGCCAAGTCCGGCGCCACTCCGATCGTCCCGGGAAAGGTGGGCGCTTCCGAACTGATCGCCCGGTTGGTGAGCGACGACCCCGACGAGCGGATGCCGCCGGCCGAGCCCTTGGACGACGCGCAGATCGCCGCCATCACCGAATGGGTCGCGGGCGGTGCGCCGTGGCCTGAGCACTGGGCATTCGTGCCGCCCGAGCCGGAACACCGTGCCGAGACCATCGACTCCCTGGTCGCCCGAGGGCTCGCTGCGGCGGGCCTGCAGCCCTCCCCGCCCGCGCCGCCGCACGCGCTCGTGCGCCGGCTGTACCTCGACCTGCTCGGCTTGCCCCCCGAGCCGGCGGTCGTGCGCGAGTTCGCCGCCGATCCCTCGCCCGCCGCCTACCGCGATCTGGTGGAACGCTTGCTCGCCTCACCGCATTTCGGCGAACGCTGGGCACGGCATTGGCTGGACGCCGCGCGCTACGCCGACTCCGACGGCTATGAGAAGGACAAAGGACGCCCCGACGCCTGGCGCTATCGGAAGTGGGTGATCGACGCGATCAACGCCGACATGCCCTTCGATCAGTTCACCGTCGAACAGCTGGCTGGCGACCTCCTCCCCGGAGCGACCCCCGAGCAGCAGCTCGCCACCGCCTTCCACCGGCAGACGCTGTTCAACCGCGAAGGGGGTGTCGACCCGGAGGAAGACCGAACCAAGCGCACCATCGACCGCACCAACACCACCGCTTCGGTCTGGCTCGGGCTGACGGCGGAATGCGCGCAGTGCCATGATCACCCTTACGATCCCTTCTCGCAGCGCGACTTCTACGCCCTCTACGCCTTCTTCAATGACGCGACCGAGGCCAGCGCCCAAGTGCCTGCGGGGCCGGACGCGGACGCCCGCGGCAAGGCGCCGCTCATGGACGTCCGCGTGATGGCGGAGCGGCGGCGCGAGACCTACCGCTTCCACCGCGGCGACTTCCTCCAGCCGGATCGCGAGGGGGGAGAGATCGCCCCGGGCACGCCCGCGGGGCTGCCGGGGATTGGGGGCGAGGGGCGGCGGGCGACGCGGCTCGACCTCGCGCGGTGGATCGGCAGCGCCGACAATCCGCTCGCAGCGCGGGTTGCTGCCGACGACATCTGGCGGCGTCTGTTCGGCGACGGACTGGCCGCGACCCGCGGTGACTGGGGGACGCGCAGCGCTCCGCCCGTCCAGGCCGAGCTGCTCGATCACCTCGCGCTGCGCCTCGTCGAACTGGGCTGGAGCCGCAAGGCGTTGATCCGTGAGATCGCCCTCTCGCGCACCTACCGGCAGGATTCCCTCCACCGGCCCGATCTCGCGGCCGCCGACCCGGACAACGCCCTGCTCGGGCGGCAGAACCGGTTCCGCGTCGAGGCGGAGATCGTGCGCGACCTGTTCCTGAGCGCGGCTGGGCTGCTGGAGCACAAGGTCGGGGGGCCGAGCGTGTTCCCACCCATCCCCGCGGACGTGGCGACCCAAAGCTACGCGAACAACTTCAAGTGGAAGACCAGCGGCGGGGCGGACCGCTATCGGCGCGGCATGTACACCTTTTTCAAGCGCACCGCCCCAGACCCCAACCTGCTGGCCTTCGACTGCCCCGACGCCAATGTCTCCTCACCCGTGCGTGGCGAGTCGAACACGCCGCTCATGGCCTTGGCGACCTTGGGCAACCCGGTGTTCCACGAGGCTTCGCAAGCCTTGGCGAAACGGCTGCTTGAGGCCCCCGGTCGGCGCGACCGCGATGGGCGCTTGCAGCTGGCCTTCGAACTCTGCCTCGCGCGCCCACCGAGCGCGACCGAGGGGCGCCAGATCGCGCTCCTGGTAGAGGGGGCGCGCCGTCACTACCAGGGGGACGAAGCCGCGGCGGAGGCGCTGGTCGGGGCGCATCGCGCGGCGGGGAGCACCCTCCCTGAAAACGCCGCCTGGGTCGCTGCGGCGCGCATCGTATTGAACCTCGACGAGACCCTCACCCGCCAATGACGCCCGCCGACCTCGCCCTCCGCGCCGGGATCGCCCGGCGCTCGTTCCTCACCAGCGCAGGCAGCGGACTGGGCGGGATCGCGCTCGCCCACATGTTCGCCCGCGATGCCCGCGGGTCGGCGGGCGCCGCGGCCTTCGCCAACCCCTTGGCGCCGAAGCGGCCCCACTTCGCCCCCAAGGCGAAGAACTGCATCTTCATCTTCATGGCCGGCGCGCCGTCACAGCTGGACCTGTTCGAGCCGAAGCCGAAGTTGAACGCGCTGCACGGCGAGAAGATGGACGGTTCGCTGCTCGACGGGAAGCGCTTCGCCTTCATCCAGAAAGACTCCGCTGTGCTGATGGGCAGCAAGCGCACGTTCCGGCAACACGGGGCGGGCGGCATGTGGTTCTCCGACCTGCTGCCGCACATGGCGCGGCGTGCCGACGACCTGCTCATGGTGCGGTCGATGCACACCGACCAGTTCAACCACCACCCGGGACAGCTGTTGATGCAGTGCGGTGAGGCGCGCTTCGGGATCCCGGCGACGGGGTCGTGGCTGACCTACGGCCTCGGTTCGGAGAACGAGAACCTGCCCGGATACGTCGTCCTCACCGCGGGGCGAGGGTCGAGCGGAGGGGCGACGCTGTGGAGCTCCGGGTTCCTGCCCTCGACGTATGCCGGCGTCCGCTTCCGCAACGGTGCTGAGCCGGTGCTCGACCTCGCCAATCCCCCGGGCTTGCCGCCGGAGCTGCAGCGCGCCGGCCTCGACGCCTTGGGGGCGATCAACCGCGAAGGCTTCGAGCGCGCCCGCGACCCGGAGATCGCCAGCCGCATCGCCGCCTACGAGCTGGCGTTCCGGATGCAGACCGCCGCCCCGGAGCTGGTCGATCTCAGCGGCGAGCGGGCGGCGACGCTGGACGCGTATGGCGTCCGCCGGGCGACGCCCAAAGGCGGCTCACGCGGGCGCGGCAACGGCGACACCTACGCCGAGTTCGCCCGCAACTGCCTGCTCGCCCGCCGCATGGTGGAGCGCGGCGTGCGCTTCGTGAACCTCATCCACGCCTCCTGGGATCACCACTCGGACCTCGACGGCGAACTGGGCTTCAACGCGGGGATGTCGGACCAGCCGATCGCCGCCCTGATCGGTGACCTCAAAGAGCGGGGGATGCTCGAAGACACCCTCGTGGTTTGGGCGGGCGAGTTCGGTCGCACGCCGCTGGGCGAAAACCGGCCAGGGCGCCCCGCCAACACGGGCCGCGACCACCACCCGAACGCCTTCACCGTGCTGATGGCCGGGGGCGGGATGAAAGGGGGATTGAGCTACGGGGCCACCGATGAGATCGGCTGGGATGTGGTCGAGGACCCGGTGCACGTCAACGATTTCCAAGCCACGCTGTTGGCCGCCTTCGGGCTCGACCACGAGCGCCTGACCTACCCGCACGCGGGCACGCAACGCCGATTGACCAGCCTCGCCCGGCAGTCGAAAGTCATCGGCGAGTGGTTCGCCTGAGCCAGCACGAAGGCGCTGCCCCGCCACGATCGACATTCCCTAAGATGAACATCTACGTCACCCGCGACGGCCAGAATTTCGGCCCCTACACCGAAGACCACGCCCGACAGATGGTGCAGCAAGGCCAGCTGACGCCGAGCGACCTCGCCTGCCCCGAGGGGCAGAGCCAGTGGGTGCCGCTCGGCCAGGTGTTGCAGCTGCCGGCGGCCCCGACCGCGCCGCTGAGCGCGGCTGCCGGCGGGGTGCCGGTCGCCCAGCCGGCCTCGGCGATGTACCCTCCGCCGGGGGCTGCCCCTGGTTACCCCGGTCACGCGCCACAGGCGCAGCCCGGACACGCCCCGGGCTCGCTCTCGGCCGGTTTCGCGTTGCAGCAGGCGCTGCGGGGAGCCGTCGGCGGATTCACCCAGGCGGGCCTCGCCCTGGCCCTGGCGGTGCTCGGCTTCGGCCTGCCGGCGGTCATCTGGGCGGCCAAGTCTTCAGGCGGCAGCTTCGCGGGGTTCTTCTCGACCACGATCGGGATGAAGTGGGGCGCGATCGCCGGCTGCTCGATCGGCGTCGTGTGCCTCCTTTGGTTCGTCGTCGCCCGCAAGAACGCCCTCAACGCGAAGGGGCGTTACGTGGCGATGCGTGGGGGCCACGGTTGAGCCCCCTCCCAAATCCTCCCCCCGGATGCGCACTCCTCGGGCTCCGCTCCCCCTCCTCGCCGCCCTCTGGCTGTCGCCCTTCAGCCACGGCGCCTTCGACTACGCGGGCATCGAAGACGAGACGGTCTATACGGGCAGCGCCGCGTTGACCGTCGCGGGCGAGGCCGGGTTCACGGTCGAGGCCGAACTCGACGGACAAAGCCTCGCCCTCCCGGTGTCGGTGACCGTCGCCGATGTCGGCTATCACGAACTGGTCTTGACCAAGCGCGACCCGGGCGACGGTTCGGTGGTCGAGACCGAAACGGTGCAGTTCATCATCCGCGACGCCGGGCGCGGGAACACCGAGTGGGGCTTGCCGACGTGGGTGCCGCGCGCCACCGTCGCCGCGTCGGCGGGCGAGATCGCCGCCGGCGAACTCGAGCTGATCGCCCCCGCGTCCTTCCCGTCCGGTTGGCCTCTCCCCGCCGTCGGGCGCATCATCGATCCCGCGAGCGGGAAAGCCTTGCGCCTGGTGGTCGATGCCGAGCTCGCCGGGGAACCCTTGCGCCTCTGGCGCGGTGCGGGCGGCATCCATCTGCGCGGTTCTCTGGACAGCGGTTCGCTCGAGTTGCGGGCGGCGGCCGCTTCGGCTTCGCGCGCGTTCGTCAGCGAAGCGTCGCCCGTATGGACGCCCGCCTCGGGGACGGTCGCCTCCGACACGACCTGGGCCGCGGGTTCGCGCGTCCGCGTCGCCGGGGATCTGGAGATCGCGGAGGGCGCGACTTTGACCGTCGCTGCCGGGGTGATCGTCGAGCTCGCCGCCGGCGCCGAGCTGGCGGTGCGGGGCGGGCTGCGGGTGCAGGGCTCGGCGGCGGCGCCGGTCGTGTTTACCGCGCCGCCGGGTGAAGTGTGGGGCGGCTGCGTGGTCGACGGGACGGTGGAAGCCACGTTCCTCTTCATCACCCGCGGCGGCGAGGACACCGATTGGTTCGATGGCTCGGGGTACTCGTCGCACCGCGATGAGCAGGCGACCTTCCTCTTCGATACGGGATCGACCGGCAGTTTCAGCGACTGCTTCTGGATCGAGAACCCCGGTCAGCCGCTGCACGGGCGTTCCGGCACGATCACCCTCGATCGCTGCCTTGTGCAACGTTCGCCGACCACCGGGCAGTTCAACGGGGGGGCGGTGACGATCCGCGACAGCCACCTCGTCGAGTTCCCGATCGACTCGCCGGCGTTCGCCGACGCTGACAACGATGGTTGCTACTTCACCACCGGGAGCCACCAGCTCATCGACACGGTGGTCGGGTGGACGAAGGACGACGGCAGCGACGCCGGCTCGGGTTCGGCGGGGACGGTGTTGATCGAGGGCTGCTGGTTCGAGTCCTGCTTCCACGAGGGCATGGCGCTGTCGGGCGGCGGCCGCGAGGTGACGATCCGAGACACGGTCTCGATCAACAACGGGCAGGGGATCGAATGTGGTTACAGCACGAGTTCGAGCAGCCCGCTCGTCGATGCGCGGAACACGCTCTGCATCGGCAATGCCGTGGGCTGGCGCTACGGAGACAACTACGACTGGGACTACAACGGGTTTCTGACGGTCGCCGGCTCGTATTCGCTGTTCAACGGGCGCGACGTGTTCGGCTTCGAGTGGGACTCTTGGGACTACCGATCCGAGTCGATGGACATCGCGTCCAACCATCTCACGGCGGCCGACCCGCGCTGGCCCGACAACGCCGTCTGGTCGGACGCCGATGGTGCGCTGCTCGCGCCGTTCATGGCGGTGCCCGGAAGGGTGGGGGTCGGATTCGCCACGCCGGTGTTCCAGCGGCCGCTGTCGGATTACGGCTCAGGCGTCGGGCTGGGGTTGTCGTCCTTCAACAGCGTCGCCACCGGCGTGGAGATCGAGGTCGCCGCGAAGCCGGCCGGTGCGCGAGAACGGGTGCTCTCCCGGCAAAGCCTCGCCTTCCGGCCGGGCGAGATCGCGAAGGCGGTGCCGCTGCCGGCAGCGCCGGCGGGCGAACTCGATTACCTCCGCGTCAGCCTCTCGGCACCGCAGGGGGCGGAGATCTCCGGCTCCCGCCATCTCGTCTTCATCGACGCCCCTGGCGCCACCGGGGAGATATTGCTCCCCTTCGGCTCGACCTGGCGCTACCGCGACGACGGCACGGACCAAGGCGTCGCCTGGCGTGCGGCTGGGTTCGACGACAGCGGCTGGCCGAGCGGTCCGGCCGAACTCGGCTATGGCGATGGGGGCGAGGCGACCGTGCTCGACGACGATCCGGCGAACTACCCCACCTACTATTTCCGCCGGCGCTTCACCGTCCCGGCGGGGGGCGGGTTCGCCGCGGCGACCTTGACCTTGCTGCGCGACGACGGCGCGGTGGTCTATCTGGACGGGCTCGAGGTCATGCGCAGCAACATGGACGCCGGCGAGGTGGCGCACGACGACTTTGCCGCCGGCACCGTGAGCAGTGAATCGACGCCGGTCAGCGGCGCCCTGGACCCGGTGCTGTTGACGCCCGGCGAGCATGTCATCGCCGTCGAGGTCCACCAGGCCAACGCCACCTCCAGCGACGTGAGCTTCGACCTCGAACTGTCGGCCGTCCCGGCTCCGGAACCGGTTCTCGAACTGGTCCCGGTCGGGGGAGGCGAGGCGCTGATCGTCTGGGCCGCGCCGCCGGGGAGCGAGTTGCAGGAGTCGGAAGACCTCTCCACGTGGCGGGCGGTGGGGGGGCTGAGCCCAGCCGCGGTCGGCCCGGTCGCCGGCGGTCGCAAGTTCTACCGGCTGGGGGTAGCGAACCCATGACCGTCCGCCACATCTACATCTCCGAAGCACACAACTTCTTCGGGCACCACGGGCAGCCGCCCGGCGAGGCGCCGATGGTCGAGGTCGCGAGCGCGGAGTTGGTCGCGGGGAAGGGGATCGTCGGCGACCGATTTTTCGACTACAAGCCCGACTACAAAGGGCAGGTGACCTTCTTCGCGTGGGAGGTGTTCCGCGAGCTGCGGGAGACGTTCGATCTCCCGGAACTCACGCCCGCGGCCTTCCGCCGGAACATCGTCGTCGAGGGCGCTGATTTGAACGCCTTGATCGGCTCACGGTTCGCGCTCGGTGGCTTGGAGTTTCTCGGCACCGTCGAGGCCAGCCCCTGCTATTGGATGGATCGCGCCGTGGCTGAAGGTGCGGAGGAGGCGCTCAAGGGACGCGGCGGTCTGCGAGCGAAGGTCCTGCGGGGCGGGACCTTGAGGGTGGGGGCGGGCGCGGAAGTGGGGGCGCAGTCGGGTTAAACCATGCGTTCGCCGTACGCAGCCGCGTTGTTCGCTGGCGGGCGTTCGACCCGTTTCGGGTCGGACAAGGCGTTCTTCGAGATCGATGGCGTGCCGCTTTGGAGGCGCCAACTGGCGAAGTTGGAGGTGCCGATGCCGACGGAGCTGCTGCTGTCGGCGAACGCGGAGCAGCGGTTCTCTCGAGGGCCGGGGGACCATTGGCGCCTGGTGGTCGATGGCGAACCCGACGGCGGGCCGATGGTGGCTCTGGCCTCGTGCCTGCGGGCGACGGCGCTCCCCCGTCTGTTGGTGTTGGCGGTGGATCTCCCCGACCTGCCCGAGTCGTTGGTCGGCGAGTTGGCGTATTGCGACTGCGGGGTCGTCCCGGTGTGGGACGACGGGCATGTGGAACCGCTGGCGGCGGTGTACCCGGCGGAGGTCTTGCCGATGGTCGAGCGGCGGATCGCCGCCGGGGATCTGGCGATGCAGGGCTTGGTCGCAGAGGCGGTGAACGAGGGCTTGATGGTGCCGCGGCCGATCGCGGACGTGGAGCGCGGGTGGTTTCGAAATTGGAACCGGCGGCCGGAGGGGTGAGACGGAGCGCGAGGAGATGGAGCGCGAGCGTCCCGCTCGCCCGGGGTGATGGGGTTGGCGGGAGCACCCTTGGTGACCCTTGGTGGGGTTAGGTGGAATGGCGCTTGGTTAAGGATAGGCATCGACGGGTGGCAGCGTCTCGGCGCCCGCTCGTTTGGAGCCGTCAAGGCATCCGGGGCGTCCCGGTGGCTCGGCCGCGGGTTTCATGGCGGGATCCTTCCGGCGCTG
>JAUIGD010000169.1 GCA_030430255.1 Verrucomicrobiia bacterium
CACCAACGACCTGCTGCAGGATGTCTTCGCCAAAGCCTACCGTTCGCTGCGGCGCTTCCGCGGCAAGTCCGCCTTCTACACCTGGGTGTACGCCATCGCCGTCAACATGACGCTCAACTTCCTCAAGCGCAGCAAGCGCCAGCGGAAGGTCAGCCTCGACGACATCGACGCCGCCATCGAGTTCGACAAAGACTACATCGAACAGACCAGCAAATCCGACCCCGTCCGCGAGTCGGACATGCACGAACTGCAGCGGCGGCTCAACGAGGCGATGCAGGAACTCACCCCCGATCACCGCGCAGTCGTCACGATGTTCGACATCCAGGGGATGCCACACAACGAGATCGCCAGCGTGCTGCGCATCTCGCCGGGCACCGTCCGCTCGCGCCTGTTCTACGCCCACCGCCAACTCCAGAACCATCTCGAAGAGTTCCGCCACTAGGAGCCTGGCCTCCCCGCCCCTCAAAGTCTCCCACCCCATGCAAGACGCTCCCGATCCCCAAACCTCAAAGCTCATCCGCCTCAAGCGTTACGAGCGCCCGCCGGACGGCTACTTCGAGCGGTTCCTCGACGAGTTTCACCGCCGCCAACGCGCCGACTGGATGCATCGCTCTTCGCTCGGGTTGTTCCTCGAACGGCTGGGCGCGGCCTTCTCCGATTTCATGGCCTCGCGGCTCGTCTTCGCCGGCGGCGCCTTGGCCGCGGTGGCGCTCGCCTTCCTCATCACCAAACCGACCGACCCGGCCCCTCCGGCGACCATCACCGACGGCGCCGCGTTGCCCCCCGATTTCGAGCAGCCGAAAGGGCAGGTCACACCGGTAAGCGCCGAGGGCGCAACCGTCGGCTCCGGCAAAAGGGAACCCGCCCTCACCCGCTACCCCATCGTGCCTCGCCCCGACACGCGCGGTGGCCAAACCTTGACCTTCGAACTCTGAAGGATACACCGGGGGGATCCATGCCCCTTTTCCAAAAGCTCAGCGCACTGCCCGCCGCGATCATCGCAGCGGCGGCGATCGCCCCCACCTCCGCCCAAGAACCTCACGGCGACGAAAAACCCGTCCCCCAGCCCGAACTCCACGAGCTTCGGGATGCCGTCTACGGCCGCCATTTCCTCTCCGTTGCCGAGGTGGTCGGCAGCACCGCAGCGGGGATCCGAACGATGCGCGGCAGCGGCTTCTTCGTCGGAGCTCGCGGGCAGCTGGTGACCGCCCTCCCCACCCCCACCAGCGGTGAGCTGCGCTTCTCGGTCAACTACGGCACCGAATCGATGCGCCACTTCGATGCCGAACTCCTCGCCGCCGACCCCTACACCGGCCTCGCGCTGCTGGCGGTGCCTGAGATCGGCGACGTCCCCACCATCCCCTTGCCCGAAGGCCCTTCGCCGCTGGCTCCAGGCGATTTCATCTACAGCGTCGCCGAACCCGCCGACGGGGCGAACGCCTGCACGCCCGGACGGGTCGCCGGCAAAGAGAAAGCCCTCGACGGGGAGACGCTCGGCGCGAGCGTCTGGCGCCTCCATATCGACGCCCCCCCGGAGGCCGTCGGCGCGCCGCTGATCGCCGAGGACATGCGCCTCGCAGGGGTGCTCCTCCTGTCCGAGTCGGACCGCGTCGGCTACGCGCTGCCCGTCGAACACGTCGGCAAATTGCTCCGCGACTACCGCCTCCACGGCCGATCCCGCCCCGCGTGGCTGGGTCTTGGCATGACCTTGGGCACCAGCACTCCGGTCGTCCGATCTCTCCGGGAGGGGGGGCCCGCAGCGGCAGCCGGACTGAACGAAGGTGACGTGATCCTCTCCATCGGCGGACGCCCCATCGACGACTACCAAGATGTCATCGATACCTGCTCGTCGCTCACCGCAGGGCTCCCCGTCGATTTCCATGTGCTGCGCGGTCTGGACGACCTCACCCTGTCGGTGACCCCATCGGCGCGGGAGGACTGATTTTTTTTAGCGCTTCTTCGCCCCCTCGCCGGAACGCCGCCGATTCTCGCGCCTCCGGGTGGACCCTCGCTCGCCCTCGCTCGCCCTCGCTCGCCCTCGTCGACGCTGAGGATGACCGCGTTGGGAGCGGTTCGGGCGGGGTGCTCTCACCCCGCCGCCCCACCGATCCCACCGCCCCCCTGAGGGTCGCTTTGGGCATGATTGATTCAATTTTATTAATATTTTGGTTGAATTAACTAATTTCTTTCCTTTCTTCTCGCGACCCCCGAGAGGTCTGCCTGACAACCCATGAGGATTCACCACGTTCTGCTCCCCCTCTTCGCCGTCACCGCGGCGATCACTGCGCCCTCCGCGGGCGCCTTTACGCTCCTGTTCGACTACAGCCACGACACCGGGTTCTTCGGCGTCGGGACCGACGCCCGCAACCGCCTCGAAGACGCCGGGGCGTTCTTCGAAGGCCTGATCGGCGATGACCTGAACGCCATCACCCCGAGCGGCGGAGACAGTTGGATGACCAGCTACTCCGACCCGGCGACCGGTGGCCCCGGATTCCAGTTCAACCCGAGCATCCCCGCAGACACCCTGGTCGTCTACGTCGGCGCCCGCGACCTCGGCGGATCGACGCTCGGGGAGGCCGGCCCCGGGGGCTGGAGCGGTGGCGGGAGCCCCGCATGGCAGGAGAACATCCGCCAGCGCGGCGAGGCGGGTTCCACCCAATCGCCCGGCGCCACCGATTTCGCCCCCTGGGGCGGCAGCCTGGCGATGGACTCGGACACCAACTGGGACTACAGCCTCGACGGCAGCACGCTCGACCCGACCGAAAGCCACTTTTACTCCGTGCTGATCCATGAGATCGGCCACATCCTCGGCTACGGGACCGCGGCATCGTGGACCGACCAGATCAACGGATCCAACGAGTTCACCGGCTCCGCCTCGGTCGCCTCCTTCGGCGGTGACATCCCGCTGCAAACGGGTGGGGGCCACTGGCTCAACGGGACGACGAGCACCGTCTACGGCGGCAGCACCAGCCAAGAGGCCGCCATGGATCCGTCCATCACCATCGGCACCCGAAAAGAGTTCACCGACCTCGACGTCGCCGGGCTCCAAGACATCGGTTGGGAGATCATCCCGGAGCCGGGTTCCGGGGCGCTCGCCCTCCTCGGCCTCATGCTCTTCGCCACGCGCCGCGCCCGGTCGCAGCCCTGACCCGCGCCTGCCCCATCCGCTACTCGAAAAAGCCGCCCTCGATGAGAGGCGCGGCTTCTTCGTTCTCCAAGGGCTCGACGTCGCGCCCGTCGAACCAGCCCTGGCAGAGGAACGCTTCGATCCTGGCGACCGGCGGCTCGGCATCGCGCTGCCCGGCTTCGAACCGCATCAGCACCGTCACGGGCACCCGCTTCCCATACCACAAGCTCCCCTTCATCCCAGCGATCCCCTCGGTGGCCGATTTGCTGAGCACCGCGTTCAAGACCTGTGGTGACCCGGGGCGGGAGATCTCCACCGGCAAGAATTCCTCGCGGTCGTCGTACGGGGCATATCGCTGCCGGCCCACTTGGATGAGGACCCGCATCTCCTGAACCTCCTCGGGACGGGTCTCGAGAAAGGTCTCCCAATCGGTGCTGCAGTACCCCACATGGGATGCCCAATCGATCCTCGGTCCGTCGGGGGTCACCGGCAACACAAAGGAGAGCCGATCACCATCGGTGGTGACGGCGATGACCGTGTAGAAATTGCGTTCGGGGCGCTGCGTGACAGCGATGGCCGCGAAATCATGCACCTGCGTCGGCCTCCACGCCCGCCTCTCGTAGTGCCCGCCCATCCTCGACTCGATCTCTTCGGTCGGCACGACCCAGCGCAACTTCTCCTCGAGGCTCTCGGCCGCCAGGAATGCGGCGACGACCTGCGCGACGGCGTTCGTCTCCGCGTCCATCTCCTCGCCGGGGGAGATCGCCGCTCCGGCCGCCGGCACCGATGCGGCCGCCCCAGCACCATCGTCACCCCTCCACCACAAAACCCCTCCGGCGAGCACCAAGGCGGCCAGGACGCCCCACCCGGCCACCGTCAGCCAGGGACGGCGCCCGTCGTCCCGCCGCCCGTCGCCCGCTTGATCCCAGCGCAACTCGCGCCGCTCCAACTCGTCCCTCTCCTCCGCGACTTTGCGGCTCTTGAACCACGGCAGCAGGTCGCGGCGGAACACCGCCCGGCGCGCGCGCGCGCCGAACCCTTCACCGCCACGGGAAAGGCGGGCGCGGGTCTCGGTATCAGGCTCCCCCATCGAACGAAGTTGCCGGACGCTAGCGCGCCGGGGGACGAGGCCAAGCGAATTCGGTCCGCCTCCTTGCATCTTCCGCAATCCGCTTCTAGTTCTCGCCAGCTCCGCAAAGCCAACGCCCTATCCCGCCGACGACCAGACCATGAAAGCCATCCTTGCCCTCGAAGACGGACGACAATTCGAGGGCGAAGCGTTCGGCGCCACCGGCTCCTGCACCGGGGAAGTGTGCTTCAACACCTCCATGACCGGGTATCAGGAGGTCGTGACCGATCCCTCCTACCGCGGGCAGATCGTGGCGATGACCTACCCCCTGATCGGGAACTACGGCGTCAACGATCTGGATGCGGAGTCCAGCCAACCCCACGTGCGGGGCTTCGTGGTCGAGGAGCTCTGCCAAGTCCCCAGCAACTGGCGCTCGGACGGCAACCTCTCAGACTACTTCGAACGCCACGGCATCATCGGCATCGAGGGCATCGATACCCGCGCCCTGACGAAACACCTCCGCCAGCGCGGCGCGATGCGCGCATGCCTGACCACCGACGCGGTGTCGGGCGATGAGGCCTGCCGCCAGGCCGCGCAAAGCCCGCCGATGGCCGGCTCCGACTTCGTCAAGGAGGTGACCACGCCCGAGCCCTATCGCTGGGACCCCAACTCGGAACACAGCCGCGAGTGGGAACTCCCCAATACCAACGCCAGCCAGCAGATCACCGTCGGCAACGACCACTACGCCGCCCTCCCCGAGGCGCGCTACCGCATCGCCGCCTACGACTTCGGCATCAAACACAACATCCTGCGCCGCCTCCGCCAAGAGGGCTTCGACGTCGAGGTCCTGCCGGCGCGGACGCCCGCATCGGCGGTCCTCGATCTCGCCCCGGACGGCCTGTTCCTCTCCAACGGCCCCGGCGACCCCGACGCGCTCGGCGATATCCACTCCGAGATCCGCACCCTGTTCGGCAAACTCCCCATCTTCGGCATCTGCCTCGGCCATCAGGTGCTCGGACACGCGCTGGGCGGCAAAACCTTCAAACTGAAGTTCGGCCACCGCGGCGGCAACCAGCCCGTCAAGGATCTGCGATCCGGAAAAGTCGCCATCACCTCGCAGAACCACGGGTTTGCGGTCGATGCCGACTCGCTCCCGGCGGGGGTCGAGGTCACCCACATCAACCTCAACGACGGGACCGTCGAAGGCCTGCGCAGCACCGCACACCCGACCTTCAGCGTCCAGTACCATCCGGAGGCCGCCCCCGGCCCCAACGACGCGCGCTATTTCTTCAGCGAGTTCGCCAAACTGATTGAAGACTCGCGCGAACACCGCTAACCTCGGCTCCCCCGCGAAATCAAAACCAGCACCTCAGAATCCCGTGAAAAACAACGAAAGCGTCGGCAAACTCCTCCTCGCCCTCGGCGGCCTCGGAATCCTCGCCTGCCTTGCGGCCATCGCCACGGCTTTCATGTTGTAACCGCCAACGGCTGACGCGCCCCCCTTCCCAGGGCGCTCGGGATCTCTCTCCGCGCATCGAATCTGTTCCGGGAACCACCTCGGCTGCCTCCTGCCGTCTTCCCGTCCCGCTATGTCCAACACCATCATTGTCGGCGCCCAGTGGGGCGATGAAGGCAAAGGGAAAATTGTCGATTACCTGACCGAGCACGCCGATGTCGTCGTCCGCGCCCAGGGCGGGAACAATGCCGGTCACACCGTCATCCACGACGGACAGACCTACATCCTACATCTCGTCCCATCCGGGATCCTGTGGCCCGACAAACGCTGCGTCATCGGCAACGGCGTCGTCCTCGACCCCGTCGCGCTGCTCGGCGAGATCGACAAGCTCGCCGCCCAGGGCATCGAAGTCACCCCGGAGAAGCTCGCGATCAGCGACCGCGCCCACCTCACCCTCCCCTACCACCCGAAACTCGACGCCAATCGCGAATCGGTCCGCGGCGGGAAGAAGATCGGCACCACCGGCCGCGGCATCGGCCCCACGTACGCCGACAAGGTCGAACGCTCGGGCTTCCGCCTCGCCGACTACCAAGATCCCGTGGCGCTCGCCGAGAAGCTGGCCGCCAAGGTCGTCGAGGCAAATCTCATCCTCGATGCAGCGGGCGTCGAGCCACTCGATTTGGAGGCCGTCGGCAATGCGCTCAATGCGGCGCTCGAGCGGCTCGCCCCCTTCACCCGCGATACCGCCGCCCTGCTCCACCGCGAGATCAAGTCCGGCGCCCGCCTGCTGTTCGAAGGCGCCCAGGGCACCTACCTCGACATCGACCACGGCACCTACCCCTTCGTCACCTCATCGAACACCACCGCCGGCGGCGCCTGCACGGGCTCCGGCGTCTCGCCCCGCGCCATCGACCACGTCACCTGCGTCGCCAAAGCCTATACCACCCGGGTCGGCGCAGGCCCGTTCATCACCGAAAACCAGGCGTTCTCCGACCGCATGCACGGGATGGGACGCGAGTTCGGTGCCACCACCGGGCGCAAACGCCGCTGTGGTTGGTTCGACGCGGTGCTCGTCGCCCACGCCTGCCGCCTGAACGGCGCCGACGGGCTGGCGGTCACCAACCTCGACGGCCTCGACGGCATCGAGACGATCAAGATCTGCACCGGATATCGCCTCCGCGGCGAACTTCACGACGTCCCCCCCGCACGGGTCGAGGACTGGGAAGCCGCGGAACCCGTCTACGAGGAACTCCCCGGCTGGCCCGACACGCCGACCGCTGGCGCCCCCGAGATCGGCTCGCTCCCCACCGCCGCCCGCTCCTACCTCGACCGCCTCGCCGAACTGTGCGAGACCCCGATCGAACTCGTCGGCGTCGGCCCCGACCGCAGCGAGACTTTGGTCGTCTAGCGAGCCGTCCCGGCCATGCCAACCACCGCGTCCCCCGTCCCGCGCCACGTCGCCGTGATCATGGACGGCAACGGCCGCTGGGCGAAGGAGCGCGGGCTCCCGCGCCGCGAAGGACACCGCGCGGGCGCCGACTCGGTGCGCGAGGTGCTCGAGGGCTGCACCGAACTCAAAGTCGAGTTCCTCACCCTCTACGCCTTTTCCTCAGAGAACTGGAAGCGCCCGAAGGCCGAGGTGAAAGCCTTGATGGTGCTGCTCGAGCGGTTCCTCAAGGACAAGACCCCGGAGCTGATCGAGAAGAACGTCCGCCTGCAGGCCATCGGTCGCCTCAACGACCTGCCTGCAGCCGCCGTCAACCAACTCCACCGCTCGATCGAAGCCACCGCCGACAACTCCGGCCTCACCTTGATCCTCGCCCTCAGCTACGGCGGGCGCGAGGAGATCATCGACGGCGTGAAGAGCGTGCTCCGCAACGTGCAGGAAGGGCATCTCGATCCCGCGATGCTCGACCCCGACGTCTTCGGCAAGCACCTCTACACCCGCTACTACCCCGACCCCGATCTCCTGATCCGCACCTCCGGCGAAATGCGCCTCTCGAACTTCCTGCTCTGGCAGGTCAGCTACGCCGAGATCTACGTCACCAAAAAATACTGGCCGGACTTCCGCAAGGCGGACCTCCGCGAGGCCGTGGCCGACTACGGCAAACGGCAACGGCGGTTCGGCGCCGTGTGACCGGGAGCGCGGCCGCCCTGAGACCGCGATCCGCCGGAACATCCAGCAAGATGCTAGCCCGGATCGATCACCACATCCGCAGGCGAGGCGCCGCCGATCGTTGATGCTGAGTAGGCGGCGGCAGGGATCGGTGAAGCGGCTGGGTGAACACCCTGCCCGAGCCGGTCACCACGCCAACGCCCTCAGCGTCAACGAGGGCGAGGCCGTTCGGGGGGCTCGGCTCGGGCCGGCCCGGGGCGCCTCCCCCCCTGCGTCCGCCCCGCCTCCCCCCGTCCGAGGGCCTGCGCAGCGCGATGCCCCCGCGCCCGCGATGGATTCCAGCCCCAATCGTTTGGGCATCAGGCGCCGCCATGGTAGAGTCGCCGACTTCCCATCGCCCCCGCTCCGCCCCCCGCCCAACTTTCAGTCTTGAAGAAAGCCACCAAGAACTCCCCGAAGTCCATCACCATCGTCGATCCCGACGAGGACTTCCTCGATTGGGCCGACCGCCACCTGCGCACTGCGGAGACCGAGATCAAACCGTTCACCGACGCCGAGGAAGCGCTCGCCGCCTACCTGGCCAGCCCGACCGACCTGGTCATCGTCGAACTGTTCACCACCCCGGTGGGGGGGATGGAGATCCTCAAACGCATCCGCCTCCACCACCCGAACGCCATGGTCGTCCTGACCACGGGCTTCCCCCCCACGAGCGCGGTCATCGAAGCGATGAAGCTCGGCGCCTACGACGTCCTGCGCAAGGAGTCGCTGCCCTACGACCTGCGGCCGGTCGTCGAAGAGGCACTGAAGGCCGGCGACGAAATTCGCGCCACCCCCGAGCCCGCGCCGCAACCGAAACCCTCTTCTTCCGCCCCCCCCGAGACGATGATCGGCGAGGCGCCGGCCATGCAGGAGGTCTTCAAACTGGTCGGCCGCGCCGCCCGCGGGGACGCCCCGGTGCTCATCACCGGCGAGAGCGGCGCCGGGAAGGAGGTCGTGGCGGGGGCGATCCACCGTTTCAGCCGCCGGGGCGGCAGCGAATACGTCGCCATCAACTGCGCCGCCATCCCCGAGAACCTGCTGGAGTCCGAACTCTTCGGTCACGAGAAAGGCGCCTTCACCGGCGCCACCTCCCTGCGCAAAGGCCGCTTCGAACAATGTGACGGCGGCACCTTGTTTCTCGATGAGATCGGCGACATGCCGCTCCAGACCCAGAGCAAGATTCTGCGCGCGCTACAGTCTGGCGAATTCTCGCGGGTCGGCGGCAACGACACCCTCCGTGCCGATGTCCGCGTCCTCGCCGCCACCAACCATGACCTCG
This sequence comes from Verrucomicrobiia bacterium, assembly GCA_030430255.1. Taxonomy (GTDB): domain Bacteria; phylum Verrucomicrobiota; class Verrucomicrobiia; order Verrucomicrobiales; family DEV007; genus JAUIGD01. Next base: position 9,087 of record JAUIGD010000169.1, read on the forward strand.
AGGCAGCGGTCGACGCCGGCACCTTCCGCGAAGATCTGTTCTACCGGCTCAACGTCGTCCGCGTCCATATCCCGCCGTTGCGCCAGCGGCGCGAAGACATCAGGCCGCTCGCCGAGTTCTTCCTCGGACGCATCGCCGCCAAGAAAAACGGCCCGAAACTGCGCCTGTCGGAAGACGCCGTGGCCCTCCTCGAACGTTACCACTGGCCGGGCAACGTGCGCGAGTTGGAGAACACCCTCCACCGCGCCAGCGTACTGGCCACGGCCGATGTCCTCCTGCCTCGAGACATCCCCCTCGCCCAGTCGAACCTCGCCCCCAGCACCCCGCGCTCCATCGAGGCGGCCCTGGCCACCCTCCGCAACGCCGCCGGCGACACCGATCTCATCCCCTTCATCGAGTCCCTGCTCGAGGAGGGCAAGTAGCCCGGATCGATCACCAAGCTCCGGGCTGCGGCTTGCCCTCATTGATGCTGAGGGTGTTGGCGTTGGGATCGGCTCGGGCAGGGTGTTCACCCAGCCGCAGCGCCGATCCCTGCCGCCGCCTACTCAGCCTCAACGACTGGCGGCACCTCGCCTGCGGATGTGGTGATCGATCCGGGCTAGCGACCTGCCCGACCCCGAGCCCGGATCGATCACCGAGCCCCCCGAGCCTGCGCCCTGCTCGCCGACCGTGAGGGCGCGGTCAGCCCCCCGACCGCTCCGGCTCCGGCTCAGCGGGTTGGAAGTGCGCGAATTCGCCGATGCGGCGGAACTTCTCATAGCGTGCGCTCAACAGGTCCTCGATCGCCACGCCGTCCAGTTCATCGAGCATGCCGACGATCGCCTTGCGCAGCAGGTCGGCGGCCTTCCCGGGATCACTGTGAGCTCCCTCGCCGGGCTCCGGCACCACCGTGTCGATGATCCCCAGCCGCAACAGGTTTTCCGCGTCGAGCTTCATCGCCTCCGCCGCCTCGGGGGCGTGCTTGCGATCCTTCCAGAGGATGGCCGCGCAGCCTTCCGGGCTGATCACCGAATAGTAGGCGTTCTCCATCATCAGTACCCGGTCGGCCACGCCGATCCCCAGCGCGCCCCCAGAGCCGCCCTCGCCGATCACCACCGCCACCACCGGGGTCTTGAGGAGCATCATCTCCCGCAGGTTGAACGCGATCGCCTCGGCGATGTTGCGCTCCTCGGCGCCCACCCCGGGATAGGCTCCGGGCGTGTCGATCAACGCCACCACCGGCAACCCAAACTTCTCGGCCATCCGCATCAGCCGCAACGCCTTGCGATACCCCTCCGGGTTGGCGCTGCCGAAATTCCGCTTCAACTTCTCCTTCGTCTCCCTCCCCTTCTCGTGGCCGATGAGGACGCAGCGCCGCCCATCGATCTTCGCCAAGCCTGCAGGCATCGCCCCGTCATCGCCGATGTGGCGGTCGCCATGCAGCTCGAGGAATTCCTCAAAACATGCCGCGGCGTAATCGAGCATCATCGGCCGCAGCGGGTGCCGCGCCACCTGGACACGGTCCCACGGGGTTACCGGGGCGGGCTTCTTGGCTTTGGCGGCAGTGCTCATCGTCGCGAAACCTGCACTATTCCGACCCTCCTTCGATTTTCAATTCCTTCCGCACCAGAACTTTCGTACCGGGGCGCAGCACCAGCGCCAACTCTTCGAGATCCTCCGGCTCGACGAAGATCCCGGTCAGGTACTTGTCGCGATCCGCGTCCCCTGAGAGCGCTCGGATCGCCACCCCCGCCCGCTCACAGCGCAATTCCTTCGGCGCCTCGATGTATTCGCGCGTGCCGACCGGCACCAACCGGCTCCCGGTGCCGATCACCAAGCCCTTCACAGTCGTGTCGAACGAGGCGCCCGTGTTGGGCGGACGCTTGATCCCGACGAGCGGGTACTCCTTGAAAAAACGGTCCTCAGCGGTGCGCAGCGTCAGCCGTCCACCCGCCACATCGACGACCACCGTGAACTCGAGCGGGCAGACGATGAGCTGATCGCCGGGCTGCAAATTCGTCCCCATGCGGCCGTTGATATGCATCAGGTAGCCGACCGTCGATCGCGTCTCGCCCGCGATCCTCGACAACGAGTCGCCGCGCTGCACCACATACTCCACCTTCCCCGGCGCCGGCTCCTTCGACAGCAAGCGGTCCATGTTGATCTCCCCCACCACCCGCTTGGCCTCGGCGTAGAAAGACGAATCCCGATAGATCCGCATCAGCTCGTGCAGCTTCTGCACCGCCCCAGACCGATCCCCGACGCGCAGGCGGGCGACCGCGTCCTTGTGGACGTTTGCTCCCAGATCGATCTTCGCCTTCGGACGCGCCCGGATCTCCTCGACCTCCGCGGCCAGCGATTGCTCCGGTTTGATCAAGTTCTCGAACACCCAGACCACCCCGACCACCGCCGCCGCCAATAGGCTCAGGGCGAGGAACGCGAACAGCAGCCGGATGTAGGTCTTCAAAGGGAACGGGGATTCAAAGCAGTCCGCGGCGCTTGAAGTCAAACACATTGATGCCCTGCGACTTGCCGATCATCTCCACGGTGAACTTCAGCAGACACACCTCCCAGGCGTCGTCGACCCCGTAGATCACCGCGGTCAGCGGGTTCGACTGCTCGCGCGCGCGCTGTAGCACCCGGTCCCGCACCGCCGGGAAGCTCTCGTGCACGACGTCCTCTTTGACCGTGTCGCGCCGGAAGCTGAAGCCGTATTTCAGGATGGCCAGGTCACCCTTGTGTTCCTGCAACCATTGGGCGAACGCCTCCGCCTGCTCGCCGAACCCTTCGAAGGCGAACTCCGCATAGGCCTCAGGCCGGATGATGGCCGGCCGGTCCGCCTGCACCACCCCTTCCCGCACCCGCGTCTGATCGACGCTGTCCATCAGTTCCGAGAGCATCACGAACTCGAACTTCGTCGAGCCGAAGGTGTCGATCCTGCGGTCGGGCTCCAGCAAGACCTCGGTCTGCTCGAGCGCATATTGGATGTCGTCGGGAGAATGCAAAAGGGTGTTGGGAGGTGGGCAAACGAAGGGCGTGCCCCTGTTGAGAGGTGGCGCGCCCGAGCGAAGAAGGATGGGAGAGACGCCCAGCAAGCGAGGGTTATTCCCCGGCGCCGTTGGCTTTGATGTAGCTCGTCACGTCCCCGACCGACTGCAGTTTCTCTGCCTCCTCATCGGGAACCTCGATCGAAAACTCTTCCTCGGCCTTCGGCGCCTTGCCCAGCTCGAGCCGCGCGCCCACTGACACGCTCTCCGCCGCCAGGATGATCTTCGACATCATCCGCACGGTGTCGACCGGATACTTGCCCGCGGCGGTC
>JAUIGD010000625.1 GCA_030430255.1 Verrucomicrobiia bacterium
TTCGTTGATGCTGAGTAGGCGGCGGCAGGGATCGGCGAAGCGGCTGGGTAGACACCCTGCCCGAGCCGTTCCCAACGGCAACACCCTCAGCATCAACGAGCGCAAGCCGCAGCCCGGAGCTTGGTGAACGATGCGGGCTAGGGCGAGGAGGATTTGACCTTGGACGGCGGGCGAATCAAGGCTTTGATTGCCAACATGCCCTATCTGGAACTCATCGGCTTGCAGACGCACTTCCCCGTCCGCAAAGGGATCCTGTTCAAATCGATCACCGACCATGTCCGCGCCGTCGATGGGGTCGACCTCGCCATCGAACAAGGGGAGATCCTCGGTCTGGTGGGCGAATCAGGCTGCGGCAAATCGACCCTCTCCCGCACCGTGATGCAGCTGGTCCCGGCCACCGGCGGCAGGGTGATTCTCGACGGCGAAGACCTCACCGCCCTGTCCCATCGAGAGGTGCGCCTCAGGCGGCTCGATTTCCAAATGATCTTCCAGGATCCCTACGCCTCGCTGAACCCGCGCATGACGGTGTTTTCCACCCTCGCAGAGGCCCTGCGCACCCGAAACCCGCAGCTGAAAGGAAGCCAGCTGACCGATGAGGTTTCCTCTCTCATGGAGCGGGTCGGCCTCGACCGCCGCTTCATGCGCAAATATCCGCACGAGTTCTCCGGCGGCCAACGCCAGCGCATCGCCATCGCCCGCGCGCTCGCCCCGCAACCGAAACTCGTCATCGCCGACGAACCGGTCTCGGCGCTCGACGTCTCCATCCAGTCTCAGATCCTCAATCTGCTCAAACAGCTCGTCCGCGAGCTCGGGCTGACGATGATCTTCATCTCCCACGACCTCAGCGTGGTGCGCTACATCGCCGACCGCATCGCCGTCATGCACTTCGGGAAGATCGTCGAGCTGGGCGCCGCCGAGCGCGTGATGGACTCCCCCGAACATGACTATACCAAACAGCTGCTAGCGGCGATCCCGCAGATCCGCCCATGACCGCGCCGATACCCCGATTCCGGGCGGCTGGATCCAGAGCCACCGCCGCCATCGCTCTCGCCCTTGGCCTCGGCGTCGCGCAGCCGATCGAGGCGCAAGAGGAAGCGCCGGAGGCTGCCGCACTGCCGTCCCAGTTGCTGCCTGTCTACCGCGGCTGGAGGGCGGCGATGATCGAAGGTGACCGGGAGACGTGGGCGGCGCTGACCGCCCGCTACCGCCAGGTCGGCATGCGCAACCTCATCGTATCGCAGAAGAAACCGTGGCCCGACGCGATCTTCGAGTCGCCGGTAGCCCCGCCGGACGTGACCGGGATGACGCTCGCCCGCAGCGCCCAGAACGGCGTCACCGGCCAGCTCATCTACTTCGGGAAAGCCGACTTCGGCGTCGAGATCGATGCTGACGAGATCCCCGATGGCCTGCTGATCCTGATGTTCATCCGCGAGGCTGGCACTTGGAAGTTCAACACATCGCGCTTCATGAGCCTCGCCGCCCCCGAGGCCGCCCATGTCGCCAAACAGGCCGCCGAGGGCGATTTCTCCTTCCTCGACGGCGACGAGTTCGCGCCGCCCGGACACGTCCCCCGGATTCCGCCGCTTTGCCCGCACCCCGAGATCGTCGGCTACGTCGAGATCGTCTCGATCGGCTATAGCACCCGCCTCAAGGTCGCCGACCGCTCCGAGCACACGGTCGTCGACAACATTCAGCAAGGCGTCATCATCGGCGGCCTCAAGGCCGGCACCAACCCGATTTCGGTCGATGCCCGCGAACTGCCGCTCCCGCCGGACGCCCCCGACGCCAAACGCCACCTGGAGTTCACGATCTTCCGCGCCGCTGACGACCCGGGCGCCCCCCCTGAGCCGATCTACGTTTCCGGCCCCAAAGAGGCGGGCCGCTTCCGCCTTTCGGTACGCGGCAACAAATAGCAGCTCGACGCATCGAGCCGCGCCGATGGCCAGCCACAGGCGCCGGCGAAGCCATCGCTGTAGCCCGGCTCCCGGATCCCATCGTGCTCGCCGCCCGCTTCGCGAAGCGGTCGCTGTCCGCCACGTAGGTCAGGTCGAAGGCGGCGTAAACATTCGTGCTGATCGTCGACACCCGGTCGATCGCCGCCCCGTAGGCGTAGGGCGCTGTCGTCTTGGTGTCGGTCGCCGAGGGCAGGGCGACGTCGTGCTGCGCGTAGACCTTCGTCAGCCGACCGTAGGCGTCCTTCTCGCGGGTGAGGGTCGCGCCCGCCAGCACGCTGGCCGAGCCGCCCAGCGCGCTCACGTCCTCCTCGGTCACGAAGCCCCCGTCCGAGCGCGCG
>JAUIGD010000170.1 GCA_030430255.1 Verrucomicrobiia bacterium
AGTCGACGAGGTCATGCAGAACGCCAGTCTGATCATGTGGCGAAAGTTTGACCAGTACGACCCGGACACGCTGTTCGTGAAGTGGGCGACGGTGATCTGCCGATTCGAGGCATTGAAATATCGCCGCACCAAGGCGCGGGACCGCCACGTGTTCAGCGACGACCTGTTGGAGATCCTCGGCGCCGAAGCCGCGGAGGACGAGGAGGAGCTGTTCCGGAGGGAGAAGGTGGCGCTGCGGCACTGCCTCGCGGAACTCGACGACACGCACCGGCAGATCCTGCTCGCGGCCTACGCCAAGGGGGCGAAGATCAAAGACGTCGCCGAAGAGGCTGGGCGGACGCCGACCTCGGTTTACAAGATGCTGAACCGGTTGCGGGAAAAGTTGCACGATTGTATCGAAAAGCGGCTCGCGGCGGGAGTGGAGTAGTCGCAGGGCATCGCGCCCGAGACGACACGAACACACGATGAGCACGCCCCGGTGGGAAACCGACGGCCTGCGCTGGACGCAGGACTACCTCAACGGCGAGATCGACGAAGCCGATTTCGCCCGCCTCGAATCCCTTTTGCTGGGCGACGCGCACGCCCGCTCGGGCTTCCGGCGCTACGCCCGCACCGATGCGGCGTTGCGGGAGATGGTCGAAGCCGAGCCCGAGGGGGACGCGCTCTCTCTGAAGGCCGCCTGTGCGGCCTCGCGCAAAGTCGAGCGCGGGCGGTTTTGGCGCGCGGCGCAGTGGGCGGCGATGTTCGCGATGGGTGGGGCCTTGATCTATCTGCTCGCCGAACGGGGCGGCGGAGCCGGGGGGGGAGGGCGGCCGGTGGCGGCCGCTCCCGCTGAGGAGATCGAGGCGCCGCGGCTGGTGCATGACGAGGATTTCTCCGGCTCGGCGCTCGCCGTGCTGACCCATGCGGTCGGGGTCAAGTGGGGGGGGGAGCGCGCCTACGCCGAGGGCTCGGCGTTGCGCCCGGACACCCTGCAGATCGAAAAGGGACTGCTGCAGATCGAGTTTTTCAGCGGCGCGTCGGTCGTCGTCGAAGGCCCGGCGGAGTTTGAGCTGATCGACCCGATGCGGGTGCGTTGCCCGCTGGGGCGCGTGCGGGCGAACGTCCCCCATTTCGCGCGCGGGTTCACCATCGAGAGCAGCGAACTGAAGGTCGTCGACCTGGGGACGGAGTTCGGCTTCGCCTCGGATGGTGAGGGCAAGCAGGAGCTGCACGTGTTCGATGGCGAGGTCACGCTGGAGGGGGGCGCGGCTGGTGTCGAGCCTCGCCACCTGCTGACGGGGAGCGGCGTGCGGCTCGCCGGTGAGTCGCTCGACTTCATCACCGCCGAGGAGGAGGCCTTCGCCGACGCCGAGCAGATCGCCTCGCTGGCGAGCGCCGCCGAGGCGCGCCAGCGCGAGCAGTGGATGCGCTACGCCGAGGAGCTCAAGGCCAACGGCGACGTGTTGTTGTTCTACAGTTTCGACAACCAGGTCGCCTGGTCGCGGCGCCTGGCCAACGACAAGAAAATGATCGCCGACCCGCTCTACGGCGCCATCGTCGGCTGCCGATGGGCGGAGGGTCGCTGGCGCGGCAAAGCGGCGCTGGAGTTCAAGCGCCGCACCGACCGGGTCCGCATCACGGTGCCCGGTGAGCACGACCAGCTGACGCTGATGGCCTGGGTGCGGATCGACGGCTTCGACCGCCCGCTCAATTCGCTGATGTTGAGCGACGGCTGGCACCCCGGAGGTCTGCATTGGCAGGTGCGCCAGAGCGGCGAACTGATCCTCGGCACCAAGGGCGACGGCGAATCCAGCGGGCACTACCAGAGCGCTCCGGTGCTCGGGCAAGCCCAATTGGGGCAGTGGCTGCACCTCGCCGCGAGCTACGGCGGTCCTGGGGGCGAGGTCGTCCATTTCGTCAACGGGGAGGCGGTGGCGCGCGAGCCGGTGCGCGACCACAGCACGATCTCGGTCCCGCGCGGCGAGCTCGGCAACTGGAGCGCGACGGACTGGTCCCAGCAGTCGGCGGCCGACATCCGCAACCTCAACGGGCGGATGGACGAGTTCCTCGTGTTCTCGACCGCCCTAGATGAGGAAGGGGTGCGGGCGGTGTTCGAGAAGGGGCGCCCGCGTTGACCCCCGGGCGGGCCCGGTGCGGAAGCTGCCGCTTGCGGGGATCGCGAATCGCGCTACCGGAATCGGCTCCGCGCAGATCGCGCCCTACCCATGAATGACGCTTGGCACATCCGCTCCCGCTCTCCCCGTTGCTCGGCCACCGGGCGTGCGTTTGAAGACGAAGAGCCGATCTATGCCGCGATCTTCCGCCAGGCCGACTCCGACGATTTCGATCGCCAGGATTTCTGCGTCGAGGCGTGGGAGGCGCGCCGACAAGACGCGGAGGCGCCGCAGCCCTACTCGTTCTGGCGTTCGACGTTCGAGGTTCCCGAGGAGAGCGGCAAGAAGCAGGAGGTGGTCGCCAAGGAGAGCGCCGAGGCCCTCCTCCGCCGCCTGATCGAGGAGGACGTCGCCAGCAGCGAAAACGCCCGTTACATCCTCGCCCTCATGCTGGAGCGCAAAAAAACCCTCAAGCCGGTCGATACCAAAGAGGGTGAGGGTTCGCGACTGCTCTTCTACGAGCACGCGAAGAGCGGCGAAGTCTTCATCGTCCGCGACCCCCTTCTCAATCTCGCCGAGATCGACGCCATCCAGGAGGAGGTCGCCGGGTGGTTGGGCGCAAAGCCCGGAAATTCGGAAACGACCGGAGCGCCGAGCGAAGCCGGCTCCGGGCCGGAGACCGGAGCCGAGGGCGGTAGAGAAACTGTGGGAGGCGAGGGCGAGGGCGAGGGCGAGGCGAATGCGGCGCCCGTCTCCTAGACCCGGCTTAACCGAGCGCCATTCTGAGTAACCCCCGCTAGGAATTTGTCGGACTTAGGACTTTCGAGCCCGAACGTTTTCGAATTGCGAGCCAATCGACACGATGGTGAGGAATTGGTCGAGATCAGCGACGAGACAGCGGGGCGATTAGGGCAAATTCGAATACGATTCGCGCCGGAACGGCTAAGTCCGACAGGCTCCCAGGTAAAACGTTCGGCCGCGGCTTGACCCCGTTGACGGTTAGCCCGGATCGATCACCAAGTTCCGGGCTGCGGCTTGCCCTCGTTGACGCTGAGGGCGTTGGCGTGGTGCCCGGCTCGGGCAGGGTGTTCACCCCGCCGCTTCACCGGTCCCTGCCGCCGCCTGCTCAGCGTCAACGACTGGCGGCGCTCTCCTGCAGGCCTCGCCCGCGAGCCGATCAGGAAGGTCTCGACTCCGGGGCGGTCTCGACTTTGGAAAGTCGAGCTACGGGGCGCGCAGCCTGCGCCGCACCGCGCTGGAGAGGAGGTCGCCGGCGAGGACGATGAGCGCGCCGAGCAAGACGAAGAAGACCATTCGGTCGAAGGCGCGTGCGGACTTGGCGTCGTCGATGAGGTAGCCGAGGGAGACGACGCCGAGCATGCCGAGCACCGTCGCCTCGCGCACGCAGGTCTCCCAGCGGTAGAAGAAATAGGAGAGCTTGCGGTTGAAGGTGTCGGGCAGGATCGAGGTCGCATAGGAGGCGAGGCGCCCGCCCCCGTGTGCGAGGGCGGTGCGGGCTGCGGCGTCCGGGGCGTTGTCGGTCACTTCGGCGCCGAGGCGCCCGAGGATGCCGACGTTGTGGATCGCGAGCGCGAGCACTAGGGCCCAGGGGTCGGGGCCGAGGATGGCGAGCAGGATCAGGCCGAGCAGGAACTCCGGCAGGCTGCGCAGGACGAGGAAGGCGGTGTTGACCGCTGCGGCGGCGGAGCGGCGGAGCGGGGCTCCCCATCGAGCGCGGCCGCCATACAGCCCCAACGGGGCGCGGTTCGAGAGCCGGCGCGAGGCGAGCGGAACGAGCAGGAGCGCGCCGAGGCCGGCGAGGGCTGCGGCGGTGTTGGTGATCGCGAGCGTGCGGCCCACGGCCTCCAGGCCGTCGCGGCGGCCGAGGTTCTCCTTCGCCCAGGGCAGGGCGTCGGACCAGTCGCCGGACTCGCGCACCGGTGCGGGTTTGATCTTGTTCAGGAAGCGCTCGAGGTTCGCCATCCGCCGTTCCGGGGTGAGGACGGAGCCGTAGGGGTCGGGGGCGGTCCAGGCCCAGATGAGCAAGGCGGCGATGCCGGCGAGGGACGCGGCGAGGAAGGGCGACCGGCTGCGTGCCCGGCGAAGCTCCGCGACGCGGGCTCTCTGTGCGTCGGGGGCGGTCACGGGCGGAGGCGGGCGCGGATGGCGTGGCCCCAGAGCTGGAGCAGCGCGCTGGCGGCGATGAGGAGGTAGAGGTAGGTCCAGACCTCGCGGTAGTGGAGGTCGGCGGCGGCGAGTTTGATACGGTAGCCGATGGTCTCGATGCCGATGAAGCCGAAGACGGCGGCGCCGCGGAGGGCGCACTCGAGCCGGTAGAACGTGTAGGAGACCAGGTCCGGCAGCGCTTTCGGCAGCAGGCCGAGGAGGAAGGCGGCGGCGGCCCCGGCGCCGATCGCGCGCAGCGAACGCTGGGCATCGCGGGCGTGTTCGTCGAGCATCTCCGAGTAGATTTTCGCGAGTGTCCCGGAGTAGGGGATGGCGAGCGCAATCACCGCGGCGCTGCTGGACATGCCGACCGCGGTGATGAAGAGCAGCGCCCAGAGCAGTTCGTGGACCGAGCGGGCGAAGGCGATCAGCCCGCGGGCGGCGACGAACGCCACCCTCAGCGCGGCGGATGCGACGGGGAAACGTTCGCGCTCGGGCCACCATGCGGTCGAGGCGAACACGGTGAGCAAAGCGCCGCAAGGCACCGCGACGCTCATCCCGAGCACGGCGTAGCGCAGGGTGTCGAGCAGGCTTTTGAGCGCGACTTCGAGGAAGGGCGGGGTCTCGGCCGGGAGGCCTTCGCTCTGGTAGTCGAAGGCGGGCTGCAGGGCCGCGGCGAAGAATTCGCCGGCCAGCTTGAGCGAGGTACCGGTGAAGAGCCGCCTCGGGTCGAGGCCGAGGGACCACGCGCAGACGGCGGCCACGAGAGCGATGCCGAGCAGCGTCGCGCGGCGGGGGCCGATGAGGGTGGCGGGGCGCACGGCGGCGGGGGGTGGGGGTCAGGAGCCCGCCTCTGGCGGCGCCTCTGCTCCGAGTTGGTAGAGCGCCTCGAACTGGGCCTCGTCGATCTGCGCGGGCGGGGCGTCGAACATCACCCTACCGCCGCGGAGGCCGACCAGGCGGGGGAAGTGGGTGCGGGCGAGGTCGAGGTTATGCAGGCTCATCACGAGGGTGAGTCCACGTTCCTCGGCGAGCTCCGCGAGCAGGGCGACGAGGCTCGCGGCGCGCGCGGGGTCGACGCTCGACACCGGTTCGTCGGCGAGGATGGCCTGCGGCTGTTGGTAGAGGGCGCGGGCGACGGCGACGCGCTGCTGCTGGCCGCCGGACAGCTGTGCGGTGCGGGCGTAGAGTTTGTCCTCGATGCCGACGCGGTCGAGCAGCGTGTGGATGGCGGTGAGCGCGGTCCTGGCCGGCAGGAAGAGGTCGCGGAGCGTGCCGAAGAGCCCGCGTGACCCGACCCGGCCGCAGGCGACATTCTGCCAGGCGCGGAAGGTCGGCACGAGGCCGAGGTGTTGCGGTATCGTGGCGATGCGGGAGCGGGTGGCCCGCAGGGCGCGCGGGGAGAGCTGCGCGGGATCGGAGCCGAGTAGCGAGACCTCGCCGCCGCTGGGGACGAGGGTCGAGTTGAGGAGGGCGAGGAGGGTTGTTTTCCCCGCCCCGCTGGGGCCGACGAGCGCGACGCGCTCGCCGGCCCTGACCGTGAGGTCAGTAGGGGAGAGGGCTTCGACTTCGCCGAAGCGGCGCTCCGCCCCCCGCAGCAGGAAGGCGGGAGTCGCGCCGTTGGCGGGGTCGGCCATGTCTGGCAAAAGCCCTCGGTTAGTTCAGCATGTCGAGGGCCTTGGCGACCTTCTCGATGCCCTCGAAGTCGGCGTTCGAGGCGGGGATCATGGCGGTGCGTTGCAGCACCCCGAGCAGGGCCGGGTCTTTGAGATCGACGAGCGCCTTCTGGAGCTTGTCGATGAAGCCTTCGCCGAACGCTTCTTCGAGGTCCGGGTGGGCCGTCCAGTTGTAGTCGGCGTAGAACGGGGTCTTCCAGATGGCGACGCACTTTTCGGGGTCGAGTTTCCCTTCGGCGACCATCTTGTCGTAGGTGGTGTAGCTGAGCGCGCCGGCTTGCCATTGGTCGCCCGCCTCGACGAGCTCTGCGGTCACGTCATGGGCGCCCGAGTAGTTGACCGGGTTGGAGAACCAGTCGTCCGGCAGCGTGTCGGTGTTCTGTTGGATGAAGAAGGTCGGCATCAGGCGGCCGGAGGTCGATCCTTTCGAACCGAAGGTGAACTTCAGGTCTTTGATCGCTGTGGGGAATTCGTCGGAGGGTTCCAGTCCGGTGTCGGCGTTGGCGATGAAGTAGGAGAAGTACTTCGGATCTTCTGCGCCCTGGGCGATGGCGCGGGCGCCGGCGACCGTGTTGCGCGCCTGCACGCCCGAGAGACCTCCGAACCAGGCGAGCTGGATCTCACCGTTCTCGAACATGGTGACCGAGGCGGGATAATCGGCGGAGGGGACGAACTCGACTTCGATGTCGAGGGCCTCAGCGAGGTAATCGGCGATGCCTTTGTATTTCGCCGGTTGCTCCGAGACGTTCTGGTCGGGGATGGCGGAGAAGCGGAGGACCTTGGTCGCGTTCGATCCGCCCCCGGAGGAGCTTTCGTTGCCGCCAGTGTCAGGGTTGGAATCCTCGTTCTTGCAACTGGCGATCAAGAGGAGGGCGGGCGTTGCCAGACCGGCAAGGATGCGGTGGGTGCTCATGTTTTTCTGGGTGTTGGGTTGGGTTTGTCCATGGCGAACAGTTTCGCAGCAAGCTGCGAACTTAGAGCGGCGGGAGGCTCGGGCAACGGCAATTATTCCGGGCGGATCGCGGCGATCCGGTGGTTCTCGCTGTCGCCGACCCAGACGGTGCCATCGGCATCGACGAACACGCCGTGCGGGCGGGCGAAGCGGTCTCCCGGTCCGCGCTTCCCGTCGCCGGCGATCAACTGCAGCGTCGCGGTGGCGGGGTCGTAGGCACGGATCGAGTGCGACTCGGTGTCCGCCATGTAGACCCGCCCGCCGGGGCCGACGGCGACCCCTTTGGGCCCGGCGAGCTGCGCCGCCTCTGCCGGGCCGCCGTTGCCTGCGAAACCCTTTTTCCCGGTCCCGGCGACATGGTGGATCGTGTTGGCCTCGAGGTCGATCCGGTAGAGGGCGTTGCCTTCGCGGAGGGCGAGCCAGAGTTCGCCGCCGGGGCCGAAGTCGATGGCGCGCGGGCCGTTGAGCGGCAGCGACGGTGACAAGGTGGCGCCGTCCGAGGTGGGCCCGCGCTCGCCGGTGCCGGCCACGGTCTCGATCCGGCCGGACTCGGGATCGATGGCGCGCAGGCGGTGGTTGCCGATGTCGCAGATGAACAGCCGCCCGTCGGGGGCGAAACCGATGCTGTGCGGGCGGTTGAACTGCGCCTCGGCAGCGGGGCCGCCGTCGCCCGCGAAGCCCTGCTCGCCGGTGCCGGCCTGCGTGCTGATCGTGCCGGTGCGCATCTCCACTTTGCGGACGAGGTGGTTGCGCATCTCGACGAAGACCAAGTCGCCGGCGGCATCGAAGCGCAGTTCGTAGGGTTCGAAGCAAAGGGCTGCCGTCGCGGGTCCGCCGTCGCCGTCGTAGCCCGACTTGCCCGGCGTGCCGGCGACCGTGGTGACGGTGCCGTCGCCGCCGATCCGACGGATGCAATGGTTGCCGGTATCGCAGACGTAGAGGTCGCCGTCCGGGCCGCGGCTGAGGCCGAAGGGATTGTTCAGCGGCTCGCGGAGGTGGGTGGTGACCTCGGCGCGGGCGAAGTCGACGGAGACGAGGATGCAGAGGAGGGCGGCTCGGAGCATGGGGGAGGTTAGCTTGGGTGGGGGCGGAAGCACTTGGAAATCGTTTGGGGGGGGCGGTTGATGCGGGCGACGTGAAAGAGGGCGTTGGATCGCTGGCCGTGCTCTGACGCCGGAGGGATTGAAAGCGTCGACCGCCCAGAACCTTGACTGACCTCAACTGCCTGCTCAAATCGATCGAATTCCTTTGTCCCGAGACTCAAAGAATTGGTAGTTTCTTCTTGGCATTCTGGGAACTGCTAGGAGCGTGTCACGTGAATCTGAGATATTCAATGTTGCAGGGTATCGTTGCGACTGCCGCGATCGCGGTTCTTGCCGCTCAGGAGCCTTCCTTGCCGCCCGCCGGCTATAAGGGGGATTGGGCCGAAATCGGCGAGATCGATACATGGACGATTGAGAAGGTTGAACGATTTGAGGCGAGGGTTGCTGATGGTGGGTCTCTGAGTTTCTCTTTCGTCTCCGAGGACGGCTTCAAATTTGGCATTCTTGTCGCGAACCAAGCCTATTGGAATAAGGAGGAGAGGGAGAGCGGCGCCCAGGTATTTTTTCTCACTTACAATGGCAGGTTTTACAAAATTATTCGTGGTTCTGAACAAGAGCGGATTATTGTTAACCTTGTCAGGGAAGCGATGCGTGAATTGGAACGTCTGGAAACCGAGGATTTGAAGCTGCTTGATAAACTTGTGGAGCATATCATAAGCCGTGAGCTATACATTGCTGGGCCTGTGCGAGTGCGACCGGATCCTTTTGAAGAGTAGGGCGTGTTAAGATTGTATCGGCTAACCGGGATGAGAGATTGGGGGGCGAGGGGGTGGATGTCCCGTGGAACCCAAACGACAGAGTTGCTGAGATGAGCGCCGTCCTCCCGCAATGGAAGATCGCCGTTGTCGGCAGCGGCGCGGTCGGTTGCTTCTACGGCGGCAAGCTGGCCGCGCTGGGGCAGGAGGTGCACTTCCTGATGCGCTCCGACCTCGAGCACGTGCTGCGGCGGGGGCTGAAGCTGGAGAGCGCGAAGGAGCGGACGGTCCACCTGCAGGGTGTCAGGGCGCATGCGACGACCCAGGAGATCGGCCCGTGCGACCTCGTCTTGATCGCGCTGAAGGCCACGGATCGCGACGCATTGGAGACTTTGTTGCCGCCGCTGATCGGCGAGGGGACGGCGCTGCTCACCCTGCAAAACGGGCTGGGCGCGGACGAGTTCCTCGCGGAGCGCTTCGGCGCGGAGCGCGTGATGGGGGGGCTGTGTTTCGTCTGCCTCAACCGCACCGCGCCGGGCGTGGTCAAGCACATCGCCCAGGGGCGGATCGGGCTCGGGGAGTTTTCGGGTTTGCCCTTGCCGCGCACCCACGACGTGGCGTTGCTGTTCAAGCACGCGGGCGTCCCCTGCGAGGTGGTGGGGTCGCTGGCCCGCGAGCGCTGGCGGAAGCTGGTTTGGAACGTGCCTTTCAACGGGCTCTCGATCGCCGCCGGGGGTGTCGACACCGAGGCGATCTTGGCCGACGAGTCGCTGACCTACCTCGCGAGGGCGCTGATGCGGGAGGTCATCGGCATCGCCCGCGCGCTGGGGCATGAGCTGCCCTCGTCGCTGGTCGATGACCAGATCAGGCTGACGCGCGGCATGGGGGCCTACCGGCCGTCCAGCTTGATCGACTTTCAAGAGGGGCGCCCGGTGGAGGTCGAGGCGATCTGGGGCGAGGTCGTGCGCCGCGGGTTCAACGCCGGCGCGGAGGTGGGGCGCTCCGAGGCACTCTACCGCCTGATCCGGGCGGCGTGTACGCGGCGCGGAGGCTGAGGGCGCGGATGCGCTGCTCCCTTTGCCAGCGGGCCGTGCGCGTGCGAGCTTTGCGGCGATGAAGCGAATCCACGCCGCCGCCGGGATGGTGAACCAGACGCCGCTCGATTGGGCGGGCAACTCCGAGCGCCTGCGCTCGGCGATCGCCGAGGCGCGCGCGCGCGGCGTGCAGCTGCTCTGTCTCCCGGAGCTGGCGGTGACCGGCTACGGTTGCGAAGACGCGTTCCTCAGCCCCGGTGTCGCGGCGCGGGCGATGGACGAATTGCTCGACCTCGCCCACGAGACCGAGGGCATGGTGGCCGCCGTGGGGCTGCCGGTGTTCCACCGCGGGGCCCTGTTCAACTGCGCGGCCGTGCTCTGCGACGGCGAACTGGTCGGTTTCGTCGCCAAACAGAACCTCGCCGGCGATGGGCTGCATTACGAGCCGCGCTGGTTCAAGGCCTGGCCCAACGACGTCGCGGACGAGATCGAGGTGGAGGGCGGCCGCTACCCCTTCGGCGACTGGCTGTTCGACGTCGGCGGCGTGCGGCTCGGCTTCGAGATCGGTGAGGACGCGTGGGTGGCGGACCGGCCGGGGCCGGACCTCGCGCGGCGCGGCGTCGACATCATCCTCAACCCGAGCGGCAGCCACTTCGCCTTCGGCAAGCAGGAGGTGCGCGAGCGCTTCGTCGTCGAGGGTTCGCGCGCCTTCGCCTGCAGCTATGTTTACACCAACCTGATCGGCAACGACGCCGGGCGGGTGATCTACGACGGCGGGGCGATGCTCGCCAGCGGCGGGCGGCTGCTCGCTGAAGGCCCGCGGTTCTCGTTCCGCGACTTCGAACTGGTCGACGCGGTGATCGACGTCGGGCACACGCGGATGCTGCAGACGCGTTCGGCGGCGCACCGGGTCATCCTCGGCGACCGCGAGGAGGCGGTGGCGGAGCTCGGCTTCGAGTGGGACCCCGGGGCGGGGGCGACGCCGGTGGCGCGTGGGCGGAAGATGGACAAACCGGAGGAGTTCGCGCGGGCGGTGGCCCTTGGGCTGTTCGACTATCTGCGCAAATCGCGTTCGCGCGGCTATGTGATCTCGCTCAGCGGCGGTGCCGACTCGTCTTCGGCGGCCTGCTTGGTGCGCATCGCCATCGACCTGGCGCTCGCCGAGCTCGGGGCCGACGGCGTGCGCGAGAAGCTCGGCCACCTCGATCTGCCCGACGGGGTCGATGGCTGGGCGGGTGCGCTTTTGACCTGCGTCTACCAGGCGACGAGGAACAGCTCCGACACGACCCGCGAGGCAGCGAGGGCGGTCGCCGAAGGCGTCGGCGCGACCTTTCTCGAGTGGGACATCGACGCGCTCGTCGAGGGCTACAAAGCCACGGTCGGCGCGGCCCTGGGGCGGGAGTGGAGTTGGGAGGGGGACGACCTGACGCTGCAGAACATCCAGGCGCGGGCGCGCGGGCCGGGCGTGTGGATGGTGGCCAATGCGGAGGGCAAGCTCTTGTTGGCGACCAGCAACCGCTCCGAGGCGGCGGTCGGCTACACGACGATGGACGGCGACACCTGTGGCGGGCTGAGCCCGGTCGGCGGCATCGACAAAGCCTTCCTCCGCGACTGGTTGCGCTGGCTCGAGGCGGTCGACGCGGACTGGGTCGCCGCGGTGCCGGCGCTGGCCAAAGTCAACGCCCAGCAGCCGACGGCGGAGCTGCGGCCTGGCGGCGAAGGGCAGACGGACGAGGGCGACCTGATGCCCTTCCCGGTGCTCGACGCCATCGAGCGGATGGCGATCCGCGACAAGAGGTTGCCTGGCGAGGTGCTGTTGTTGTTGGGTGAGGCATTCCCCGAGCGCGAGCTCGCGCAGCTGCGGGTTTGGGTGGTCAAGTTCTTCCGGCTCTGGTCGCGCAACCAGTGGAAGCGCGAGCGGTACGCGCCGTCGTTCCACCTCGACGACGAGAACCTCGACCCGAAGACCTGGTGCCGGTTCCCCATCTTGTCCGGCGGCTTTGCGGAGGAGCTGGCCGAGCTGGAGGGGGAGGCGCGATGAGCCACACCTACGAGTATGCCCGCCCCGCGGTGTCGGTGGACTGCGTGGTGTTCAAGGCCGGCTCGGTGTTGTTGATCGAGCGGGCCCGGGATCCCTACGCCGGCGCGTGGGCGCTGCCCGGCGGGTTCCTCGAGGTCGGCGAGGACCCGGCCGATGGCGCGGCGCGGGAGCTGGCCGAAGAGACGGGTTTGAAGGGGATCCGGCTGTCGCAGATCGGCGCTTACGGGCGTCCGGATCGCGATCCGCGCGAGCACGTGGTGAGCGTGGCGTTCTGGGGCGAAGCGCCCCGGGGCGCGAGGGTGAAGGGCGACGACGACGCCCGGGAGGCGCGCTGGTGGCCGCTGGCAAAGCTGCCGCCGCTGGCCTTCGACCACACGGAGATCCTCAAGGACGCGGAGGCCCGGCGGAGGTCGACCGCGGGCGCGGTCGATTGAGGCCCCTAGCTAGCCCGAATCGATCACCAAGCTCCGGGCTGTGGCTCGCCCTCGTTGAGGCTGAGGGTGTTGGCGTGGTGACCGGCTCGGGCAGGAGGTCGACCGCGGGCGCGGTCGATTGAGGCCCCTAG
>JAUIGD010000626.1 GCA_030430255.1 Verrucomicrobiia bacterium
CGGGATCCATCGCCAGTGCACCTGTGTTGTCGCCCCACTGAAATAGGTAAAGGCGAGTGTCGCTGCTGAACGGGAGATCCGCGTTCTCAGTAAGCTGTTGAAGCTGCGACACGTATCTCGACTCTGCGTATTCGTCCTGCGCGAGTCTGTAGACGCCAATGCCCCCACCCCGGCAACCGTAATGCGCGACGCGGTCGGCGAGGGCGTCCAAGCGATGAAGGGCAGCTGCAAAGGAATCCTGCTCAAACACCGCTAGCCCTCTAGATTCGCCTTCGCCCGGATCGGAAAATCCCGAATGCTGCCACACCTCAGAAGGCGCAATCAGGGTTCGGACGAAGCGCCCGAGGAGCGGAGGCTTAGCGCGAACTGCTTCTTTCTCGTGATCGCAGCGGCATCCCAGCAATGCGGCGGCGCTCAAGACGCAGATGGCTCCTTTCGTCATCCGGTGACTGTTTTGGTCGAAGGGAAAGTGAGTCGATCGCTCATGGCGCCCCGCCCCCCTACCGCAAGGTCGCGCGGAAGCGGACGAAATACCGTTCTCCGGCGCCGGGGCCGACGACGGTGAGGGTCGTGTCCTCGACCTCGAGAAGCCCTCCGGCCGGCGCCCAATCTAGCAAATTTGTGGACACTTCAGCATCGAAGACCAGATCGTCGGCGACCGGGTTGCGGGCGACGCGGACCGCGCCGGCGGCGACGGTCGGTGCGGACGGGTAGGCGTAGGCGGCGAGGTCGCCGCCGGGGAAGGCCGCGGCGTCGGAGCCGCCGGGGTTGCCGCCCGGCTCGCTGCTGGAGCGCCAGGAGGTCGGCAGCTCCGGGTCGAGGCCCGCCTCGGGGGCGATGCGCACCAAGCTGGGGCCGCCGCCGTCGGGCGCCTCGGGCCAGGGGGACTTGTCGTTGTAGCGGAAGGTCTCGATGACCGTGCCGTCGGCGGCGGCGAGGGTGACCCGTTCGCCGGCGTTGTCGAGGTTGCCGGAGTAGTCGGCGGGCCCCAGGACGAGACGGGCGCCCGGCGCGAGTTCGGCCCCGAGCGGGAAGGTGTAGGCGATGCCTTCGGTGAAGGCGGCGCCGGCGAGCTGCACGGTGTGGCCGGCGACGTTGGCGATCTCGATGAACTCGCCTGCCTCGTCCGGGCCTTCGGGGTTGTAGTGCAGTTCGGAGACGGCGAGGTCGGCGGGGCCGGCGGGGGTGCCGACGAGGAAGTCGGCGGCGGTGAGGGCGCTCCACTCGCCGCCGTCGAGGACGCGGGCGTTGACGCGACCGCTGCCGGGCAGCGTCACGGCGACGGTGTAGAGCTGGGCGGAGGGGGAGACGCCGCTGGCGGCCGCCGACGTGTAGGTGAGCTTCGCGCCGAAGAGGAAGTCGCTGCTGATCGCGCTGGTGTTCATCGCCTGCACGGCGAGGATGTTGGTGCCGACGACGAGCGAGGGGATCGCGGCGGAGATGTCGAGCGGCTCGAAGTCGATCGCCAACGAATCCGCGTGGCTGGCGGTGGCGGAGGCGTCCCAGGCGAGCGAGGCCGGCACGTTCTTGCCGCCCGCGGACGCGCCGTTGACGAAGGCCGCATAGCCGTCGTCGTAGCGGGCGTGCAGGGTGAGCGTCGAGATCGAGGCGAGCGTCGCCGCGGAGTCGATCTCGAACGGGATGCGCACGAGGCAGGAGGCGTTGACGTTGCGCATGGCGACGGTGTCGAGGGCGATGAGCGGGGCGAAGGGGCCGGGGCTCGTCTCGAAGCCGACGGCGCCGGCCGCCGCATCCCACCCTGAGTCGTCGAAACCCGGCGCCGTCCAACCTAGGCCCAGCCCGCCGTCGGAAGTCTGCACGAGGGCGCGCAGCGGGGCGTCCTCCGGGGAGAGTTCGAGCTCCTCCGGGACCGAATCGCCGACGCGCGGGTCGCTGCCGTCGAGCGTGAAGTAGATCGAGCCGGCGGCGTTCGGGTGGGTCATCTGCAGGGCGAATCCGTCGGGCACCTCGCCGCCGTGCGGGGTGAGATCGGGCGCTTCGGTGGCCGGGTAGAGGCCGCGCGCCCGGAGCTGGTCGAGGACGATGGCGGTGCGGCCGGGCAGGTAGGTGCCGAGGATCCAGTTCTTGTGGTCGAGGTAGTGCGCGTCGCGGTGGTAGCGATCGTAGCTGCTCTGCGGCCAGTTGGCGGCCTGCTGGACGTCGAAGCGGTAGTCGCCCCAGCGCGCGGATTCGGCGACGATGCCGGTCCACATACGGTCGGCGCGGGCGTTCCAGATCGCGGCGGCGCCCTCCGGGGTGAGCGGGCCGCCATTGAACATGTTGCG
>JAUIGD010000171.1 GCA_030430255.1 Verrucomicrobiia bacterium
GTGGGCCGCCGGCGTCACCTATTACCGCAGCCGCACGGCGCGGATGGAGGAGAGCGAGCCGTCTGGCGGCGACCGCTTCTACGACCTCGTCTACGAGGCCGAGCGCCCGGAGCTGTTCTTCAAGGCCACGGCGGCCCGCTGCCGCGGGCACCTCGACCCGGTCTGCATCCGCGGGGACTCGAGCTGGGACGTGCCGGAGCCGGAGATCACGCTGGCGATCTCCGCGTCTCAACAAGTGTTTGGATACACGATCGGCAACGACATGAGCAGCCGATCGATCGAGGGCGAGAACCCGCTCTACCTGCCGCAGGCGAAGGTCTACCGCGGTTCCTGCGCGCTGGGGCCGTGCCTGACCGTCGGCGCGCTCCCCCGGGCCGACACGAAGGTCGAGATCGGCATCGTGCGCGGCGGCGAGGAGGTGTTCGCCGGCTCGACGGACGCCGGGCAGATCAAGCGCGGCTTCGACGAGCTGGCGGAGTTCCTGTTCCGCGACAACGAGTTCCCCTTGGGGGCGCTGCTGATGACCGGCACGGGGATCGTGCCGGGGAGCGATTTCACCCTGGCGAGCGGCGACCTGATCCAGATCGGCGTGGACGGGGTGGGGGTGCTGGAGAACCGCGTGGCGTGATCCCGGCGGCCCGCGAGGGGCGGTCGCGTCCCGGTCTGCCCCGGACCTCAGGCCCCCGGGGGAGCGGCCCGCCTCAGAAATGCCAGACCATGCCGGCGGCGAGCCCCGAGTCGAAGTCGCGCGGGCTGGTGAGCGGGAACTGATAGCCGAGGCGCAGGCCGAAGCCGTGCCCGAGCCCGTAGCTGAGCCCGACGAGGCCCGCGGCGCTCGCGTCCCCCTGGGCTTCGCCGTCGAGGGCGACGTCGCCGGTCACCTCGAGGTGGAGGGCCAACGCATCCCGCAGGGGGCGGACGAGGCCGAACCCGTACTCGAGCGCGGTCTCGTCTTCGTCGAAGACGTGTTCGACGCCGAATTGGGAGTTGAGGCTCCAGCCGCCACCGAGGTCGAACCAGGCGGCGAGCCCCGGTGCCAGCGCCGTCTCGCCGCCGAAGTCGCCGCTGCCGGTCGGGGTGACGATCTCGACCTGCGCCGTGAGGAGGAAGCCGTCGCGCTCGACCACG
Organism: Verrucomicrobiia bacterium; assembly: GCA_030430255.1. Taxonomy (GTDB): domain Bacteria; phylum Verrucomicrobiota; class Verrucomicrobiia; order Verrucomicrobiales; family DEV007; genus JAUIGD01. The sequence goes on from JAUIGD010000171.1 coordinate 1,129, forward strand.
GTCGCGCGCGGGACGATGGCGAGGTCGCCCAAGCCGTCGTGGGTCTCGCCGCCGTCATCCTCGAGGATGTAGGGGAGTTCGAGGATGACCCCGAGGCGGCGGGTGAAGGCCCACTCCAGTTCGGCCTCGAACTCGTGCTCGTCAGCGTCGCCCTTGTGAAAATGATAGGTGAGGAAGAGGTCGCGTCCGGTGAGGGCGGGTTCGACGTCGAAGGAGTGGAGAATGGGGGTGCCTGAGGCGCTGGCGTGGACGTGCTCGAAGGGTTCGCCGAACCAGTTCTCTGCGGCGCCGACCGGGGCGGCGGCGGAGAGAGCGAAGAAGAGGGGAAAATGCAATTTCATGGCGTTATCATGTCTCGTTCGGCATATAACGCAAGTGAATGGCAGTTGTTTATTTGCTGCGAGATTTGGTTGGCTGCCGCGGGGCTTGCGCATGCTGGCGCTCCCCGGCAGGGGAGGCGTGGCGGAGACGGGGCTCCGCCCTGCGGGGGGAATTGGCGCCGCCCCGCGTGCGGATGAGGTGACCGATCCGGGCTGGGAGGCTGTCGGACTTGCCCGGGCAGGGCCGGGAGCGGGCCGTTGGCCTCGACCCCGGGGTCTCGGCTCCGTCGGGTAGGTGGTGGCGGGGCTCTACTCGAACCGCGCGCGCACGAACTGGCGGTCCCCAGAGATCGCCGCGGGCGATCGGTAGCGCAGCAGCCAACGGCCGTCGCCGTCCACCCCGGAGGAGAGCAGTTCGGCGGCGCCGGGATCCGCGTCCCAGGTTTGCATGTCCGACGAGAACTCGAGCACAGCGCGGGTGTCGGTGGCGGTGAGGGACAGCGGCAGGTGCAGAATCCAACCGCCCGCGCCATCGCCGCCGAACCTCAACGCGCCGGGGCCGGCGTTCGGATCGAGGTCGCTGGTGCCGAGGGCGTGTTCGGCGAAGGCGCTCAAGCCGTCGCCGTCGAGGTCGGCATCCGGGTCGCCGCTGAACGGGGAACCCTCACCCGAACCGGGGCTGCCACCGGGTTCGGGGCTCGGCCTCCAACTCGACGCGAGGTCCGGCGCCGCCGCGTCGGCGAGCACGAGGCTGCGCCCATCGCCGTCGGCGTCCTCCGGCCATGGGTCGGCGCCGTCGTAGGTGGCGGAGTAGATGACGGTCTCGCCGTCCGGGGCGAGCAAGGTCACGGTCTCGCCGCCGTTGTTCAGCCCGCCGCGATAGACGCCGACGACCGGAAGGCCGAGGCCGTAGGCCGCGTCGATCCCGAACTGGCTGCCGACGACCAGGGCGCGCCCATCCGGAGGGAGCGGGATGTCCCGGTTGTCCGCGAAGAAGAATTCGACGCCGTCTCCGAAGACGCAGCCGCGCAGGTTCACGGCGTGGCCGGAGACATTGTGCAGCTCGATAAACTCCGCGTCGTCGGGGCCGGGAGGGTTGTAGTGGATCTCCGAGAACACGATCTCGCCGGGCCCCACCGGCGCCGCCCCGCCGACGGTGAAGAAGGCCTCGTTCAGCGCCGACCATTCGCCGCCGTCGAGCGCGCGCGCGCGGACGAGCGTGTTCCCGGACATCGCCAGGGCGCTGTTGCCGCCCGCGACCGCCGAGACCTTGAGCTCGAGGTCGAAGCTCAGGTCCGAGCTGTTGGGGGCGCTCTGGTGGACCTCGACAGCGAGCGTGTTGGCGCCGGTCAGGAAGCGCTCCGCCGGGATGCTGAAGGCATGGAAGGTGTCGCCGTCGTCGGAGGCCGAGTTCGCGTAGGTTTGGAAATCGACCGCCCCGGGGGGCATCGAGCTGCGCGCGACCTCGGTCCCGTTCAGATAGACGAGGGCGCCGTCGTCGCGCTTCAACCGCAGCTGGGCGCCGATGAGCGGGGTCGCATCGGCGATGGCGAAGGTGTGCCTGAAATAGGTCGTGACGAACTTGCTCGAGGCGCTCGGCCCCCAGAGGACGGAGGTTGCCTCGTCCCCTTCGCCGTAGCCGAGTTCCGCCGGCCCGGAGGCCCACGCGCTGTCGTCGAAAGCCACCGCGCGCCAGCCGGAGCCCTGGTCGGAGCCGTCGTCGAGGTAGCGCCAGGTCGCGCCCTCGGGGACGGCGGTCGCCGTCGTCGTGCCGCCCTCGAACACCCGGGCCGCAGGGTTCAACGCGCCGCCCGGCAGGCGGGGGTCGGAGCCGTCGGTGGTGTAGTAGGCGGTGCCGTCGAAGGCGTCCATCGTCAGGTTGAACCCGGCGGGGACAGCGCCGCCGTGTTGGCTGAACACCGGTGCGGCGGTGCCCGGGTAGAAGCCGGCGCCGCGGAACTGGTTGAGGGCGCTGGCGGTGCGGCCCGGCAGGATGTTGTTCAGCGCGTTGTTCTTCTGGTTCGTCCAGTCGGCATGGCTCCGGTAGCCCCAGCGTGCGGCCTCGGCGCGGAACGGGAGGTCCATCTCCGCGCAGCGTTCGGCGAGGCGGGCGACGGTGCGTTCGGGGGTCATCGCCCCGCCGTTGGTGTAGTGCTTGTGGATCCGGTCGGCGAGCAGGGTGCGGTAATCGGGGTCGCCGGCTTTGAACAGCAGGCTGAAGAGGCTCCCCGGACCGTCGCCGGGATCGCGGCCGAACACGCCCGGGGTGGCGCTGGCGAAACCGGTGCGGTTCCCGGCGCTGCGCAGGTAGCCGTCCGCGTCGTTGAGGAACCACTTGAAGCCGCTGCCGACGCCCGCGGGCCCGACGCAACGGTACTCGTCCTCGGAGTTGCCGAACATCCACATGATCATGTAGTCGATGTAGTGCGGCATATCGAGGTAGGGGCGCAGCGCCTCGTAGTTGCCGGGGTCGGGGGTGAGGGCGAGGTCTTTGATCCGCGCCCAGGCCGAGCCGTCGCCGTCGTAGGCCGGGGCGACGGGGTCGGCCCAGCCGCCGACGTTCCAGTTGCCGTTGATCGCCTCGTGGGCGGACTTCGGGCCGCCGAGGTATTCGGTGAGGGTGCTGGCGCTCCAGCGTTCGCGCAGGTGGTAGACCCCCCAGTAGTCGCCGTTGATATAGAGGTGAACGAAGCGGCCGTGCGGGTTGATGTTGCCCATGTCGAGCATGGTGTCGTCGGTGAAGCGGTTCGACATGTAGAAGCCGCGCGCCTGCATGTCGTGGGAGCCGCCGCGGAGGTTGAGCTGGTCGAAGGACTCGGCGGCCGGGATGCCGCGGTCGAAGCCCTCGAAGAGCGGGTAGTTCAGCTTGGCGGCACCGTAGCGGCTGCGGAAGTAGAGGCGGAAGTTCTTCTTGTCGAAGTTGGTGAAGGCGCCGCCGAAGCGCTTGACCCCGCAGTCCTCCTGGAACCCTTCGGTACCGTCCGGGTGGATCATCTCGAAGGAGCTGGCCACCTCGGAGGTGTCGTTGATGGAGTTGGGGGTGACGATCGACATCGACGGCACGGCGGTGAGCGAGTCGCGCATCAGCTGCGACACGGGTTCGCCGATCTCCGGCGAGGTGATGACGTCGTCGACGAAGACGTAGGTGTTGGTGTCGATGTTGGTGGGGGCCAGGCCGGGCTTGTGCGCCATAGCGCGCAGCACGGTCGTGGCGGAGATCGTCAGCGGCGCCGAATAGACGCTGCCGTGGGTCGGGCTCGGGGCGCTGCCGTCGGTGGTGTAGCGGACGGTCGCCCCCTCGGTCAGGGTGGTGATGGCCACCGTCTGCGGGCTCTGGTAGAAACCGCGGCGGACGCTGAACTTCGTGTCTTCGACGAAGCCGGCGAAGCTCGCGCCGTTCGTGGCGCCGGGGCTGGGCGGGTCGAAATAGCCGGCGGTGCCGCCGGGTTCGAACCCGTAGCTCACGTCCTCCTTCTGCGCCGGGTAGCCGGGGGCGAACTCGGTCAGGACGGTGGCGCCGTCGGTGTCGACCAAGGCGAGGTACTCGCCGCCCTTGGCGAGCTGGAAGTTCGTGTGTGCCGGTTCGCCCGGCTCGAAGGTGTCGTCGCCGGAGGCGAACACGACCAGGTAGCCGCCCGCCGGTGCCGTGACGGCGGGGAAGCGCCACCGGACGAGGTCGTCCGCCCGGTCGGTGAGGAAGTAGCCCTCCATCGACAGGTCGAAGGCGTTCGGGTTGTGGATCTCGATCCAGTCCGGGCTGGCGCCGGTCTGGTCATCGAGCGTCGCCGCGTTGTCGGCCATGAACTCGGTGAGGCGCGGCGGGATCACCGGCTGGTCGACGCCGACGGTGACCGAGGCGGTGATCGCGCCCGCCGCGTTGGTCGCCGTCAGCACGTAGGTGGTCGTCACCGACGGGGTCACCGCGATTTGCCCCACCAACGGCACGGCGCCGATGCCGCCGTCGATCGACACCGAGCCCGCGTTGGCGACCGACCAGGACAAGGTCGCGCTCGCCGGCAAACCCGGATCGCCGGTGGCGGTGATGTTGCCGTGGTCGGTGCTGAAGAAGGCGATCGCGGGCAGCGGTGCCTCGTAGGCCTCGAGTTCGGCGATCTGCGGGTTGTAGGCCTCGTTGCTGAGGTTGATGACGCGGATGTAGCGGCCGGCCATCGCCCTGCCGGGGTCGAGGCCGGGCATCAACACATCGCGGCCGCCATCGCCCGAATCCGAACCATCGGTGCGGATGTCGGCCGACCAGTTCACGGCGCCCGCGGACCCGCCGGCATCGGCGCGGATCTCAACGCGGTAGTCGGACAGGCGTTCGGGGCAGCAGCCGCTGCGGTTCACCAGCTCGAGGCGGCCGAGGTTGCGCTCCGAACCGAGGTCGACCTCGTAGGTGAAGCCGAGGGTGCCCGAACTGGCGAGCGGGTGCGATTGGTTGTTGAGGTTGCCGTCGGTGATGTTCTCCGGGTCCTGCCCCCCCCAGGTGGCCGCGGATGCGGAGACCGGCGCACCGAGGGCGATGTTCGTGCCCTGGGCGGCGGCGTCGGGGGCAGCCCAGCCGAGCGCACAGGCGAGGGCGGTGGCGGCGGCGAGCGGAGCCACCGCCTGATGGCGGGGAAAGGGGGACATGGGGAGAGCCTAACCGCGGAACATCAGTTCCGCATCACCCGGTAGAGGCGCAGCGGTTCGCCGGCGCCGTTGAAGTCGGTGAACTCGTAAGTGGTCTCGGTGCCCTGCGAGGGGACGGCGTCGTCGATCTCTTCCCAGAGCGCCTCTTCGGGCGAGGTGGCGCCGAAGACGGCGTAGCTCGCGCCGGGGATGGAATTGAAGGTGATCGACACGGAGCCCGTCGACGGGGCCGCGCTCACCGCGGTGATGGCGAAGGGGGCGGGGGGGGCGGTGGGACCGAACACCATGACCTCGCCGATCTGGGGGCCGTAGTCGGCACCGTTGGTGTTGTGGATCCGCAGGTACCGTACGGCCGGAGCCCCCGGAAACTCAAACGTTTGCGCCGCCGTGACCTGCCCGCCCATCACTTGGCTGGAGAGCACGGAGAGGGCGGCGTCGAGCAGCTCCAAGGTCGCGTCCTCGAGCCGCTCCGGGCAGCAGCCGTCGGTGCGGCCCGCGACTTCCACCGTGCCGACGGGCACCTCGGCGCCCAGATCGATCTCGAAATAGTAGCCGCCGCTGACCTGGTCGAGCGGATGGGTGACCGTCCCGATCAAGCCATCGGTCGCGTTGCCCTCGGGAAGGGATCCCCAGGCAGCGACCGGCGTGCCGTCCATGGCGAAGAAGCCGACCGCCCCGCCGAGCGCGTAGTTCGTGGGCGGCTCGGGGACCTCGTCGAAGGTGAAGGCCTGGAGTTCAGCGATCTGCGGGTTGTAGGCCGCGTCGCTGAGGTTCTCGACGACGATGAAGCGCCCGGCGAAGTTCCCTGTCGGGTCGAGTTCGGGCGTCAGGCTGTCGGAACCGCCGTCGCCGGAATTGGAGCCGTCCGTGCGGATGTCGGCCGACCAGACGGCCGCGCCAGGGGCACCCGACCCGTCGTCGGGATGCACGGAGACCCGGTAGTTCGAGAGGCGGTCGGGGCAGCAGCCGGTGCGGTTCCACAGCACGATCTCTTCCAGGTTGAAGCTCCCCTGAAGATCGACGGTGTAGGTGAACCCGAGCGTCCCGAACTCCCCGAGGGGATGGGATTGACTACCCAGGTTCCCGTCGGTGACATTGGCCGGCCCCTGGCCACCCCAAGTCGGTCCCGACGCGGCCACCGGCGCGCCGAGCGCGACGTTCGTCGGCCCCGGCGGCGGCGGCGTCTGCATCGAGATGGCGCGGAATTCGGAGAACTGGAAATACTGGTTGGTGTCCAGGCCGTCGATCCGGGCGGCGGCGACGCCGGTCCAACCCGCGCCATCGTTGTCGAAACTCATCGTCGCGTTGAGCGGCGTGCTGTCCGGGCCGTAGCCGATGATCTCGATCGGGTCGCCGACGGCTGCCCCAAGCGAATCAAACAGCGTGATCGTCGATCCTTCGAGGCGGTTCGGGTCACAGCAGCCGACCCGGTCGACGAGTTCGATGCGGACCAAATCGAAAGCCTCGCCGAAGTCGACCTGCCAGTAGGGGTTGGGCGCGAGGTCGATCTCTCCGGGATAGGGCACCGCGCTGGTCGGGTAGTCGGCGTGGGTCCAGTTCCCGGGTGCGGTCGTGCCGTCGATACCGTCATTGCCGCGGGATGTCGGCGCGCCGAAGGCGACGTCGCCGGAGGTCGGCTTGTTGAGGGCGATGTTGACTTCGACGAGTTGCGCGGTGGCGGAGGCGGCGCAAGCGAGCGAGGTGACGAGGCAGGCGGCGTGTTTCATCATTTTCGAGTGTTGGCGATGGATCAAAAAAAGGCTCCACGGTGCCGCGACACCGGGAGCCCCATCGAAATCGAATGCGTTGGTGAACCCGCTCAGCGGCGGCGGCGCAGGGCGAGGCCGATCCCCGCCAGGGACAGCAGAGCAGCAGAAGGTTCCGGGACCATGACCCCGTACACTTCGAGTTCGGCGATCTGTGGCCCGTAGTTCGCGCCGTTCGAGTTCGTGATGCGGAAGTACTGGCCGCGCACGTCGCCGGCCCCGAAGTTGGCGGTGCTCGTCACCTGACCGCTGACCGGGATGGTGTTGGTCAGGGTGTGGTTGGCGTCGAAGATCTCGATGGTGAAATCCTCAAGGCGATCTTGGCAGCAGCCCACCCGGCCGGTGAGGTCGAAGCTGTCGACGAACAGCTCCTGGCCGAGGTCGACCTCGTAGTAGTAGCCGGCGCTCGCCTGGTCCTGCGGGTGGTCGAGCGAATTGTCGCTGGCGTTGCCGTCGGTGATGCGGGTGACGTTGTTCGGGGCGCCGAACCACGAGTTGACCGCCGTGCCCGAGGAGTTGTAGAACGAGCCCACCGCCCCCTGAGCCCAGTTGATCGGCGTGGAGAGCAGCGAGAAGGCCTCGAATTCCGAAAACTGAAAATATTGGATCGGGGTGCCAGCGTTGACGCCGTCGATGCGCACGCGCTCGACGCCCATCCACCCGGCGCCGCCGTTGTTGAGATCGAAGCTCTGGCCACCGGAGCCGAGGACACCGGTCAGCGTATGTGTACCGACGATCGCCCCGCCGGCGCCGAAGAAGGTGATGATCGAACCGTCGAGACGGCTGGGATCGCAGCAGCCCACCCGGTCGGTGAGGACGATGTTGTCCAGGTCGAAGCTCCCTTGGAGATCGACCTCCCAATAGGGGTTGGGCGCGTTGGCGGCCTCACCCGGGTACGGGGTCGCCGAGGTGGGGTAATCGGCGTGGGTCCAGTTGTTGTTGTCGGCGTTTCCATTGACGCCGTCGTTGCCGCGCGAGGTCGGTGCGCTGAAGGCGGTATCGCCGGCGGTCGGCTTGCCGAGGGCGACGTTGACCGAACCGGTCGTGTAGGCGATGGCCGCGTCCGCGGCCGGGACGGCAGCGAGCAGGGAGAGCGTGAGAAAAGGGTGGGTTTTCATCGAACCTCCAAAATCGAAGCAGATTGAGGCTCAAAGGGTCAAGGCAAAACACGCGGGCCTCGGCGCTCCCCTGGCGCTGGCCCGGATCGATCACCACATCCGCAGGCGAGGCGCTGCCATTCGTTGACGCCGAGTAGGCGGCGGCCGGGACAGGCGAAGCGGCTGGGCTGTCTCGTCGCTGATCTCGATCAACTCCTCACCATCGTGATGACTCGGATCGAAATTCTAGAGCGTTCGGGCTCGGAAGTCCTGAGTCCGACAGACTCTTGAAGCCAAGAACGCCCGGCTCTTGCGAGCCGGGCGCCCTCGGGAAACATGAAACACAAACAAACAGCTACTGACTAGTAACTAGTCCCATCGTAGGAAAAACTTAAGAAGTGTCAATAATTAATTCACAGAAAATTTCAAGCTTGATGAAAATTCTAATGATTGCCTAAAAATTCCCGTAGATTCGGGCGAATCGGCGCTTCGCGCGGGCCCCGCACACCCTCCCCCGAGCCCCTCGATCCGGAATGGGGTAGAGAAATCGGGTTTCATCCGGCGCGATCTCCCGTATGGGTGCTGGGCGCCCAGCGCACCTTTTCCACTGATCGACAATGAGACTGAACTTCGTCCCGCTGATCCTCGTGCTCGCCTCTTGGGCGCTGGCGAGTTGCCGAACCACGCAGCCGGCCAAACCCTACGACGCCCCGGCCTACCGGCCCAACGACCCCTCGGCGGTGCGGGTCAAGGTCAGCCTCAACAACGCCGCGGTCTATGTGTTGGAAGGCGACCGCCCGCTGCTGGTGACGGCGACCTGTATCGGCACGCCGGGCAACCCGACCCCGACCGGGACTTTCCGCGCCTTCAACAAGCTGCCCCGCAAGCGGTCGAACACCTACGGCTTCCACGTGTTCGGCGACGGGCGGATCGTGCCGGGCAAGCGGGTCGACACGCCGCGCGGGGCCCGCTACGTCGGTTACCCGATGCCGAACTGGGTCGAGTTCAAGTCCGGCTACGGGTTCCACACCGGCTACGTGCATCCCGTCCCCAGCAGCCACGGTTGCCTGCGCCTCGACAAGGCGGTGGCGCCGAAGTTCTTCGCCCTCGTCAAGGCGGGGACCCCGATCCACATCGCCCACTCGCAACCCGAAGACGCGACGATCGGCAAGAGCATCCCGCGGCCGCCCGACCAGCGGGCGGACCCCGACCCGCCGGCCAGCTACGTCATCTCGGAGAAGTACATCGACGACCTCGAGCCCAGAGGGCCGCTCTTCGAGGGCTGAAGACCCCACCAGCAAGGCAGCGATGGTCCCCGCAGACACCCCCGCCCCTTCGGCGAAGGCGAAGAAGAAGCCGCGGCGCGTCAACGTCCGCACCCCCGAGGTGATGGAGCGCGTCCAGGCGGAGGTGCAGTCGCACTACCGCAGCTCGGTCGTGGAGAAGCTGCGCGAGGGCGGCGGCAAGCTCACGGTCGGCAACACCACCGTGCGCCTCGCGAAACAGTTCGGCTTCTGCTACGGGGTCGAGCGGGCCATCGACTTGGCCTACGCCGCGCGGCGCGTGTTCGGCGACCGCAACATCTACCTGATCGGCGAGATCATCCACAACCCGGAGGTGAACCGGCAGCTGCGCGAGATGGGCATCCAGAACCTCGTCGGCGACCCGCCGGACGCGCGCATCGGCGAACTCGGCCCGGACGATGTCGTGATCGTCCCGGCCTTCGGCGCCGATGTCGCCCTCATGGACCGGCTCGACCAGCAGGGCTGCTCGATCGTCGACACGACCTGCGGCGACGTCATGAAGGTCTGGCGGCGCGTGCGGCAGTACGCGCGCGACGGCTTCACCTCGATCATCCACGGCAAAGCCAAGCACGAGGAGACCCGCGCCACCGCCTCGCGCGCCCTCGGCGACGATGGCGACGGCCAGTATCTGGTCGTGCTCACCCTCGATGACTGCGACTACCTCTGCCGCTACATCGCCGGTGGCGAGGGGCGCGACCGCGAGGCCTTCCTCGCGCGTTTCGAAGGCGCCTACTCCCCCGGGTTCGACCCCGACCGGCATCTGGAGAAGGTCGGCGTGGCGAACCAGACGACGATGCTCAAGGGCGAGACCGAGGAGATCCAGCGGCGGGTGCGCGCGGCGGTGATCGACCGCGACGGAGACGCCGGCAACTTCCAGGTGTTCGACACCATCTGCGGGGCGACGCAGGAGCGGCAGGACGCCTTGTTCGAGATGCTGAGGGACCCGCCCGACCTGCTGCTGGTGGTGGGCGGCTACAACAGTTCGAACACGAGCCACCTCGTTGAGATCGCCGAACCGAAGGTTCCCACGTTTTTCATCCGCGGCGCGTCCTGCATCACCTCGCTCGAGGAAATCGTGCACTACGACCTGCACGCCGAAAACGAGATCACCTCGGACTACGCCCGGTTGTTCGCGGATGACCAACCGGTCACCATCGGCATCACCGCCGGAGCGTCCTGCCCGAACAACCTGATCGAAGAGACGGTGTTCCGGGTTTTCGAGCTGCGCGGCGTGCCGCGGGAGGAGCTGGAGAAACTCCGGAATCCGTGAGGCGGGCATGCCTCACACATACGGAACGAACGCGTTGTAGACCTCGCCGGGGATGTCGAGCAGGCTGTAGTCCTTCGAGGAAACGAACAGCAGACTCTGTTTCCCCTTGCCGAGCAGTTCGTTCTCGGAGCCGAAGATCTGGTGCTCGAGCGTGCAGAACTTGCGGTTGAAGTCCGCCACCCGGATCTTGACCGTGATCACGTCGAACTCGCGCGCCTCGCGCACGAACTTGTGCTCGAACGAACGGGTGAGGATGTAGAATCTCGTCGTCTTCAGGTCGAAGTCCGGCATCACCTGGTCGAAGAACAACTCGCGGGTCTTGCCGACGAACAGCCCGTACATCCCGAAGTAGACGTTGCCCACCGAGTTCGTGTCCTGATAGGTGGCGACGAACGAGTAGACAAACCATTTCCCCTCGAAGTGTCCGGACAACGAATGGGCGTCCGGCGGCAGCGGCGCGGTGACATGCGTCGCGCCGATCGCGGAGGCGGTCTTGGTGATCGTCTTGATCGCCGGAATCTCGTGCGCCGCGGCCTCGATCACCTCACCGGCCTTTTCGGTGACCACCCGCAGCAGGTCGGTGTTGACGACCAGCCAGATCACGTAGGCGAGCGGCAGCAGCGAGCCGAGCACCAACAGCAGGTTGGCCCCTGTGCAATAGCCGAAGGCGAAGATCACCAGCGAGATGCTGGCCAGCGAGAACAACCGGATCTGGGGCAGCGGCTGCTGTGAATTCGGCACAAAGCAGCGGGCGATCGCCAGCGCCGCGTAGCCGACGAAAAACGAGGCGTAGA
>JAUIGD010000172.1 GCA_030430255.1 Verrucomicrobiia bacterium
ATCACCAAGCTCCGGGCTGTGGCTCGCCCTCGTTGACGCTGAGGGTGTTGCCGTTGGGAACGGCTCGGACAGGGTGTCTACCCAGTCGCTTCGCCGATCCCTGCCGCCGCCTACTCAGCATCAACGATCGGCGGCGCCTCGCCTGCGGATGTGGTGATCGATCCGGGCTAGGAGGCTGTCGGGCTCCTGGGGGCGATGGGGGGCGATGTGGGGCGTTGGGGGGCGTTGGGGGGTGAGGTGGCGCCTGGGCTTGAGGCGCGGCGGCGCTACGGTATGGTGCCGCCGGTGTGGCGTTTGCGGCCGCGCCACCCCCTTCGTTGAATCCCACGACCACCAAGGACGAGCCCTCCGCCACCGCCCTCGCCGAGTTCTTGGCGGTGTCGTCGCAGTTCCGTTTGGGTTCGCTTGTGACCGAGCAGCCGCACCCGAAGACGCGGGCCCTGTCGGAACTCGCGCGCGAGGATCTGCCCGCCGCGGTGGCGGTGCTGAAGGAGGTGGAGCTGGATGCCTACGAGGCCGTGGCGCCGAAGATGCCTGAGCTGGCCGACCTCGCCGCCGCGGTCGGCGAGACCCTGCGCCGACGGCGCTCGATCTTCCTCTGCGGCTGCGGCGCGACGGGGCGGTTGTCGATCTCGCTGGAGGTCTTCGCCCGCCACGGGCTGCTGGGGCGGACCGTGGCGAGCGCGCGCATCGCCGGCTTCATGGCCGGCGGGGACTGCGCGCTGATCCGCTCGATCGAGAGCTTCGAGGACCACCCGGAGTACGGCGAGCGGCAGCTGCTGGAGCTCGGGTTCCGCGCCGGCGACCTGTTGATCGCCACCACCGAAGGTGGCGAGACGCCCTTCGTCATCGGTGCCGCCGAAGCCGCGGCGCGGATCTCCCCGGGCAACCCGCCGTTCTTCCTCTACTGCAACCCGGACGACGTGCTGGCGGCGGCGGCGGAGCGCTCGCGGCGGGTCATCGACGACCCGGGCATCTTCAAGATCAACCTCACCTGCGGGCCGATGGCGGTGACTGGCAGCACGCGCATGCAGGCCAGCAGCGTGCTGATGGCGGCCGTCGGCTGGGCGATCGCCCATCGGACCAAGCCGGACATAGCCGCGCTCGCCGGCGAATGCGCCGCTTTCCGCGAGCGGTTGGCGGCGCTCGACCTCAGCTTCCTGCCCGAGTTCGTGGCGCACGAGGCCGGGCTCTATCAGGCGGGGGCGCGGGTGCTCTACGAGGCGGCGGTCTACGGGGTGACGGCGCTCACCGATACCACCGAGCGGTCGCCGACCTTCAGCCTGGCGCCCTTCGAGAACACGCTCTCACCGGGTGACGTTCCGTCGCTTTGCTATTTCCACCTGCCCGGGGCGCCGGACGCCGCCGCCGCATGGGCCGGGCTGCTGGGGCGCGAGCCGCGACCGCTGGAGTGGGAGGGCTTGGCGCCGCTGACCGGCCGCGAGCGATTGGAGGGCTTCGACATCTCCGACCGCGCGCCGCCGCGCCGAGCCGAGCTCGGCCCGGGCGAGCGGTTCACGATCTCCGACCACCGGGATACCGCGCGGTTGCGCTTCGGTGACCTCGCCGCCGACCTGCCGATGCGCGGGGTGCCGGGGTTCTCGCGACAACTGCTGATGAAGGCGCTGCTCAACATCCACTCCACGCTGGTGATGGCGCGGCTCGGCAGGGTGCAGGGCAACCTGATGACCCACGTCAGCCCGACCAACAACAAGCTCATCGACCGCGCGGTGCGCTACGTGACACACCTGATCGATGCCCAGCCCGGCGGCGGCGCCGCTCCGCCCTACGAGGAGATCGCCGCCGCCCTGTTCGCCGGACGCGCGACCTTGAAACCCGGGGAGCCGATCGTCATGAAGACCTTCGAGCGGCTGTGTGGAGGGGCGGCGGAGTAGGTGAGGTGAAGGTGGCAAGCGGGGGGGATTCGAGGGTTGGGTCAGCATCGGAGCGGCAGCGGGCGGCGGCGGCCTCGGCGAGTGCCGCCCTGCCGGCGGGTTCGCGCGGCAGCGCGGGTGGGGCGGCTCTCGCCGAGAGCGCCGCCGAGGTTTTGGGAAGTTGGAGGGCGGACTCAGGGGGGGATCCTCGGCGGGGGGGGGCTTTGGGTTGCCAGTCGGGGTGAGGGGCGGCTCCCAGGGTCAGTTTCGGCGGAGGCGGAGCTCCGCACTCCAGCGGGAAGGGCGCGGAGGCGGGACGCCTCCGGCACGGACATCGGCGGGACGCCGATGCCACGGGGCGCGCGCCCGGCCCGCCTCGCGCCCAGGATGCGCCGGCGATGGTTCAGCCCGACTCCTCCGGATCGAGGATGTGCACCACCTCGCCGCCGGCCGCGCTCACCGCCTCGATGGCGGGCTCGAACCGTTCGGCGGGCGTCGCTTTGTCGATCTTGAAGAGGACGGCGCGTCTGCCCGCCGGGTTGTCCCCGAGGAGGCCGGACAGTTGGTCCGGCAGCGCCGCCGCGTCCGTCTCGCGGCCGTTGAGAAAGATCTTGGCGTCCTTGTCGATGACGACGCTGGCGATCGCCCGAGGCGCCTGTTGCAGCTCCTCCGCCTGCGCCGGATCCCAGCGCAGGTGGGAGTCGTCCTGCGCGCGGGCGAGGATGACGAAGAAGATGAGCAGCAGGAAGGCGATGTCGCCCATCGCCGCGGAGGGGATGGACGCTTCGAGCTGCTTGCGGGGGAGGCGCATGGCGTCGCCGACGTTCGGGTCGGGCGGGTGGCTGTCAAGCGGGCGGGGGAGGGGATTCAGGGGGGTGAGATCGCCGCGCGCCCGGCGGTTTTTTGTGTTGCCCGAACCGGTGCGTCGTCGCGACCATTCCTAGCACCACCACTCAGCTCCTCCACCTCATGAACAAAAACATCGTCACCTGGAACGAAGACCCGGCACATTTCGCCAAACCGGGGCGCCGCGACTTCATCCGCGTCGGCATGCTCGGCGGCCTCGGGCTGACGCTCGGCGACTTCTTCAGAGCGCAGGACGCCGCCGCGGCGCAGAAGCATTACGACTCGGTGGAGGGGCCGGCCAAGAGCGTGATCCACGTGACCTTGAGCGGCGGCATGGCGGCGCAGGAGACCTGGGACCCGAAGCCCGACTCGCCGCTGGAGTACCGCGGCCCGTTCGGCATCGTCGACACCAACGTGCCGGGCGTGGCGTTGAGCGAGAACATGCGGCACGTGGCCAAGGTCATGGACAAGATGTCCATCGTCCGCTCGGTGGCGGGCAAGGAGGCCGACCACGGGCGCGCGAGCTACACGATGTTCACCGGCTACCGCAGGAGCCCGGCGATCACCCACCCCTCGATGGGTGCGGTCGTGGCGCACGAGTTCGGGCCGCGCAACAACCTGCCCCCCTACGTCGCCGTCCCCAACGCCCGCGAATACGGCGGCACCGGCTACCTGAGCTCCCAGTACGGCGCGTTCGGCGTCGGCGGCGACCCCGGCCGGGGGGTGAACAACTTCTCCGTGCGCGACCTCTCGCTGCCGGACGGCATCGACGAGGGGCGCTTCGACCGGCGCCGCTCCATGCGCCAGGCCGTCGAGGATCATTTCAAAGCGATGGATACCCGCGCGGACGCCATCGCCGCGATGGACGAGTTCTACCAGCGCGCCTACACGATGATCGCCTCGCCGGAGGCGCGCGAGGCCTTCGAGCTGCGCCAGGAGAAGGGCGCGACCATCAAGCGCTACGGCGAGACCCAGCCCGGGCTCCGGATGCTGCTGGCGCGGCGCCTCGTCGAGGCCGGCGTCCGCTTCGTCACCGTCGAGTATGGCGGCTGGGACCACCACAGCCGCATCGCCGACGCCATGAACCGGCAGCTGCCGCCGCTCGACCAGGCGCTGGCGGCGCTGATCGGCGACCTCGACGAGCGCGGCCTGCTCGACAGCACCATCGTCCTCGTCAGCTCCGAGTTCGGGCGCACGCCGAAGATCAACGCCTCCGCCGGCCGCGACCACTACGCGCGGGTGTTCTCGATGGCGATGGCCGGCGGCGGCCTCAAGCGCGGCTACGTGCACGGCGCCTCCGACGCTACCTCGACGGAGCCGGAGGACTCCCCGGTGACCGTGCCCGATGTCTTGACCACCGTTTACAAGCAGATGGGGATCGTCGCCGACAAGGAGCTGATGGCCCCGGGCGCGCGCCCGATCGAGATCATCGACGGCGGCCAGGTCATCCCGGAGCTGATCGGCTGAACCGGCCCCCCTCACTCCCAAACGCCATGAACGTCCGCGCCCCCCGCACGCGCGCCGCCGCCCTGTTCGTCTCCGCCTCAGGCGCGGCCGGCCTCGCTCTGTCCCCGCCGTCCGCGCCCGCCGAAACCGACGCGGAAAAATTTCCCGGCCAGCCGTCGGTGGAGAACGTCTCGCCGCGCGGCTGGCACCGCGGTGCCGAGGTGGAGCTGGCCATCGTCGGCCGCGGGCTTTTTGCCCCCAAAGATTTGTTATTTTACCGGCCGGGGATCGAGGTGCTGTCGGTGGCCGAAGCCGACACGCGCCCGATGGACGACCGCGAGCGCTACGATTACCGCCGCAGGAAACAGGACGAGGCGCGGAGGGCGAAGGAGGAGTTCGACGCCGAGGCGCTCGTGTACCCGCCGAAGGAGTCGAAGCCCGGCGAGCGCGTGGTGGCGAAGCTGCGCATCGCCGCCGACGCCGAACCCGGCGAGTACCCGTTCCGGCTCCACGCGCGCGGCGGCATGGGCTCGCTGATGACCTTCTGGGTCGGCTCGCTGCCGACGGTGGCCGAGGACGAGCCCGCGACGCGCGGCGGCGAGAACGAGGCCGCCGAGGACGCGCAGGAGGTGGCGCTGGGCAGCACGGTCAACGGCGCCATCGCCCCCTACGACAAAGACGTTTTCAAAGTGCGCGCCTCCGCCGGGCAGCGGATCACCGCCGAGGTCGAGGCGGTGCGGCTGGCGATCTCCGAACGCAACGAATACCTCGACCTGCAGCTCACGCTGCGCGACGCGGGGGGCGCGGTTTTGGCCACCGCCGACGACAGCGACCTGTTCCTCGAAGACCCTTACTTGAGCGCGGTCGCACCGGCGGACGGCGACTACTTCATCACCGCGGAGGAGTCGGTGCCGACGGGCAGCAGCCGCGGCCCCGTCTACCGCCTCCACCTCCACGACGGCCCGCGGCCGGCGGCGCTGTTCCCGCCGGGTGGGCGCCCCGGCGAAAGGCTCAAATCCCGCGCCTTGGCGGCCGACGGCACCGAGCTCGGGGAGTTCGAGCTGAAGCTGCCGGAAGCACCGGGCGCACACGCCGCGCGCTTGGCTGACGGCGCCCCCTCGGGCACGCCGGTGCGGGTGTTCGACGGGACCAACGTGATCGAGGCCGAGCCGAACGGCGCCCCCGACAACGCCACCGGCGCCGGCGCCTCCGCCCCGGTCGCGCTGAACGGCATCCTTGCGGAAGACGGCGACCTCGACATCTTCCGCGTCCGCCTCGACGGCGGCAAGCGCTACACCGTGCAGCTGTTCGGCGCGGCGCTCGGGTCGCCGATCGACGCGCGGATGTGGATCGCCCCGGCGGACAGGCCGGACAAGCGACAGCGCAGCGACGACTGCGGCGAGGAGGAGTTGGGCGTCGCCATGGCGGAGTCGGTGCGCGACCGGCTCGACCCGGCGATGACCTTCGAACCCGACGCGGGCGGCGATTACCTGATCGGCGTCGAGAACGGGCGCGGGACGGGCGCGCCGCACGCGGTGTACCGGGTCGAGATCGCCGAGGCGTCGACCGGTGTGTTGACGGCGATCGTGCCGCGGCGCAACAACGAGCCGCGCTACGGCAACCGCGTGCAGGTGTTCCCTGGCGGCCGCTTCAACGCCGTCGTCGCCCTGAGCGACGCGTTCGGCAGCGAGGCGGAGGGCGAGTTCGAACTGGTGGCCGACGGTCTGCCGGCGGGCGTGACCCTCAAGGCGCCGCGCTTCTCGTCCGCCAACACGCGGCTGCCGGTCGTCTTCGAAGCCGCGCCCGGCGCGGAGCCGGAGGCGGCGCTGGTCGAGCTGCGCGCCCGTCCGGCCGGCGGGGGCGGGGCGCTGCCCGGCGGCTTCCGCTCGACGGTCCCGTTCAACGGTGCCGGCGGCAACCGCTACCTCTACCACGTCTTCCTCGACAAGCTGGCGGTCGGCGTCGTCGAGGGCGCCCCCTTCACCGTCGAGGTCGACGCGCCGAAGGCGGCGCTGACGCAGGACGGAGAGCTGCCGATCCAGGTGCGCGTCGAGCGCCGGCCGGGCTTCGAAGGGTCGATCGAGATCGATGCGCCCTGGCTGCCGCCGAACTGCGGGCGCTCGTCGCCGATCGTCCTCCGCAGCGACGAGACGGAGGCGCAGTTCATCGTCGGCGCCCGCCGCAACACGCCGCCGGAGGACTACCAGCTCGCCCTCACCGCGATCACGCGCGAGGGTGACCGCCGCACCGGGGACCGGGTCTACTTCGCCTCGACCCCGCTCGTGCCGCTGCGGGTCGTCGAGCCGTACCTGAGCGCGAGGATGCCGCGGGTGGCGGTGGAGATCGGCAAGACCTCCGAGTTCACCGTGACGCTGGAGCCGATCACCGAGTTCGAGGGTCGCGCCAAGGCCGTGCTCGACCGCCTCCCCGACGGCATCGAGATGGTCGGAGGGCCGGTCGAGTTCTCGCCGGGTGACACCGAGCTGAACTTCACCGTCCGCGCCACCGACGCCGCCCTCACCGGCACCTACCGAGGCATGCGGCTGGAGCTGGAATTCACCGACAAAGGCCAGGCCGTCACCCAGATTAGCGGCTATGGCACCCTGCGGGTCGACGCCAAACGCGGCAAGGTCGCCGCGCAGTAGCGCCGCCGCCACCACGCCCATTTCGAACGATGAAAACGATCCTCCCCATCCTCGCCTTGGTGGTCGGCGGCGCGCCCTTCGCCGGCGCCGAACTGCGCGTGTTCCCTGAGGCGATCGAGCTCCGCGGCGCGCGCGACTCGCACGCGCTCGTCGTCCAGCAGGTGGCGCCCGACGGCCTCACCCGCGATGTCACCGGCGAGGCGGTCTTCACCCCGGCCGACTCCGGCGTCGCGGCTTGGGTGGACGGGGCGCTGGTGCCTCGCGGCGACGGCTCGACGAAGGTGTGGGTCGAGCACGGTGGCGAGCGGGTCGAGGTGCCGGTCGCGGTGCGCGGCGCCGGCGAGCGGCCCGAGTTGAGCTTCCGCCTCGACGTCATGCCAGTCTTCATGCGCGCCGGCTGCAACAGCGGCTCGTGCCACGGGGCGGGCCGCGGGCAGGACGGCTTCATGCTGTCGCTGTTCGGCTACGACCCGACCGGCGACTACCGGCGCCTCACGCGCGAGCTGATCGGCCGGCGGGTGAACGTCGCCGCCCCGGCGCAGAGCCTGCTGCTGGAGAAGTCGATCGGCGCCGTCACCCACACCGGCGGCGAGTGCTTCACCGCCGACAGCGACTACTACGCGACGCTGCACGAGTGGATCGCGGCGGGCGCGCCGGACGATGGCGAGGCGGTCCCCGAGGTGGAGGGCATCGAGCTGTTCCCGCCCAAGTTCGTGCTGCGCGAGTCGGGCGATCCCGCTGCGGCACCGTCGCAACAGATGCTCGTCCGGGCCCGTTACTCCGACGGGAGCACGCGCGACGTCACCTCGCTCGCCGTGTTTTTGACCAACGACGACAGCGTGGCGGAGATCGGCGACGACGGTCTGGCGCGCGCGCGCTCCGCGGGCGGGGCTTTCGTCTTCGCCCGCTTCGACAAGTACACCGTCGGTTCCGAGCTGGTGGTGCTGCCCGCCGCCGAGCTCGCCTGGCCGGAGACGCCGCAGCGCAACTACATCGACGAACTGGTGCAGGACAAGCTGCGCAAACTGCAGATCCCGCCCAGCGGGCCGGCCACGGACGAGGCCTTCCTGCGGCGGGCCTACCTCGACCTCATCGGCCTGCCGCCGACGGTCGCCGAATACCATTCCTTCGTCGAGGACAGCGACCCGGCGAAGCGCGAGAAGCTGGTCGACTCGCTGCTCGCGCGCGAGGAGTTCATCGACCTGTGGGCGATGAAGTGGGGGGAGATGCTGCAGATCCGCTCCGGCGGCGACGCCCGCGGCGGGCGCCCGCGCAAAGCGGCGTGGAAGTACTACCAGTGGGTGCGCGAGCAGGTGGCGCAAAACCGGCCCGTCGACGAGCTGGTCGCCGAGCTGGTCGCCGCGACCGGCTCCAACCTCAGCGAGCCAGTGGCGAACTTCTACACCACCCACACCAACCAGCCGCTGACCGCCCTGCAGCGCGCCGAGAACGTCGCGCAGGTCTTCATGGGGACGCGCATCCAGTGCGCGCAGTGCCACAACCACCCCTTCGACCGCTGGACGATGGACGACTACTATGGCTTCGTCAGCTTCTTCGAGGGCGTGCGCGGCAAGGGCGGCGCCAACGCGCAGGAGCTCTACATCTACAACGACAACGCGCGCCAGACCTCCGAGCACCCCGTCGACGGCCGCAAGGTGCCGCCCAAGTTCCTCGGCGGAGCCGCGCCGGACACCGGGGGCGAGGACCCGCGCGCCGCGCTCGCCGAATGGCTGACCTCGGGCGACAACGAGGCCTTCGCGCAAAACCTCGCCAACCGCGCCTGGGCCCACTTCTTCGGCCGCGGCATCGTCGAGCCGGTGGACGACATGCGCATCACCAACCCGCCCAGCAACGGCGCGCTGCTCGACGCGCTCGCCGCCAAGCTGGTCGGGTACGACTTCGACATGCGCCGCCTGGTGCGCGACATCGTCACCTCGCACACCTACGGGCTGAGCTCGACCGCGAACGCCGCCAACGCGCGCGACGAGCGCTTCTTCTCGCGCTCCTACGTGCGCCGCCTGCAGGCCGAGGTGCTGCTCGACACCCTCTCCGCGGCGACCGAGACCGTGTCGCGCTTCAGCCGCACGCCCGTCGAGTTCCGCGCCGTCGAGCTGTTCGAGGGCGGGCGCGGCGATTACTTCCTCGACACCTTCGGCGCCGCCAGCCGCGAGACGGTCTGCGCCTGCGAGGTGAGCAAAGAGGCGAACCTCGCGCAGGCCCTGCACCTCATCAACGGCAACACCCTCTCCAACAAACTGCGCGAGTCCCGGGTCGTCTACGACCTCGTGCAAAGCAGCGCCGCTCCCGAGGAGATCGTCGAGCAGCTCTATTTGCGCACGCTGTCGCGCAAGCCGAGCGAGGCTGAGGTCGCGACGATGATCGAGCTCGTCGGCCATGACGCCGAGTCCGCAGACGCCAATGTGCGCCGCGCCGCCTACGACGACGTCTTCTGGGCGCTGGTGAACAGCACCGAGTTCGGGTTCAACCACTGAGGGCGCGTGCGGCGGCACGCGGGGACTCGCACCCCGGAGGGTAGTGGTGACTTTCAGTCGCCAGAACGCAGCCGGGTGGACTGCATCAGGGGTCGGCCAGGTAGTGAACGCCCGGAGGGGGGCTCCAGACTAGCCCAGACTAGCCCGAATGGCGCTCGGTTGAATGAAAGTGCCGGAGGCACGAGAGAAGGTAGCGCGGAGTGGAGCGCCAGCGGAACTCCGGGGAACCGGAGAGTGCAGCGATTCGCCCCGGCAGGGGCGGGAGAAGCCTCGGGAGGCGCGGGGGTCATTCGACACGAATGGCTTCGGAGGCGCGCGCCGCGGTGGGAGGCCCTTCGCGTCGCTCAGGGTGACAGGGCGGGAGTTGAATGTGGGACGTAGTCCTCAATCTTTTCGTAGTCAGCCCAGATGCCAAGCTCGTCGCACAGCTGGGCGAGAGCTCTCAGATCGTGCCTCCGCTGCTGCGCCTCCGGCAGTGGCGGAACGGTCCTGACTCCGTTGCACAGAAAGCAGATCTCGACCGCCCGCTTCGCGAGGCCCTCCGAGTCGTAGAAGACGAACAGCTGATGTGGAGAATAGCACGCGACATGGGGTAGCGGATCGGCATCGCTAAACACGAGATCGACGAGGCGGCGGATCTGCTCCGAGTTCAACTCAGCGCTATTGACCTGGATCTTCTCGAGCGATCGCAGATCCACGGTGGAGTCGCGACAAAGCGTGAAATGGCCGGTGGGGTGCCCGCCTTTCTCGTCCTCACCGGGAATTCGAAATCGGTAGCCGATCACTCTCGCGATCCCCTCGGCTTTCCACTCTTCCGGAATCCGAGGATTCTCCGAGTCCGGTGTGGTTGATCCCGCGTCCTCGGCTTGCTGCGAACACGACAGGATTGGAAGCAAGAAGGAGGCCACAAAGATCCGCGGTGTGTGCATCATCGGTTTCGACGAACAGGCGCATCGCCCGGCGGCGGCGGCCGTCAACCGCCGAGCCCCTTCGTCCAGATCGTGTGGGCCTTGGAGGGGGCTGAAGGTTTGGCAGCGGCTACCGCTTTGGGCGCGGCGGCCGGTTTGGTGGGCGCGGGTGCGGGTTTGCCCCGGCGCAGGAAGGGCAGGGTCCACAGGGTGTGGGCGCCGTGGGGTCTTCTGCGGGCGCCGGCTTGCTTCGGCTTCGGCTTGGACTCCGGCTTGGCTTTCTTCGCCTGCGGCTGGGGCTGCGGCTTCGGGGTGGCGAGCTCGATATGGCCGTCGCCGAAGGCGATGACCGCGCCCTCGTAGAGGAGCCAGCGGAGATCCTGCAGCACCTTGACCTGGGCGGGGGCGAGCGGTGCGGGCGCAGGTTTGGTTTCCTCCGGTTTCTCTTCGCTGGCTGCCCCTGCGGCCTTGCCGGAGCCATCGCCCGGATCCTCGGCCTCGGTGGGGGTTTCCGCGGTCGCTCCGGCATTGTCGCTGTCCGCCCCCGTGGATGCCGGGGCGCTCGTGGCGGCTTCCCCCGTCGCCGACTCCGCGGTCGCTTCGTCGCCGACCGCCCCCTCGGCGGCTGCCGGTGCCGCGGGCTGCGCGGCCGCAGCGGTCGCGTCGACCGCCGTTCCCCCGGGGGGGGCGACCGCCCCCTGTTCCGACGTCTCCATCGGTTCGCTAGGGGCGAGGGCGGCGAGGATGGTCTCGACGTTGGCCCGCTTGGCGGTCCGGAGGTGCTCGACGATGGCGCGGATGGGGGCGGAGAGGCCGGAGTCGTCGGTGAGCGGTTTCGGCCGGGTGACGCAGGCGAAGATCTTTTTGCCGCGCTTGAAGAATTTCAGCCCCTCGGCACCGAGCAGGGTGCAGAGCCCTTGTACGAGGCTGGCGGGGTGGCGGCGGCTGTGCTCGGCGGCCTTCTTCAACAACTCGAGCAAGCCCGGCGACACCGCCCGGCCGGGGACGTCGCCGGCGACGGTGACCTCGTCGGCTTCGCGGACAAACTCGTCGCCGTGGGTGTCGATGAAATGCCGTTCGGCCTCGGCGCGGGTGGTGAACTTCGGGGCGTCCGCCGTCGGGGGAGCGGTCTCTTCGGCTGGCGTGGTGGCCTCCGCCGCAGCGGGCGCGTCTTCGGCCTCTTCGGCTTCCTCGGCAGCGGTCTCGCCGCCACCGCCGCCATCGCTGGCCGCAGTCTCCGGCGACTCCGGCGCCGCGGCGGGGGCGGCTTCGGCGCTACTCTCCTCGGGCTGCGCCTCACCGGTCGGCGCGGGCTCCGGCGCGGGGGCGGCTTCGCTTTGATCTTCTGTGGGCTCCCCCGAACCCGATGTGGGCGTCGGCGTATCGACAGGCTCGGCGCCCGCCTCTTCGGTGTCGGCGATCGCCATCCCGGGCGGCCGGTAGGTGTAGTGGCGCTGGATGCTCTGCTCCTTTTTCCAGCGCTCGATGATCTCCTCGTCGCGCTCGACCTGGATGCGTGACTTGTAGCGCTCCAGCGACATGTTGGCGAACCGCTCGGCGTGGAGCTTCGCCACCGTCATCTGGTAGCTGTGGTGGTTCGGCGGCCCGATCAGCTTGCCGCTGAAGCCGCACACGGCGACGGCGGTGTAGTTGCCGGCGGGCGGTTCGCCCTCGATCACCTCCTCGCTGTAGTGCTGGTCGAAAGCGGCCGTGGTGGCGAGGTGGGCGAGCGCTTCGTGGCGGCTGAGCCAAGCGGTGTTGTCCGCCTTGCAGACGAACAGCGGCGCGGCGTCGGCGCCGCTGCGGCGGAAAGTGATGGTGTAGCGCGCGCGGTTGGCGACGACGGCGGTGGCGATGTCGAACACCGAATAGGCGCGGGCGGTGCGCTTGATCTGTTCGGCGATCCCATGGATGCCGGCGCCGCCGGGGGCGAGGGCGGCGGTGATCCCTTTCGGGGGAGGAGGCGGTGCCGGGCGACCATCGCGCCGCCCGCCGCCGCGCCCGCCGCGGAACTCGCCGCGCCCGCCTCGGCGGTCGCCGTCGCGCTTGCCGCCTCCACCGTCGCGCCGGCCGGCCCCCCCCCGCC
>JAUIGD010000173.1 GCA_030430255.1 Verrucomicrobiia bacterium
TACTCTCAGGACGACGTTTCGAGAATCGGTAGCAGTGAGGGCGACTTTGACATATGAAGAAATCTCAGAGAATGAGAAAAACAAGTCCCACAAAAAGTGGACAATGTCCCTTGAACAGAATATTCAGAATATAGAATAATTCTGTGAGTTTGAAGATTATCAAATGTCAAGCTCCCGGCCGCTCCTTTTAGAGAGTCTGAGTGTGTGAGTCGTAATCGGATCGGGAGAGTAGCCAATCGTCATCGCTCAGATTGCGGTCGCGGCTAAATTTTGGGAATCATCTGCTAACACGAACCTGCTAGAGCGGGTACGAGGCGAAGCAATCACTGCTTGAAGGATTCGAATTTGGATTCGCTGGGTTTTGAGAAAGGGAGCTTACCTTCCGCCTGCGTGTATTGCTCCGTTTCGAAAACTCCCACACAATTCCCAGCAAACTCCGGCAGTTGCTCCAGCAGCAGGGTCAGCTCAGTGGCGTCGTCGAAGTCGAGCGCGGGGTTTTCGGTGAGGGCGGGATCGCGGGAGCCGCCGAGGATGGCGATCAGCGGCGGCGCGAGGGCGCGGAGGTAGGACGGAGCTTCCGGATCGCGGGACCAGGTGGTGAGCTGGGTGCGGAGTTGGGTTTCGAGCTGAGGGAGCTGGGCGCGGAGTTCGTCAGGGATGGCGTCGGGCGGGGTGTCCGGATGCTTGGCGATGGCGATGGTACGCACGAGTTCGCAAAGCTGGGCACCTTGGCCTTCGGTGATCTGCCAGCCGGAGCGGCGGGCGGCGGTGTAGGCGGCGATGGCCTTGGCGCGGGCTTCGGAGGCGGCGGCGGGGTCGCCGGCTGCGGTTTCGAGGTTGTGGAGAATCATCCACGTCTTCCACGGCTCGGCGTTGGCGCCGAACGGGCTATTGCACTTGAGGGCGCGTTGCAGTTCGGCGCGTGCCTCGTCGTAGCGGCCGAGGGCGACGAGGGAGACAGCGGTGTTGTTGCGAGCGCGGCCTTCGTTCATCGCATCGGCGGTCTCCGGCGCGGCGAAGATCTCCGCCGCCTGGCGGTAGTAAGCGACGGCTTCCTCGCGGCGGCCGGGCATGGCAGCGTAGAGGTTGCCGAGCTGGTTGCGGGTGCCGGCCTCGCCGGGCGTGTCCCCGGCCTGCATCTTCGTCGCGAGGGAGCGCTGGTAGGCGCTCTCCGCTTCGTCGAACTGACCGGCTTCTTGGTGAACCCTGCCGATTTGGTGCCAGGCTGTGGCGACGGATTTCGGCTCGTTCAGGGCTTCGAAGAGGGTGCGGGCTTCGCAGTAGGCCTGCAAGGCGTCGCCGAAGCGCCGCTGCCGGAGGCGGACGGTACCGAGCTGGAACGTGTTGGTGGCGAGCTGGCGCGAATCGTCGAGCTGCTTGGCTCGCTCGATGGCGTCCTCATACTTGGCGGCGGCGGCATCAAGTTGGCCGAGGTCGCGCAGGCAGTCGGCTTCGTCGACGAGGGAGACAGAGGCCATGCGGGCGGCGCTTTTACGATGTTCTTCGCTGCCCATGGATTCAGCAAGGGCTTCGAAGCGCTCGCGGGCGGTGGTCAGCGGCGTCAGCGCGGCCTGGGGGTCGCCCGCCATCTGGAGGGCGCGGCCGAGTTTGAACTGCGCCTGCGCACGGTGGTAGGCGGCACCGGGGTAGGTGTCTTCGGCGAGGGCTTCGGTTTTCTGGGCGAGGGCTTGGGCGGTGGCGAGGGCTTCGCGGAAGCGGCCGGCTTCGAAGAGGCGCTCGGTCTGCTGTTGGGCGGCGAGGAAGGCGGCGTGGGTAAGGGCGCCGCCGGAGGTTTGCTCGTGGAGCTGGGCGGCGCGCTCGCGGATGGCGGAGGCCTCGGCGAGGGCTTCGCGGCGGCCGAGGTTCGACAACAGGCCTTCGAGATTCGTGGCGAAGTCGATGACGGTCTCGGAGCTGGCGTCAACGGCTGCATCGGAATCCGGAGCGCCTGCGGCCTGGGCGTCGCAGGCGCCGGCGACGTGGCGCAGCGCGCCGAGCAGGTTGGGCAGCTCCAGCCGGGTGAGGTGCGCGGCGAGGTGGGCGTCCTGATTCCGCTTCTGATAGAGGAAGCCGGCCAGTTGCCGGTAGGCCTCCGCCCAGCGGGCGCGGGTCTGCGTCTCACCGCCATGTTCCCGAAGCTCGCGCAGCAGGGCCGGCGCGAGGGCGGGGTCGAAGCGGAGGTAGATGTCCGACGGCCGGTTTGGGTTTTCGACGACGCCGATCATTTCGCACAGGCCGACCTGTGCCAGCGCTCCACCGAGGGCGAAGCCGGTCTGCGGATCGACTTCGAGCAGCATCTGCATGGCGAGCAGGCAGCTGCCTCCTTCCACCACCCCCAACGGCAACAGCTTCTCCCGCACCTCCGTCGGCAAGCGCCTCAGCGACAGCTCCAGGCTCGCAAACAACGAGCGCTCGCGTTCGCCGGGGTAGCGCCGGTCGAGATCGGCCATTGTCTCGGCGAGTTCCTCGGCCGTGGCCTTGAGGCCGCGCTGCGCCAACTCGGGGGTGAGAAGGACGAGACTCCGTGCGTGGCCGTTGACGGCGGTGACGAGTGCCTCGATCTCCTCCTCCCGCTCGACCTGGAGAGCTTCGGCATTGACAGCTGCAGCGGCGTTCTGTGCGAGGACGCGGGCGACCAGCTCCATGCCCTCGTCTTTGCCCAGCCGTCCGACTTCGAGCAGGTGCGCCGAGTCGCCGAAGCCGGAGGCCTCCGGCAGGCCCTCACGGGAGGTGAAGATCAGGCGGGTCTTGGGCGCGCGCTCGAGCAGCCGGGCGCACATTTTCAGCACCCCGTCGAGCGCGGCTTGGTCAAAGACGCGCGCCCCGGCGGCCTCGGAGTCCTCCGGCGGCGGCAGGATGGTTTCCATGTTGTCGAGTACGAGGACGGTGGCCTGTGTCTCCAGCGCCGCCGCGAGGGCGGCCTCGCCATGTGCCAAAGTGTCCGCCTTGCCGGCGAAACCGGGCTGGAGCTGCGCGCCCCAGGCGACGAGCACAGCGCGGGCGGCATCGTCCTCGGCGGGAAGGTTCTCGGCGCTGGCGAAGGCGGCGCGGGCGAAGCGGCGGGTGGCGACCAACCAGCGTGCCAGCTCGGCGGCGAGCGTGGTCTTGCCCTCGCCGCCCTCGCCGCGCAGGACGACGTGTTTTTTGCCCGCCTCCAGCAGCAGGCGCTCTGCGGCGAGCAGCTCGCGGCTGCGGCCAATGAAGGCGTGCTCCGGCGGCTTCGGCAATCGCCCGAGCGCGAGGGCTCGGTCTTTCGCCAGCTCCGCCTGCACGCGCTCGGAATGCGGGGCGGTACCGGCCAGCAGGGCGGGATCCTCGCCGCCCTGGTAGAGCACGGGGATAAACCAGTCGTGCAGCTCCAGCGGGCGGCGGTCGATCTTGCCAGGCTCGCCCTCGCGTGGCCCCCAGCCCCAGCCGCGTCGGCGTTCGCGCTCAAGGGCGATCTGCCCGCGCAGCATTGCCGCGCCAATGCGCTCGCCCTCGGCGAGCGCCGGGTAGAAGACCGAAGTGAACCGCTTCGCGGTCTCGACCAGCACGCTGTGACTCATGGCGGCGACCGAGCCGATGCCGCTCCGCAAAAGGCTGCCGGCAACTGATGATCCGACATTGCTAGTCGAAAATGCGGATTGGCATGCTTCGAAAAAAAATAGGCCAACTCCGGTTTGGTACAGCACCGCGCCGAGCTCGCGCGCGGCAATGATCTGGGCGTGGCGGCGACGGATTTTGCCCGTCGCCGCGTCGTCCGGATGCTCGAAGACGAGCCCGCCGAGGCCGGTGGCCTTGTTGAAGACGCCGTGGCCGTCGAAGTGGACGATGTGGTAGGGGCGTCCGGCGGCGAGCGCCGCCTTCAGCGTGTCACAGAGCGCGGGGAAGGTGGGCGGCGAGAGGATCTCGTAGTCGGCGAGGTCGCCGAGCGCGTTCAGAGCCTCGGTCAGCGGGCGCACGGAGACGCGGTGGTCGATGTAGCCGACATCGGAGCGGTGCTCTTTCCCCTTCTCGTCGGTCTCCACCAACTTCTCGGGTCGGGCGCAGACGGCGAGCACGCGCAATGGCGGCTGGCTGGCCCTTTCGCCGAGTTTAGCGGGCGGGATGCCGCCGGGTAGCGAGCGCCGTACGCGCGCGCCGATGCCGTCGTGGAAGAGGTAGCGGTGGCCGTCGTGGAGCAGCTCCCAAGGCAAGGCGAGGATCTCGGTGGAGGACTCCAGAGCCTCGGCGTGCGCGGCCTTTTCATCATCGCTCGCTTTGCGGCTGAGTTTTTTCTGCGGCGGAGCCTGCACGGTGAAACGGCGTTGCGCGGTGGCGGCCAGCGCCTGCCATTCGCCGACGGCTACCGCACGGTCGGGCTCTTCCGCGCCGAGTGCGTCCCACAAGTCCTGCCCCCACTCCGGCAGCTGCGCTTCGATGCCGGCCGCGCGCTTGGCGAACTCGCCGAAGGGCGTGAGTAAGTAGCGCTCGAGGTAGAAGCGCAGGTCGCCGGCTTCGATCTTGCCCAGCGGTGCGGCGAAGGGGAACTCGGGCGATTCGGCGGCCGGCTCCTCGGCGTCCGGCGGGTAGAAGGCGAGCGTGGCGGTGGCGACAGGGCGCCGGACGTCCTTACCCTGTTCATCCTTCACCAGTTCGAAGCGCGTCGCCCGCAGGCGCAGCACGAGGTCGGCCAGCGGCGAGGGCGGGCGCGGCTCGCCGATGTCGATCTTGCCGCCCCCGGCGCGGCCTTCGAGGGCGTCGAGGAGGCCGGGCAGGAGCGCGTCCAATGCGCCGGCACCCTCCGGGACGCGGATGCCGATGAGGTCCTGCGGCCAGTCTTCGAGGTCGTCCTCCTTCGACTCGGGCTGCGGGATCTCAAGTATGGTACGCAGGTCGGCGGTGGAGCCGTCGTCGAAGATGAGCGGAATGGTGCGCTTTCCGTGCTCGAGCGCGTAGCGCAGTTCCCGCCTCACCCAGGCCGAACCCGCGGCCTTCTTGCTGCCGACGACAAGGACCGTGGCGGCGCGGTCGATGAAGGCTTTGATCTGCGCCGACTGCTCCTCGCCGACTGCGAACTGCGAGTCCTCCAGCACCTCGTAGCCTCGGTTTTCGAGCCGCTGCCGCAGCGACGCAACAAACGGATCGTCCTTCGTGGTGTGGGAGACGAAGACGACCTTCGCTCCTGTTTCAGGCTGTTGCACCGCTGAACATAGCCCGCAGCCCCGCCCCGAGGCAAGCGCCCCGGCGGCCGCATCCGGGCGCATTGACAGCGCGCCCGCGGTCCGCTTTGCTACCGCCCCCCGAGATGCCCCCGACCTCCCCCTCCCGAATCGCGCCCGCAGCCCTGGTGGCGCTGCTTTGCCTCCCCGCGGCTGCGGAGATCGAGGGCGTGCCTTTGAACCCGCGATCGAAGGGCGCTGGCGAGACGCGGTTCACCGCGCTCGGCCCGGACCGGACGGGCTTGGCACATGTGAACCGCATGCAGCTCGACCACCCGTTGAGCTACCTCTACCACAGCGGCATGACCACCGGCGGGGTGGTCGTGGCGGACTTCGACGGCGACGGCCTGCCGGACCTGTTCTTCGCCGGCACCACCGGGCCGAACCGGCTCTACCGGCAGACCGGCGGGCTGGAGTTCGAGGACATCACCGCGACCGCCGGGCCCATCGACGGCGGCGAGGCCTGGACCGCGGGCGCCGCGGCCGCCGACGTCAACGGCGACGGGCGGGTCGACCTCTACACCACCAGCTACATGGTGCCCAACCAGCTGTTCCTGAACACCGGCCCGGGGGCCGACGGCGCGCCGGTGACCTTCCGCGAGGCGGCGGCCGAGGCGGGCGTCGACGCCGTCGATTGCAGCCACAGCGCGGCCTTCGCCGACTACGACGGCGACGGGCGGCTGGACATGTACCTGCTCACCAACCGCATCGAGAACCCGGACGGCACGCCGCTGGAGATGCCGGTCGACCGCCACGCCGACGGCTCGGTGAGCCTGAAGCCCGGGGCGGAGAAATACTATCACATCTGGCGCTGGGACGCGGAGAACTGGGGCACCGAGGCGGTCGGGACCCCCGACCGGCTCTATCGAAACGAAGGAAACAAGGCCGACGGCACGCCCGTCTTCCGCGACGTCTCGGCGGCGGCGGGGATCGCCGGCCGCGGCGACGGCCTCTCCGTCACCTGGTGGGACTACGATGGCGACGGCTGGGAGGACATCTACGTCGGCAACGACTTCCTCGAGCCGGACAAACTCTACCGCAACCGCGGCGACGGAACCTTCGAGGACGTGATCGCTCAGGTCGCGCCGCACACGCCTTGGTTCGCCATGGGCGCGGACTTCGGCGACGTGAACAACGACCTCGTCCCCGACCTGCTGGTGGCCGACATGAGCGCCACCTCGCACTTCAAGTCGAAGACCACCATGGGCGTGATGGGCGGGGTCGAGCTGAAGCGCGCCTACCATTCGGCGCCGCCGCAGTACATGCAGAACACGCTGCTGATCGGCACCGGCACCGGGCGCTTCCTCGAGGGCGCGCGCCTGTTCGGCGTGTCGAGCACCGACTGGACCTGGGCGGTGAAGTTCGCCGACTTCGACAACGACGGCTGGCAGGACGTGTTCTTCACCAACGGCATCTCGCGCCACATGAACGACTCCGACCACACGATCACGCGCGACATGCTGATCGGCAGACACATGTGGGACTACTTCAAGGAGGGCGAGATGCGGAGGGAGAAGAACCGCGCCTACCGCAACACCGCCGGCGGGCGCTTCGCCGAGGCCAGCGACGCGTGGGGGCTCGGCCACACCGGCGTCAGCTACGGCGCCGCCCACGCCGACCTGGACCGCGACGGCGACCTCGACCTCGTCGTGGTCAACCTCGAGGAGCCGGACCTGGTGTTCCGCAACGACTCGCAGGAGGGCAACCGGCTGTTGGTGAAGCTGGTCGGCGGCGGCGGCAACACCGCCGGGCTCGGCGCGGCGGTAACCGTGCGGACCACGGCGGGGGCGCAGATGCGGCAGCTGCAGCCGCAGACCGGCTACCACTCTTGCAACGAGGCCTTGATCCACTTCGGGCTGGGCGATGCGGGGCGGGTCGAGGAGCTGGTCGTGCGCTGGGGGCCGGGCGCCGAGGAGCGCTTCAACGGACTCGCCGCGAACCGGTTCTACACGATCACCCGCGGCGAGGCCGCGGCGCCCCGAGCGGAGCCCGCCCGCGAGCCACGCTTCGCCGCCTCGGCGGCGCTCGCCGCCTCGAAGCACAAGGACGCCGGTTGGGAGGAGGACTTTCAGAAGCAGAGCCTGCTCCCCTTCGCCCTCGCCCAGCTGGGTCCGGCGATCGCCTGGGCGGACGTGGATGGCGACGGGCACGACGACTACTACTTCGGCGGCAGCGCCGGGCAGATGGGGACGCTGCGCCTCGCCGACGGGGCGGGTCAATTCAGCGCCGTCTGGGTCGAGGCCTTCCGTGCCGACAAGGCCGCCGAGGACCAGGGCGCCGTGTTCTTCGACGCCGACGGCGACGGCGACCCCGACCTGTTCGTGGCGAGCGGCTCGAGCGAGTTCGAGCCCGGCGCCGCCGCGCTGCGCGACCGCCTCTACCTCAACGACGGCGAGGGCGGCTTCACCGCCGCGCCGGAGGGTGCGGTGCCGGCCGCGCTGCAGTTCTCGAGCGCCGTCTGCGCCGCCGACTACGACCGCGACGGGCGCCCCGACCTCTTCGTCGGCGCGCGCGCGGTGCCCGGCGAGTGGCCGCTCGCGGGGACCAGCCGGCTGCTGCGCAACGTCTCCTCCGGGGGCGCCGTCCGCTTCGAACCGATCGAGCTCCCCGGCGCCGGCCTCGTCACCGGCGCGATCTGGAGCGACGCCGACCGCGACGGCTGGCCCGACCTGATGCTGGCCACCGAGTGGGGCCCGCTGCGCTACTTCGCCAACGACGGCGCCGGCAAGCTCGCCGACCAAACCGAGCGCGCCGGGCTCGGGGCGGTGCTCGGCTGGTGGCGCGGCCTGGCTTCGCTGGACGCCGACGGCGACGGCGACCTCGACTACGCGGTCACCAACATCGGCCTCAACACGAAGTACAAGCAGCCGAGCGCGAAGAAGCCGCACATCACCTACTTCAGCGACTTCGACGGCACCGGGAAGCGCAAGGTCGTCGAGGTCAAACGCGAGGGCGACATCCTCTACCCCGAGCGCGGCCGCAGCTGTTCCAGCGGCGCCATGCCGTTCATCGCCGAGAAGTTCCCCACCTTCAAAGAGTTCGCCCTCGCGCCGCTGGCGGACATCTACGAGATCGAGGCGGCGGCGTCCGACGAGCGCTTCGAGGCCAACGAGTTCCGCTCCGGGATCTTCATCAACGAGGGCGGCACCTTCCGCTTCCAGCCGCTGCCCTTCCTCGCCCAGATCGCCCCCGGCAACGCCCCGGTCGCCTGCGACCTCGACGGCGACGGCCACACCGACCTGTTCCTCGCACAGAACTTCCACGGCCCGCAGATCGAGACCGCGCGCTTCGACGGCGGCCTCGGGCAGCTGCTGCTCGGCGACGGCGCCGGCAAGTTCGAACCGGTGCCGGTGCGCGAGGCGGGCATCGAGGTGCCGGGCGACGCCCGCGCCGCGACCGTCTGCGACCTCGACGCCGACGGGCGGCCGGACCTCGCGGTCACCGTCAACAGCGCCCCCGCCGCCGCCTTCGCCAACCGCTCGCCGAACCGCTGGCTGCAAGTGCGCGCCGCACCCGGCTCGGTGGTCACTTTGAAACGCGAGGGCGCCGCGCCGCAGGTGGTGGAGGTCGCCGCCGGCTCGGGCTACCTGTCCCAATCGGCAGCCGTCGCCTGGTTCGGCCTCGGGCAAAGCCGCGCCCCGGGCAGGGTCGTGGTCGAGGGTGGCGGCGGGACGAGAACCTTCGAATTCGACGGCGAGCAAGCCTCGCTCGACGCCCGCCCATGAGATCCGCCGCCGCCCTGTTGATCGCCATCGCTTTGTTAGCCCACGCCGCCGGGCAGGGCGGGCCCGCACCCGCGGATGGCCCGCTCGCCGCCGCGCGCGAGGCCTTCGCCCGTGGCGACATGGACGAAGGGGTGCGGCAGCTGGAGTCCGCGGTCGCGCGCGGCGACGCCGCCGCCGCCAACGCGCTCGGCGAGGCGATGCTCGATGGCCGTGCCGGCGAGCCCTCGCCGGCGGTGGCGAAGCGGCACTTCGAGACCGCCGTCGCCGGCGGCGACCCGGCGGCCCACTTCAACCTCGCCACCCTGCTCACCACCGCGCCGGGAGGGGTCGAGCGCGACCTCGAACGCGCTCGCTTCCTGCTCGAGGTCGCCGCCGAGAAGGGGCATGCGCCGGCGCAGTTCGAGTTCGGTCGTCTGCTCGAGAGCGAGATCGACCTCGACGGTCCGGCGCCCGACTGGTCGGAGGCGCGGTCCTGGATCGAGAGGGCGGCGACCGCGGGCTACGCACCCGCGTTGTTCGCCATGGTGCGCTACGCCGATGCCGGGTTGGCGGGCGGCGCTGACCCCGCGCGCGGCACGGGCTATTGCGTCGCCGCCGCGAAGGGCGGATCCGCCGCCGCCATGAACGAGATGGGGCTGCGCTACCAGGCGGGCAAGGGGCTGCGGCCCGACAACGTCGCCGCGGCCGGTTGGTTCCTGCTCGCCGCCCAACACGGCTTCGCCCCCGCCCAGGTCAACCTCGGCAAAGCCTACGCCGAGGGGGATGGGTTGCGGCAGGACTACGACCAGGCGGGGCAGCAGTTCGCCGCGGCCGCGAAGGCGGGCTACCCGCCAGGCGAGTTCATGCTCGCCCAACTCTTCGAGCGCGGTCTCGGCACCGAGGCGGACCTCGCCAAGGCCTTCGCGCTCTACACCCGCGCCGCCGAGGCGGGGCTGGCGGAAGCAGAGGAGCGCCGCGCCGCCCTCGACACCACCCTTACGGCCGAGCAGCGCGCCGCCGCCGAGGCGATCCTCGCTCAGCGCCGCGACCCGTAGCTCCGGCACCATGCCGCCGGGGATCGGCGCCTCGCTTTTTCGTTCAAGCGATTGGAAACAAACGAGTTACAGCGAAAAAATCGAGTGCGATTTTTTGGTCGACGCACGAGGCAACCCGCTGTCATAATCAGTGTTTCTCCCAATCCGAAACCCCATTTTTCTCCCGCCACCCGATGCGAGCCCCCCGTCTCCGCTCCCGATTTTTCGTTGCCGCAACCTTCTGCGGCCTCGCTGCCGCAAATGCCCAAGACTGGGTCGGCGACACCAGCCAAGACTGGAATGACCCGCTGAACTGGTCTGGGGACACTTACCCCGCCGGAGCGAACGCCTTCGTCAACACCGACGCTGCAGGCGTCTTCCCGATCATCTCCGCCGACACCACCCAGGTGGTCGACACCTTCGTCAGCAATGGCGGCTCGGCGGGGCGCGTCGATCACCGCGCCGGCATCCACAGCTCCGGCACCACGAACTGTTCTTTCATCGGCACGGGCAGCAGCACGGGCACCTACAATCTCGCGGACACCTCGACCCCGGGTGGCGGGATCTCCGGTTTCGGGACGGGCAGCGGCACCTTCAACGCCGGATCGCGGCTGTATGTCGGCAGTGGCACCGGCACCGGGATCGTCAACATCAACACCACCGGCGCCCTGAACGTCAACAACGGTGCCGGCGGAGACGGCATCTTCGTCGGCGACGCCGCGGGCAGCAACGGCACCGTCAACCTTGAGGCGGGGACCGTGAATGCCATCGATAGCCGCGTCGGCCTCAACGGCACCGGCACGCTGAACCAGACCGGCGGCACGTGGAACGATGCCGGGTGGACCTTCATCGGCGAAGGCGCCGGCGCCGGCCACATCAACCTTTCCGGCGGCCAGTTCAATACCGGCCGCATGATCGCCGGCATCGGCAGCAACGCCGGCAACCTGCTCACCGTGACCGGAGGCGCCGACGTCAACGTGAATGGCGAGGCTTGGGTCGGCGAAGGCGCCGGCAACTTCGGCCGCATGGACATCGACTCTGGCACCTTCACCACCACCAGCTGGATCGCAGTGGGGCGCAACGGGGCGACCGGTGAACTCAACCTCAGCGGCACCGGCCTGGTCGAAAAGACCGCTGATCCCGCCTCCCATGTGGTCGTCGGCAGCCTCGGCGGCACCGGCACCGTCAACCAGACCGGCGGCACCTTGGACACGGTCGGCAACGGGGAGGTCCGCCTCGGTGAGAACGGTGGCGCCACTGGCATCTACAACCTTTCTGGCGGGCTCGTGAACGTCGATGGATTCCTCGTCGGCTGGACCGGCGGCGCTGCGGGGGAACTCAACATCAGCGGCTCCGGCGAGCTCAACACCGGCAACTTGGTGATCGCCGCCGAGGCCGATACCAGCGGCACCGTCAGCCAGAGCGGCGGCATCGCCAACATCGGCGGCACCCTCGATCTTCGTGCGCTCGGCGCCTCGGGCAGCTACAGCATCTCTGGCGGCGATCTGAACGTCGGCGGCGACCTCGCCGGAGAGGGTGGGGGGCTGGAGGTCTCCGGTTCCGCTTCCACCATCGACATCGGCGGCAACTTCACCCTCGACGGCAGCAGCGACACCGACTTCATCCTCGACGCTTCGGGAGTTTCGGCGATCAACGTGGTCGGCGACGCCACCCTGGCCGGTCCGCTCGGCATCGACATCTCGGCGTTGGCCACGGGCATCGGCGACATCGAACTCATCGACGTCGGCGGCGCCCTGTCGGGGCCCTTCACCACCTTCGGCGAGGGCGACCTCGTCGGCCTCACCGGAGACGGGCTGACCCAATACTTCTTCACGCAGGGGCTGCAGGGATCGTTCCAGGACGGCAACGACGTCGGACTCTACGCGGTGCCGATCCCCGAACCTTCGGTCACGGCGCTCTTCGGCCTCGTCGCCGCCGGCCTCCTCTACCGCCGCCGCCGATAGGTTGCCTCAGGCCAGCCGGGGGGGCGGTGCCAGGAGACGTCGCCCAATCGGTGAAGTGTTGCCCGGGTCTCATTCGCGTCTTGCGCAGCGAACCCGGATCGCTCTCCAGGCTGCGGGCTACGGCTTGCCCTCGTTGACGTGGAGCGTGTCGGCGTCGTGATCGGCTGGGGCAGGGTGTTCCCCAGCCGCTTCGCCGATCCCTGCCGCCGCCCGCCCCGCTGGAGGGCGGAGCTCCGTCTCCGCCGTGACTAGCCCGAATCGATCACCCAGCTCCGGGCTGTGGCTCGCCCTCGTTGACGCTGAGGGTGTTGGCGTGGTGACCGGCTCGGGCAGGGTGTTCACCCAGCCGCTTCACCTGTCCCTGCCGCCGCCTACTCAGCATCAACGATCGG
>JAUIGD010000627.1 GCA_030430255.1 Verrucomicrobiia bacterium
AACCTGCGCGTCCCGCCGCGCCCGCGCACCCGTGCGCGCCGAACCCAGCGAAACAGCAGCCACAGCCCCCGAACTCGGCCGCGATCACCCTCGCCGGACCGGTTGAACGCCCGATCCGCCGAGGTCGACGGCGACCCGAACACTGCCTGGCCCGAAAGCTGAGTGTTTTCGGAGGACTCAGAGTCACGGGTCGCCCCGGCCGCGATCACCCTCGCCAGACCCGATGGATGCCCGACTGGCCGAGGTCCACGGCGACCAGGCCACCGTCTGGCCCAAAAGCTGAGTGTTTTCAAAGGACTCAGAGTCACGGGCCGCCTGGGCCCGCCGGAGCGCCCCCGCGGACACGACTGGACGCCCTGCGTCGTCCTCGCGCGCCCAACCCCGCCGAATTCATCCAGTTCTGCTGGAATTTGGACCCCGTCACCACCCCTCCCCTATCTGCCTGGCACCGAGGACGGGTCGTCCGTGAAGCCTGAGATTGGCGTACCGTCCGGCAGCTCACTGTGGGCGAGGGACATCTGGCCCAATAGGCCCAGATGCAGCTCCGTGCTTTCGACTGCCAGGTTCTCCACGTCGTACTCTCCGCCGGCTATCAGTGGCAGCGTGAACGCCAAATGCTCGTCGAGGCCTGGCACGATTCCTGAGCCCAGCGCCTCGGAAGCGAGGGCAAGGTCAAAGGCGTCGGGCTGCTGTACGAACAGTCGCCTCGCTAGGAAGGCCGGCAACCCCGACGGCTCACACGATTCGATCTCGCCGCCCTCGCAGTAGAACTTCGAGAGCCTGGGCGCTCCAGTCTCGTCCGCCGAGTACCCATACATGTCGCCGAAGATGTCCTCGGCGATCACTACGAACCCCTCTAGCAAAGCACCGTAGGCGTCCACCGAGGGAGAGGCGTTGCGGAAGCGGATTCCCTGTGGGCCTTCCGAGCTAGCCGAGAAAAAGCGAAAGAAACCGTGGTGTGTCACGAAGCCGTCTGCGGCCCTGACGACCTCCCAGTAGTCTGGCGGAAGCACGTGGCCCTTCACCGGGAACTCCGGCCCGTCATATGGCGATCCGTGAGCTTGCGAGTGGGTGCGAATCGAGTCGATCATCTTCACCTCTCTGTGAAACGGTCAATCGGGGTCCCGTCGGAATGCTGCAATCGCTGCCGTCCCTGGCCCCCAACACTGCGGTTCACTCGCTTGTTTGTGGACATGATGTTCGCTGCGTCGTCTGCTCCGCCGAACTGGAGATCGAGTGCGTGATCGGCGTCATCGCCGGGGGCGACCCTACCCTCCTTGCGTGCCTGTCGTTGGGCTGCGCCGGTACGAGTTGGCTTGTGAACGACCTTCGCTTCGCCTCGGGCGGCGGCTCTGTTCAGCGCATCGAGCTTCTTCTGCCAGGCCGCGTCGCTGACGCCGGCCGGGCGCTGCAACGTGATCTCTACCCCCTTTGGGGCTGCACCTTCGAGAACCTCAGACGAGTAGTCGAGGACCGCACTGACCCCGTCACTCAACGCCTTAGCTGCATCGAAGCCAACTCGGGCCACATCATCGCCAAGCGTCGGCACCACCTTGGCGACCGTCTCCATACTGAGGCTTCCAGCTCCGGCGAAGCCGTTGGCAGCTCCGACTGCGTCGTCCGCGAGTTGCAGCAAAGGCAAAGGAACGACCGGCGCCGCGCGCTCGGCGAGCCAGGTCCGAAAACCGACCGCCGCATTGCGGAAGCCACCGCCGAGCGCCTTGACCCCATAGAGGTCCATGGCCAAGCCGACGCCCTCACCCAAATTGTCCCGGTTCCGAGCGCTTCGCTCCGCCCTCGCCTCCGCCCGCAGCGCACTCTTGGTACGGTCGGCCTGATATGCTTCCTCCGCACACGACTCGAACGCTAGGATCGGGTCGGGCTGGCGGCGGCAGTACTCCTCGACCCAAGCGTCGGACCTTGCGTACACGCTGTTGCTCAAGCATGCCTTGACAAAGCCGGCTCCCTCCTGCTTCTCGTCAACCGACCCCCACCGTCCAATGGAGCCGGGGAAGGCTCGGGCATGCTCCGCGCAGATAGTGACTACCTGACTGGTCGAGTAGCTACCATCTCTACGCGTTTCGAGGCCGCAGTGCCCAGCCCCATCGCAACGCTCAACCCGCCGCCCATCCGGATCCACCCACACGGCCGGATTCCCGTGCACATACCCCCACCGCCCCAAGCTCAGCGGCTCCCCCAGCGACCCCTCGTACGGATCCTCGCTCAGGAACACCCCCAACCCGGTCGCGTAGTAGCGCGCCTGCGCGTACACCAG
>JAUIGD010000174.1 GCA_030430255.1 Verrucomicrobiia bacterium
GTACAAAGCCTTCATGAAGGTTCACATGTTCGACCATGGCGAGTTGGAGATCTTCGAGCGCGTGGGGCTGCGCGGCGTCTTTTTCGGCAGCGCGCTGAGCGGTCCCGAACTGCCGCATCTGACGTATCTGCTGGCCTACGACAGCGCGGATGAACACGAGGCCGCCTGGGACGCGTTCCGGGAGGATGCGGGATGGGCGGCGCTCAAGACCGACCCGACCTACGCCGACACCGTGTCGAAGATCCGCTCCACCTTCCTCGTCGCCTTGCCCTATTCGGCGGTGCGGTGAGGGCGCCCCCCGGGGTGGGGACGCGCGCCCTCCGCCCGCCGCCTACCCGGCCACCACCACGGGTCCGCCTTCGGGGCGGAGGGAACGGATCTTCTCGATGCACGCGATCAGGGTCCGCGCGGCCTCGTCGATCTCCTCTTCGGTGTTGAGCGAGGAGAGGGAGATGCGGATGCTGCTCAAGGCGCGCTCGTCGCTGTGCCCCATCGCTTTCATGATCCGCGAGGGTTCGCGCTTGCCGGTGCTGCAGGCGGAACCGCTGGCGATCGCCAGCCCGCGTTCGGCGGCGAGCAGGAGCAGGTCGCCGGCGGGGACGCGGTCGATGCTGAGGTGGAGGGTGTTGGGGAGCCGGTGGGCGGGGTCGCCGTTGAGGTGGAGCCCGTCGAGCGCGGCTGAGAGCGCCGCCTGGAGCCTGTCGCGCAGGCGGGCGGTCTCGTGTTGGCAATCGTTTGCGAGACGGACGGCGGCGGCCTCGGCGGCAGCGCCGAGCGCGACGATCTGGGCGACGGCCTCGGTGCCGGCGCGGCGGCCGCCCTCCTGTCCACCGCCGA
Source organism: Verrucomicrobiia bacterium (assembly GCA_030430255.1). Lineage (GTDB taxonomy): Bacteria > Verrucomicrobiota > Verrucomicrobiia > Verrucomicrobiales > DEV007 > JAUIGD01. The sequence goes on from JAUIGD010000174.1 coordinate 838, forward strand.
CGAGGAGCGGGCGGAAGGGCGCGCCCTCGCGCACGAAGAGGGCGCCGACCCCCTTCGGGGCGTGGAACTTGTGGCCGGAGAGGGAGAGGTAATCGAAGCCGGCGATGGTGACGGGGACTTTGCCGACCGCGTTGACGGCGTCGGTGTGGAAGAGGACGCCGGCCTCGTGGGCGAGCGCCGCGGCCTCGGCGACGGGCTGGCAGATGCCGGTCTCGTTGTTCGCCCACATGACCGAGGCGAGCGCCGTATCCGGCCGCAGCGCGGCGCGGAAGCGGTCGAGGTCGATGCGCCCCCCGGCGTCCACGGGCAGCTCGGTGAGTTCGACCTCCGGGTGGACGGCTTTGGCGAAGCCGACCATGGCGCTGTGCTCGACGGCGCTCAGGACGAGGTGCCGGCGGTCGGGGAAGGCGGCGAGGGCGGAGGCGATCGCGGTGTTGTCGGCCTCGGTGCCGCAGCCGGTGAACACGATCTCCCCGGGCGCCGCCCCGATCAGCGCTGCGACCTGCTCGCGGGCGCGGTCGACCGCGGCCTTCGCGCGGCGCCCGAGCGGGTAGCCGGTCGAGGGGTTGCCGTACTCCTCGCGCAGGTAGGGGAGCATGGCTTCGAGGACTTCGGGGAGGACCCGGGTGGTGGCGTTGTTGTCGAGGTAGATCAAGAGAGTGCGGAATTGGGAGTGCGGAGTGCGGAATTGGATTGCCGAGGCGGTCAGTCTTGGTTCCTGCCGTAGATGAGCCAGAGGTTGCGGACGTAGATGAACCAGCCGGTGCACTGGCCGAGGATGCCGACGATGTCGACGCGCCAGACGAAGTAGACGATGAGCATGCTGGCGCCGCCGAGGCTCATCCACCAGAAGGCGACGGGCACGACGGAGCGCTTCTCGCGTTCGCTGGCCAGCCACTGCACGACCATCCGGCCGGTGAACAGCACTTGGCCTAGCAAACCGATGCCAACCCAAAACAAGCCCGCGGTCCCGGTGATGTTGAGGGCGGAGTAGACCGCACCGCGGCGGCCGGTCGGGCGGCGCCCTGCGAGCTCGCGGGCGAATTCGTCGGGCGTGAGCAGCTCGTCGCCGAAGCGGAAGCGCGGCCCGTCGGCGGTGCGCTCGACCTCGAGGTCGGCGATGCGGTCGCTCATGCGGAAGTGGTCGCCGCCGCCGGGCTTCGGGACGAGGCCGGCGGCGTACAGCGCGAGCCACGCGGCGGCGGAGAGCACCGCGACCAGCAACACGGCGGCGAGGAGACGGCGGTGGGCGGGGGTCATCTGAGGGCGACGTTAGAACAGCTCCCAGTCGGATGCACGCATCGGGAGACGCCGCTACTGGTCGCTCGGCTCGTAGCGGTGGCGGCGGTGATCGAGCAGGGCGATGGCTTCGCCGGCGAGGAAGAGGGAGCCGGCGACGAGCACCGGCCGGCGGCGGGTGAGGGCGAAGTCGAGGGCGGCCGCAGCGCCGGGGTGGAGGAACCCGGGCGGGACGCCGGGGGGGAGGAGCTTGACCAAATCCTCGGGCAGGGCCGAGCGGGGGGAGTCGGCGCGGGTGAAGACGATCTCCTCGGCGAGGGCGGCCAGCGGGGCGAGGAGGTCGGCGATCTCCTTGTTGGCGGCGGCGCCGAAGACGAGCGTCGGCCGCGAAGCGGGGCCGAACTCCGCGCGCCACGTGGCGGCGAGGGCGCGGGCGGCGGCGGCGTTGTGCGCGCCGTCGACGACGACGGTTTGCCCCCCTCCGAGGGGATACACGTCGAAGCGCGCCGGCCAGCGGGCGGAACCGAACCCGGCCGCCAGGTCGGCCTCGCCGATCCCGAACCCGCCCGCGCGGAGGGCGGCGGCGGCGAGCGCGGCGTTCCAGCGCTGGTGGGCGCCGCGCAGGGCGACGGGGGAGGCGGTCCAGGGTTCGGCGACGAAGGTCAAGTCGCAGCCGGCCTCGGCGGCCTTCGCCTCGAGGGCGGCGCGCGCTTCAGGGTGCTGCGGCGCGGAGACGGCGGGGACGCCCGGTTTGAAGATGCCCGCCTTCTCGGTGGCGATCGCGGCGAGCGTGTCGCCGAGGATGTGGCGGTGGTCGAGGTCGACCGGCGCGACGGCGCAGACGTCGGGCGTCACGGCATTGGTGGAGTCCAGGCGGCCGCCGAGGCCGACCTCGAGCACGACCGCGTCGCACCCCGCCTCGGCGAAGACCAGCAGGCCGAGGGCGGTCGCCAACTCGAAGAAGGTCGGCCACGGCTCCCAGTCCTCGGTGAGGGCGCGGAGGCGCGCGATGCCCCCGGCGGCGACCGCTTCGGCGACGGGCTCGCCGCCGAGGCGGAGCCGCTCGCAGAACGACACGAGGTGCGGCGAGGTGAAGAGGCCGGTGCTGTGGCCGGCGGCGCGGAGCGCGGCCTCGGCGAGGGCGCAGGTCGAGCCCTTGCCGTTGGTGCCGGCGACGTGGAGGATCTTCGCCCCCGGCCGCGGGAGTCCGAGTTCGCGGAGCAGGCGGCGCGTGTTGCCGAGGCCGAGCTTCACGCCCGCCTCTTGGCGGCTGTACAGCCACTCGACCGCCTCGGGGTAATCCATCGCGTGCGGGTTCTCCTTTGCCCCGGCCGGGCGCCTACCTGAGCAGGTAGCCGAGCAGGCCGGCGATGCGGTCGCGCAGCTCGCGGCGGGGGACGATCATGTCGACGAGGCCGTGCTCGTGCATGAACTCCGCGGTCTGGAAGCCTTCTGGGAGCTCCTGGTGGGTGGTTTCCTTGACGACGCGCGGACCGGCGAAACCGATCATGCAGCCGGGTTCGGCGAGGATGATGTCGCCGAGGGTGGCGAAGCTGGCGGTGACGCCGCCGGTGGTCGGGTGGGTGAGGACGGAGATGAAGGGCAGCCCGGCCTGGGAGTGCAGCGCGAGCGCGCCGCTGGTCTTGGCCATCTGCATGAGGCTGAGGATGCCCTCGTGCATGCGCGCGCCGCCGGAGGCGGAGACGATGATCGCCGCGGCGCGCTCGGCGGTGGCGGTCTCGATGGCGCGGGTGAGCTTCTCGCCGACGACCGAACCCATGCTGGCGCCCAAGAAGCGGAAGTCCATGACGCCGAGGACGACTTTGTGCCCGAGCACGGTGGCGCGGCCGGTGAGCGCGGCGTCGCCGAGCCCGGTGGACTTGCGGTACTTCTCGACCTTGTCGGTGTAGCCCTTGAACCCGAGCGCATCGACGGAGATGAGGTCGGCGTCGATCTCCTCGAAACTGTCGGGGTCGGCGAGCGACTCGACCCGCTCCTTGGCACCGAGGGTGAAGTGGTGGCTGCACTTCGGGCAGGTGCGCAGGGTGTTCTTCAGCTCGAGCTCGTGGATGACCTCGCCGCAGCCCGGGCATTTCTGCCACAGGCCTTCCGGCATGTCGCGTTTCTTGTCGGCGTCGCCGCGGAACGGCGGTTTCTTGAAGATGGGCAAGGGATCGGGGGGCGGAGGTGGTCGGGCGGGGGGCGGAGGGAGAAACGCAACCCGTAGCGTGCTTTCCGGCAGTTTTCAAAGCGGCGATCAACCGCGGGCGACGGTGGCCACGACGACCTTCTCGGCGCCGCCATGGTCGCGCAGGACGCGGGCGCAGGCGTCGGCCGTGGCCCCGGTGGTGAAGACGTCGTCGAACAGCACGACGGGGGCGCCGTCGATGCGCGTGCGCACCTCGGGCGAGGGGTCGAGGGCGAAGGCCTCGCTGAGGTTGGCGAGGCGTTCGTCGCGGACGAGGCGGGCCTGCGCGGACGTGTAGCGGGTGCGGGCGAGGGCTTCGCAGTAGCCGAGCCCCAGCGACCGCGCGAGCAGCGCGGCGACCTCGGCGGCCTGGTTGTAGCCGCGCTCGCGCTGGCGCCGAGGGTGCAGCGGCACGGGGACCACCACCCAGTCGGCGGCCTCGGGGCCGCGCAGGCGCGGGTCGTCGAAAGCCGCCTCCGCGAGCCGCGCCAAGGTCGCGCGCACGGCAAGCCGGCGGTGGTATTTGAAGTCGTGGATCACCTGCCGCAGCGGTCCGGTCGCGAGGTATCCGGCGATGGCGAACCCGTAGCCGAACTCGCGCCCGCTGCAGTTGGTGCAGCGCACGTCGCCGTAGATCTCGCCGGAGACCGGCTCGCCGCAGGTGTCGCAGAAGGGCGGCCGGACCGGCCGGAGCTCCGCCTCGCAGGCGGCGCAGAGCCCGGGGGAGTCGACCTTCGCCGAACAGCCGAAGCAACGCGCAGGGTAGAGCAGCGCCGCCAGCCCCTCGCCGGTCGCGGCGGCGAACCGCCGCACGGCGGGGAGGAGCTTGCGGGCCGCCGGCATCGTCGCTGCTCAGCCGGCATCGCCCACCGCGAGGTCGGCCGTCCGCTCGCGGCGCCGCAAGGCGGCGCGCAGGACGATCGCCGCGATCACCCCGGTGAGGCAGACGGTGGTGAGCGGGATCAGCCCCTCTTTGAGATCGGCGCCGACGAAGGGCGGCGCCGGGTCGGGCCGGTAGTCCTTCGGGATGCGGGTGTGGAAGGAATAGAGCTTCAGGCAGAAGATCCAACCGGCGTGGAGGCCCATCGGCAGCCACAGCGACCGCGTCCGGAACCGCGCCCAGACGAGGACGGCGCCGACCGCGAAGAGCGTGGCGAACTCGGCGACGATGAAGCCCGGGTCGGAGAACTGGGCGAAGATCTGCCCGATCAGCCAGAAGCCCGAGCCCGCGCGGACGTCGGCCTCCGCCAGCTCCGCGCCCTCCGGCGGCTTGAAGAAGTGGATGGCCGCGAACGCGAAGGTGAGCCAGAACGCCGCCGGCACCGGGCGCATCGTGCGCATGAGCAGCGCCAGCAGGACGCCGCGGAACAGCAGCTCCTCCAGCACGCTGGCGCCGAGCGCCTGGCTGCCGAAGGTGCCCAGTTTCTTCCACTCCCAGACATGTTTCGGCTCGTCCTCGAACCAGCCGACCTGGAGGTAGAGATAGCCGAGCCCGAGCAGCAGCCCGCCGGCCAAGACGAAGCCGCCGAGGAAGTGGAGCAGGCCGTGGGGGTTGCGCTCCAACCCCAGTTCGGAGCGGCGGAACTTCAGCGACCGCAGCAGGGGCACGAGGCAGACGACCGCGGCGAGCAGCACCGCGCGGTTGAAATAGCGGCTGAACTCGCTCTGCTCGGCGACGCGGCCGAGGAAGGTGCCCTCATCTAACAACCGCATGTCGACAAGGTTCTTGCCGGCCTTGAAGATCAGCGGCGCCAGCGCGGCGCCGAGGACGATGGTGCAGGCCAGCCAGGCCAGGAGCTTGAGGGCGTCGGATTGGATATGGCGGGTCACGGCGTCGGGGGCGGGAATCACGGTGCGGCGAAGGCCGATGACAAACGCTTTGTGCCGCATTACGATCCCTTCATGCGCAAGACCCGCCACGACTGGCGCGAACGCACCGACACCGGCGAGAACCGCCTGTGGCGGGCGACCAAACACGGCCGCCGCTGGACGCTCTCCTCGCGCCTACAGCGGAGCGAGGACGAGTTCCGCGCCCACGGGCTGGACGACCTGCACGGGCTGACGCTCTTGCGCGGGGTGCTGGAGAACAAGTACCGCCGCCGCCGCGTGCCGTGGGAGGACGTGGTGGCGATCGACGCGCTGATCGAGGCGGCCGGCGGCGCGGTTCCAGGTGGGGAGGGCGAAGAGGAGTGAGCGTCGCGACGCGCAGGGGCGACGGCGGCGAGACGGACCTGCTGTTCGGGCGCCGGGTCGGCAAGGGCCACCCGCGGGTGGCCGCCGGTGGCGACGTCGATGAACTGAGCGCCGCCATCGGGCTGGCGAGGGCGGAGCTGGCCGGGGCGGGGCCCGACGCCTTCCTCGCCGCGGTGCAGGCGGACCTCGTCGCGCTGATGGGGGAGCTGGCGACGCTGCCGGAGGACCGCGACCGCTACGCGGCATCGGGCATGGCAGCCCTCGGCGACGGGGCCTCCGAGAAGCTCGACCGGCGGGTGGCGGAGGTCGAGGCGGGCGGCCTGACCTTCGGAGGCTGGGTCTTCGCCGGCGCCGCGGGCTCGCGCGCCGGCGCGGCCCTGGACTTCGCGCGCGCGGTCTGCCGCCGCGCGGAACGGTCCGTCGTCTCGTTGGCCGATGAGGCGCCGCCACCGGCGGCGCCCTACCTGAACCGGCTCTCCGACGCGCTGTGGCTGTGCGCGCGGGAGCTGGAGCAGGCCTGAATCTTCCGCCCGAGGGCGCGGCCGCCGCATCCCGGCGCCGGGTTGCGCGACGGAGTCGCTACCGCTAGGGGTGCCGGTGTGCGCTCCCTCCCTCCCTACGCCGTCACGCTCTGCCTCAGTTTCGCCGCCGCGCCCGCACCGGCCGCGGAGCTCACCGTGACCACCGCCGCCGACGTCGTCGATGCCGGCGACGGGCACCTCTCGCTGCGCGAGGCGATCGCCGCCGCCGCGCCCGGCGACACCGTGCTGTTCGACTTCGCCCTCGACGGGGCGACGGTCGCGACCGCCTCGACCTTGTCGGTCGACAAAGACCTGACGATCGACGCGACCCCGCTCCCGGCCGGGCTGCGCCTCGACGCCGGCGGCGCCCACCGGCTCGTCGACATCCCCGCCGGCGCGACCGCGACCCTGCGCGGCTTGAGCTTCCTCAACGGGGTGAACGGCGCGCAGAACGGTGGCGGCGTCCGCTGCTTCGGCAACGCGACGATCGAGGGCTGCCTCTTCAACGGCTGCAACGCGCGCTTCGGCGGCGGACTCTGGGGCGGCGACGCCGCACAGATCGACATCGCCGACACCACCTTCTCGGGCAACTTCTGCACCCGCGCCGGCAGCGCCTTCGGGGCGAACGGCGGCGCCGACCTCAGCTTCCGCAACGTGACGATGGTGGAGAACACCGGCCTCGCCGGGCCGAACGTGCTCGGCGGCGGCGCCGGCTGCGGCGGCTACTTTGCCCAAGCCGGCACGACCGCGACCTTCTCGCACTGCATCATCGCCGACAACCTCGGCCGCGACGGCTCCCTCTTTAACGGCTTCTTCGCTTTCAACGCGCAGTTCATCTCGGACGGCTACAACTTGAGCGACCAGCCATCCGGGCCGGCGAACGCCCCCACCGACATCGGCGACACCGAGCCGATGCTCGCGCCGCTCGCGTATTGGGGGGGGCGGGCGAAGTGCCACCGGCCGCTCCCGGGGAGCCCGGTGGTCGATGCGGGCGACCCCGCCTTCGCGCCCCCGCTCGGCCGCGACGCCATCGGTGCCCCGCGCGTCGCGGGGGCGGCGGTCGAGATCGGTGCGGTCGAGCGCGGCGCCGGCACCTTCGAGCAATGGTGCGAGTTCTACGGGGTCGCCGCCGACCCCGCGGCGGACGACGACGGGGACGGCAGCACGCAGCTGGCGGAGTACGTGTTCGGCACCGACCCCGACATCCCCGGGCCGGCGCCCCGGGCGTCGGCGGTGCTCGCGCCGGGTGGCCTCGTGCGAGCCTCCGCTCCCCTCGACCTCGCGCGCGGGGACACGGCGCTGATCGTGCAGACGGCCGGCCAGCTCGCCGGTTGGCAAGGCGAAGCCCTCGTCACCAGCCAGAGCCGACCGCCGGGCGGCGTCGAACCGGTCACCTTCGAACTGGACCCCACCGCGACCCCGCGACGCTTCGCCCGCTTCCTCCCCTACCTCGGCCGCCCGGCGCCCTAGCGGCCGCGCGGGAAGGTGAAGCCACCAGCCCTGCGAACACCACAAGTGGGGTAAGAGAGTCCATGCGAAATGCGAAGACGCGGCTGTTCCGCAAGGAGAGGCGGCGGATGTTCGTTATCTCGATACGCGATACGAGGTGACAGGTGACGTTTCGATGCGAGGCAGGTAGACTGTGCGACTGTGCTTTCGACGGAGACGAACGCATAGCCCAACCGCCGTGCTACGGATCCGTATGGCCGGTGGTGTGGGGGGCGGGGGTTACCCCCCCCCGCCTACCCGATTCGACGGTGAGTTTCGAGCTCAGAAGCTCGTAGGGCAGGCTCGACTTGGCACCGCAATCCATAGGGTCCCCCCCCTATGGAGCGGAGGAGAGTTCCGTCCCTATGCTACGAACCCGGAAAAAGCCCCGATCACCGACTTGAGGAAGCGTGGTGGTGCGGTTCCAGATGTGGTTGGTTGCAGGCGTGAAAGAATCGAGATCCTCATCGCTTTCGATCACGTAAGGTGGTTCACCGCCCAGCCACCGCATCGCGACTTGGCCGGAATCAACTTCAAACATATCGATTTCAAGCGGGCCGATATCGTTGGCGAAGACCTGACCGTAGCGGACATTCTGCAAGGAATTCGAAAAATATCCGAAACGCCCGGAAGGGTAGGTCGAATCGCTCACCGTCCAAGACTCAAGCACGGTCTCCCCTTCCCAAACCCGAATCGTGAAGGAGCCGGGGCTGAAGACGATCGAAAAATCGTAATCGACCCCGTCCACCCATGGAATGTTGTTCTGAAGAAGCACCGTCGTGTGTTCGGCCCGATCCGAGGCCCAGAAATCCCGCCCCGACGGCTCCTCGCCATCCATGTGAAACGTCGTGAGTCGCATCCCGGCCGAGGCCTGTCCGAAATTCAGAAAAGAAGCCGTCTCTTTTTTCCAATCGAATAGATAAAACTCACGGGTATTCTGATAACCGAAGACGAAACCCATGAAATCCGGCGCCGACCCGGATCCGAACTGGCCCCAGATCACTTTGTCAGCGACATCAATCTCACTGAGAAGAATTGAGGCATCGGCATTGGTAGCCTGGTCCGCGCGGGTGCCGCCGAGATCGAAGGTCCACTCCGCGTCAGGCTGCGTGCTGAGTTCATATTGAATCACCGACCAATCCGCGAGGACTTCGGCTTCAGTCTTGAAAAACTCAGGAAGCCCCGCCCGCTCGCGCAAATATTCCTCTACATCGGACCGCTCGGAAACGGTGAGTGCACGGTCATAGACCAGGAGTTCCACGAGATCGCCCACGAACCGATTGCTTCCACCGGTCCAGTTGCCGACCACTGAGGTGGAAAGATCCGCCGAATATGGGTCGCTCGCACTGGTGCGCTGAACTGAGACGCTGTTCAGGAAAAGATTGTGACTGATGCCCGCATCCGCACCAAATACCTGGGAAGAGACAAACCACGTGTTCGGGGGCAACGTCCCATCTTCACCAACGTTCTGCGCCCCGCCATCAAAGTGATACACACTCGAGTCGGAGCGACGAGATAGGGTAAACTGGCTTCCGGCGGGCCCATCGGATCCTAGCGTATAAAGATAGTCGTTGTTGGAGTCCTCGATTGTGTAACGAAAGATGGCAAAGATCGAGGCGCCGGTGACTGCAGGCGCAGTTAGATCCCCGTTCAGCTGCGTCGAGCCATCGAACGTCAGCGCCGGCAAGCCGTTCAGAACGCCCGGGTTCAAGACAGGTCCGGTAGCGGGCGGTGTAAGAACGAACCCGTTGCCGGATTGGTCGGCCCACTGGGTCACCGCGTTCGACTCGGTGGACACGCCGGCGTCGGACTTGAACCAAGCATGCAAATCTCCAGGGAACGGTGCCTGCGCCATGGCAAGGGTGGGAAAGAGTTGAAAGCCTGCCATCAAAAAGCCGTTGCACAGGCTCTTCACTCGCCGCGAAATGTTTTGGATATTGTGTAGCTTCATTCTGGAATGAGTTTCTTTTGTGGGTCGAACGTCATAGGACAACCACCCGCTACCGGAGGCGCGCTCTGACTTCGGGGTTGAGGGTTAAAATCATCTGAAAAATTCGACTCTGAACGGGTAGCGAGTTGGTGTGCTCTGCCTTGTGTGTGCCCAGCATGGGCGCAGTCCTAACGGGGTTCAAGTCCCCTGTGCATGAAGCCATGAGAAGAAAAACACCAGCTGAAGCCAACTGCGGGAGGGCGACCGGGCGTGGGGAGGAAGGCTAGGCAACTGCATGGCGCGAAGCGCACCCGAGAAGGCGAGGCCGGACCGCAGAGCCCGTAGGGATAAAACCATGAGCCGATGAACAAGAACCGCATACGAGGCCGATGCGGCGGGGCGAGCTGGCACAACACAGCGACTGCATGCGCGCAAGCGCAACCCGATGCGAAGCGAATCCGCAGAGCCCGACGAAGGAGGGATAAGCCCTTTGGTTTGGCCGCGGAGGTAAATGCGGCGGCTGTGTGGTGGAAGGCTGTGCCCTTGCCTGGGGAGATCTGCCTGGCGCTGCGCCACGTGCGAACGTGGAGCGCCCGGCGCGGAGACGCGCCGGGTGACCGGGCAGAAGTCAGCAGAGGCCATAGTACCGTGACCGGGAACCGGGGGGATGAGAGACGCCCAATGAACTGCGAAACCCGCAAGCTCGACCACGGGAAGGGCCGGACCAACATCGGGGATCCGACCCGCGCACCCTCTCGAAACCCGAACTGCCGCAGGGCGCCATGAGTGCAGAGAGTCGGACGCGGGCGGAGACAGCGAACTCCCGTGGATACACGCTGGTCGATGTCCTCGCCCCGGACAACCTCGCCCTCGCCTGGAAGCGGGTGAAGGCGATCCGGTGCGCGGCGGGCATCGACGGCCTGGAGGTGGGGGACTTCCCCGCCTTCATGCGCCAACACTGGGAGAAGCTGCGCGGCAAGCTGGAGGGGGCGCCTACAAGCCGTCTCCGGTGCGCCGCGTGCCCGGCGGTCGACTGCGACCTGAAGGCGTTCTTCGACACCGTCGACCACCAGAAGCTCATGGCGAGGCTGCGCGGACGCGTGGCCGACCCGGCGCTTCTGGCGCTCATCCTCAGGTACCTGAAAGCGGGAGCGATCACGCGGGAGGGGCGATACGAGGAGCAACTCGGGGGCGTGCCGCAAGGCGGCCCGCTGAGCCCGCTGCTGGCCAACATCCTGCTCGACGAGCTAGATTTGGAACTCGAAGAGAGAGGGCACAAGTTCGTGCGTTACGCCGACGACTTCATCATACTCTGCCGCAGCCAACGTGCCGGGCAGAGGATACTGCGGAGCGTGCGGCGCTTCCTGTCGGACAGGCTCAAACTCATCGTCAACGAGGCGAAGAGCCGGGTGGTGAAACTGGCCGAGGCGAGCTTTCTCGGGTTCGGGATCGTGCGGCGCAGGGTGCGCTGGACGGCGAAGAGCCTGGGGAGGTTCAAGGCGCAGGTGAGGCAGATCACGAGGCGGACGCGGGGACACTCGCCGAAGTCGGTGATCGCCGAGCTGGCGACATACGTCCGGGGCGCGTTCAACTACTACGGGCCGGGAGTCGCGTTCGGCGAGGCACGCGAACTGGACAGGTGGTTCCGCAGGCGCGCCAGGCTGTACTACTGGAAACAGTGGGGCAGGCCGAGGACCCGCCGTCGCAAGCTGCTAAAGCTAGGGGTCGGGCGCGACGAGGGTAAGCGGTTAACGGAGCCCCTCTGGCGGAGGCGGGCGTAGGTGCCATGCTTGGCGCATCTATGGCATCTACGCGAGAAGAGCTCTCCACGACGATCATCAGGAGCGACCGCAGCGGTCGCCCGCGC
>JAUIGD010000175.1 GCA_030430255.1 Verrucomicrobiia bacterium
CCCTGACCGGCAGCGAGCGCCAAAACGCGCCCGGCCAGAGCCTCGTCCATCTCGAAGCTGTAGCGGGAGCCATTGAAGGTCTGCGCCGGCGGCCGCGGCAGATCGACGGGCAAGTCGAGCGCGGTGGGGGCGCCGGCCAGTTGCTCCTTCCAGTAGGCGGCGGCGTCCGCACCGAAACCGGCGCCCAGCTGCCGCTGCTGCCAATCGACAAAGTCGTGGTAGCGGTGCCCCAGCGGCGCGTAGTCCGGCTCGCGCCCCGCCTTGATCGAGAAGTAGCTCTCGATGAGGTCCTTCATGACCACCGCGACCGACCACGCGTCGGAGACGATGTGGTGCATCGCCAACAACACCACGTGGGCGTCGTCGGCGGTGCGGAACAGCTCCAGCCGCACCACCGGCCCGTGCGCGAGGTCGAAGGGCTTCTCGGCGTGCTCGGCGATCTTCGCCTTGATCTCCGCGTCGCTCCACGCCACCGCGTCGTGCTCTCGGAAGTCGATCGTCCGCCCGCGGTGCAGGCGCTGGACCGGCTCCCCGTCGACCAGGTGGAAGGTCGCGTCGAGCATCGGGTGGCGTTCGAACAAGGACGCGAACGCTGCCTCCATCGCTTGGATATCCACCCGCGGTTTCAGCTTCGAGCTGAACACCAGGTTGTAGGCCGGGCTGTCCGGCGACAGCTGGTGCAGGAACCAGAGCGCCTTCTGCCCCTCCGCGGGCGGGAACTCGTCGAGGTCCAAGCCGGACTTCTCGACCGGCGAGAGCAGGCCGCCGGCGGTGCGCGCGCCTTGCCCGGCGGCGGCGTTGGCGTCGCCGCCCGCCCCGTCTCCGGCGCTCGCCATCACCTGCTCGAGCAGGCTCTCGGAGAGCTGTTTGATGCTCGGTCCGTTCAGCACGGTGCCCATCGGCAGATTGAGCCCCAGGGCGGACTCCATGCGGTTCATCAGCTCGATCGCCATCAGCGAGTCGAGGCCGATGTTGGTGAGCGGCGTGTCGCGGTCGACCTTCGCGGTATCGGTGCCGAACACGCCGGCGACCTGTTCGACGATGAACTCCTCCAGGATCGCGGCGCGCTCCTCGGCGGCGGCCGCCAGCACCTGCGGGCGCACCGAGCCGCCCGCCTCGCCACCTCCTTTGCGTTGCGCCACGCCGGCGTAGACCGGGTTGGCCGCGAGCCCTGGGCTCAGTTTGACGAGTTGCTCCCAATCGACCACCGAAGCGGCCACCCGCGCGGTGGCTTTCGGCAGGAACCGCCGCATGACCTCCTGGGTGTCCGCCATGGTGTAGGGCTTCATGCCCAGCTTGTCGAGGTAGGCGGCGGTCTTCTCGTTGCGCTCGACGAACCCGGCTCCGATCAGCGCACCCCAATTGACGGTCAGCGACGGCAGGCCGCGCGCCTGACGGTAGTGGGCCAGGGCGTCGAGGAAGTAGTTGCCGGCGTTGTAGTTGATCTGTTTCACCGCGCCGATGACAGCGGAGAACGAGGAGAAGCAGACAAAGTGGTCGAGCTCCAATCCCAGCGTCGCGCGGTGCAGGTTCCAAGCCCCGAGCATCTTCGGGCGCACCACCTTGTCGAAACAGGCATCGTCCATGTCGGCGATGAACTGGTCGTCGAGCACCATCGCGCCGTGGAACACCCCTCGCAGCGGCGGCAGGTCGCGGGCGACGCCCTCGACCACGCGGGAGATGTCCGCCTCGCTGGTGACGTCCGCGCGGGCATCGACGACGGTGACGCCCTCGCCGGCGAGGGATTCGATGTCCCGCAGCACCGCCTCGTCGCGGGCGCCGGAGCGGCTCACCAGAACCAGGTGCCGCGCACCATTGCGCGCCATCCACTTGGCCAGTTCGAAACAGAACCCGCCCATGCCGCCGGTGATCAGGTAGCTGGCGTCCGCCTTGAAGAGGTGGCCCTCCTCGGTGCAGGGCGCGACCGGCACCGAAGTCAGGTCGAAGTCGAGCACGTTCTTCCCGACGTGCTTGCCCTGCGCCATGTAGCGGAACGCACCGACCACGTCAGTCACGGGGAAGGTCTTGTGCGGCAGCGGCTTGTAGTCGCCGGCGTCGAACTTGGCCGCCAGTTCGGCGAACATCTCGGCGACGTAGCCGGGTTTGTCCTGCAGGTGCTGCGCGAGATCGACGACGAAGTAGCTGATGTTGTTGCGCAGCTGCTCCAGGCCGAGCTTCGAATTCCCGTAGACGTCGATCTTGCCGATCTCGACGAAGCGCCCGAAGGTGCGCAACACCGAGAAGGACTTCGGGATGAAGTCGCCGGCCAGGGAGTTCAGGACGCAGTCCACGCCCTCGCCATCGGTGAGGCGCATGACCTCATCGGCGAACGCCAAGGAGCGGGAGTCGAGGGCGTGGTCCGCGCCGAGCTCCAACAGGAGCTCCCGTTTCTCCGGCGTGCCCGCGGTGGCGAAAATCTCGAGGCCGAGCCCGCGCGCGATCTGGATCGCCGCCATCCCCACGCCGCCCGTCCCGGCGTGGATCAAAACCCGTTCGCCGCGCCGCATGCGCGCCAGCTCATTCAAGGCGTAATGGGCCGTCAGGAAGACCGTCGGCAAAGTCGCGGCCTCCAAGTGGCTCTGGTGCCCCGCTTTCTTGAACACCATGTGGTGATGGACGGTGACGTAGGACCGGAAGCAGTACGGCGCCATGCCGACCACCGCGTCGCCGGGCGCCAGACCCTCGACCCCCACGCCGACCTTGGTCACCACGCCCGAGAAATCGTCGCCGAACCACTTGAGATCGACCGGGTTGCCCGGGTACATCCCCAGCGCCTTCATCACGTCGCGGAAGTTGATGCCCCCCGCTTTGACGGCCACCTCGATCTCGCCCGGCCCCGGTTCGCGGCGCACGGTTTCGTTCAGCGACAGGTTGGTGAGGATCCCCGGTGTGTCGATCTGCAGCCGGAAGGGCAACACCTCGCCGTCCGGAAGCACCGCGTCGCGGTGGCGGTCGGGCTGTTCCTCGGCCAGCACCGACCCGAGCCGCACCGCGTAACGGCGGCCATTGCGGTAGGCGACCTCGACCTCGCCATCGGCGTAAACCACTTCGTCCGCGACGTCGTCGCCGTCGAAAGGCGAGGCGAAGCGGCCGAGGTCGACCTGGATCCAATCGTGTTCCGGGTGCTCGCCACGGGCGACGCGGACCATGCCGGCGACCGCCGCCCCGGCCAGGCCGGGCACGCCCTCGCCGGGCAGCACCTCGCGGACGCCGCGCGTGACCGCGACCGCACGCGGGGCGCCCTCCGCCCCGCGGGCAGCGAGGGCTTTCATCGTGTGCAGCAGGTGCCGCGAGGCGCCGTTCTGCGCCGCGTCCAACTGCTCGGGCCCGGTGCCGTCCGAGAGCTGCCGCAGCTCTGCCGCTCCGGTATGGACCACGAGATCGAGGGGTTCTTGCGCGGCGATCGCCGCGGCCGGATCGCCGACCGTATCGGCACAGGTCACCCGGTAGCCGTCGGCCGCCAGGCGCCCGGCGAGACTCTGGCCGAAGTCCGAGCCGCCGGTGAACACCAGCGCGGCACCGCGTTCGGACGGCTCCGCCGCCGCTTCGGCCGGGGGTTCTGCTTGCCCCCGACGCGCCGCGAAACCGGTCTGTCCCGCGTCGCGAGCATCCGGGGTGTTCACGAACGAGGCGATGTCGGTGAAGCCGCAGTCCGCGAGAAGCGCTTCCCAGCGCTCGCGCGACAGCAAGGCCGATTCGGGGCGCAGCTCCGTGTCGGTGTACTGCCACCACCCCCTGAGGAGGCCGAAGATCAAATCCAGGCCGTTGCGGCGGCGCGTCACCTCCAGGAACATCAGCAGACCGTCGTCGGCGAGGCACTTGCGCAGTTGGCCGAGGGTGTTCTTCAGGTCGGAGGTGGCGTGGATGACGTTGGTCGCGAGGATCAGATCGTAACCGCCGGCATCGATCCCCTGCCCTTCGGGATCCTTTTCGATATCGAAGGTCTGGAACTCCAAAGAGGAGCCATAGGAGGCGAAGTTCTTTTTCGCCTCGGCGATGAAGGCCGAACCGTTGTCGGTGAAAGTGTAGTCGAGGCGGTCCGCGGGCACCGCCTCCAGCACGCTGCGGGTGAGCGAACCCGTCCCCGCCCCCACTTCCAAGATGCGCACCGCCCGCCTTGCAGGCACCGCCTTGACCGCCTCGGCGACCGCCGCGGCCAGCATCTCGTTGTTGGCCGGGAAGTCGGCGCCGCGCACATAGAAGTTCTCCAGCTTCTCGGATGAGCCGCCGGGGAACAGCACTTCGAGCGGATCGGTCTCGCCAGACATCACCTCGGCGAGCTTGGGCCATGCCATGTCGTAGAGGTCGAGGTCTGCCCCATAGTCGGGGAAGTCGCTCCGCAGCAGCGCCAGTTCCGCGACCACATCGATGCGGCCGGGCACTTGCGATACCCGCCAGCGTTCCGCGCCGACGGCCTCCACGGTGCCGACCTCCGCCAGCGCCTTGAGTTGCGCCAAGGCCAGCCGCCGGTGCTCGGGGACGATCCCCAACGCGTCGAACAGTTCCTCGGCACGGAACTCGTCGCCGGCCGCCGGCTTCCAACCGAGCCGCTGCCACGCTTCCTCGACGCAACGGCAGGCCAGCACATCGACGCGCGGCGCGAAATTGACCAGGTAGCTGTCCAGTTCGTGCTTGGCGTAGAGCGCCTCCACGCCCGCCGCGACCGAAGTGGCGATCTGCCCGGGGGCAGCGAATCCCACCGGGCCGCTCGCCCGGCTGCCGCGGAGCCGCGCGGGCTCCCAGCGGAACTGGTAGAAGGAGTGGTCGAGCGCCTCGGCCTCCTCGTCCTTCTGCGCCGCCCGATCGACCCGGAAGCCGAGGATGTCGGCGACGCGTTCGCCGTCATCGTCGGTGACGATGATGTCGCAGATCACGGACTCGCGGTCGTCGAAGGTCACCGCCGCGTGCGCCCAGAGGCGGTCCGGGGCGCGATCGCGGTAAAGATGGACGCGCCGGATGGCGGCCGGCAGGTAGAACGCCTCGCTCGCCTTCGTCCCCTCCGGGATCACCTGCGCCCCCTTCAGGGCGTGGAAGCAGGCATCGAGCACCGCGGGCTGGAAGAAATAGTCCGGGGCGGTCGCGGCGACCGCGGGCGGGACCTCGATCTCCGCCACCGATTCGTTCGGGCGGCTCCAGACGTTCTGCAGCTGTTGGAAATTGGGACCGAACTGATACCCCGCCGCCTCGTAGTCGGCGTAGTATTGCTCGTGGTCGGCATGCTTGACCATCCGGCGCTTGATCGCCTCCACCCCTTCGCCGGGGCGGGTCGCCTCCGGGTTCACCTTGCGCAGGAAGCCCTCGGCATTGAGCTCCCAGGTCGCGCCGTCGTCGGTGGTCGAGTACACCGCGAAGCTCTTGTCGGCCTCGCGGTAGACCGCGCGCACGAGCGGCACCGGGTTGTCCGAGACGAACAGCGCCTTCTTGGTGACCAGTTCCTCGACCGCCACCGGCTCGCCGGGAAACAGCGTGCGGGCCATCGCCAGCCCCATCTCCGCGTAGCCCGCCGCGGGGAACACGATGCTGTCCCAGAAGCGGTGGTCGTCGAGCCAGCTGAGCTCGCGCGGGTCGAGCAGGAACTCCCAAGTCGGTTCCGGCGCCGGCTGCCGCAGACCGAGCAAGGGGTGGTCGAGCTTCTGCAGCCGGTGGCGCCGCGCGCGGTCGCACTCCAGCCAGAACCGCTCGTGGTTCCACGCGTACTTCGGCAACCGCACCCGCCGCCCGCTGGCGCCGTTGAGCGCCGCCCAATCGATGGCCGCACCCTCGATGTGCAGGCCCGCGAGGTTGGCCAGCATGGCCCCGGTCTCGTCCTCCTTGCGTTTCAGCGAGTGCAGCACCGCCCCCTTGCGCCCGATGTCGGCGAGCGACTCATTGATCGGCGCGGCGAGCGCCGGGTGCGGTCCGAGTTCGAGGAAGACCTCGGCGCCATCGATCGCCATCCGTTTGATCGCCGGGGCGAACAGGACGGCCTCGCGCACGTTGCGCCACCAGTAGCCGGCGTCGAGGGACTCGCCGTCGCAACGGCCGCCGCTGACCGTCGAGTAGAATGGGATTCGCTCTTTCAGCGGCTGGATCCCCGCCAGCGCCGCGAGCAGTTCGGCCTTGATCGGCTCCATCTGGTGGGTGTGGAAGGCGTAGTCGATGCGCAGCCAGCGCACGAATTTGCCCTCCGCCTCGAGGGTGCCGACGACCTCTTCGAGCGGGCCGGTGTCGCCCGCCAAGGTGATCATCCCCGGGCTGTTCACGACCGCCACCTGCACCTCTGCCTCGCGCCCGCGCAGCACCTTCTTCGCCTCGTCGGGAGAAATCCCCACCGCCACCATCCGCCCGCGCCCGCCGGTGGTGTTCTGCAGCCGGCTGCGGTGGCAGATGATCGCCACCGCATCTTCCAGGCTGTAGATCCCGGCGACGTAGGCCGCGGCGACCTCACCGACACTGTGCCCGACGACCCGTGCCGGCTCGACGCCCCACGATTTCCAAAGTTCCGCCAAGGCGACTTGCAGAGCGAAGATCGCCGGCTGGGCGATGTCGGTGCGGTTGATCTGCGAACTCGCCTCGTCGCGGGTCATCTCCGCCAAGAGCGACCAGCCCGTCAGCGGCCGCAGCAGGGTGTCGATCCGTTCGATGGTCGCGCGGAACACGGGCTCGGTCTCCAGCAGGCCCTGCCCCATCGCCCACCACTGCGCCCCTTGACCGGTGAACACGAAAGCGGGCGCGGGATCGCCCACGCCCGGCCGCCCGACATAGACGCCCGGGCAATCCGCCGGATTGAGCATCCAGGCCTTCAGACGCGACCTCAGTTCGGCGGCGCTCCGGCCGACGGCGACAAGCCGATCGTCATGGTGCTGGCGGAGCGCCCCCGCCGTGTAGCAGACCTCGGCGAGTTCGGTGTCGGGCACCTCGGTCAGGAAGTCGCGATAGCTCACCGCCGTGTTGCGCAGCGCGGCCTCGCCGACCGCGCTCAGGGGCAGCACGAATGGGCGGTCGGCGCCCGCCGTCCGTCCCGCGCCCGCCGCTTCCGGCGCGGTCGGGACCGGAGCCTCTTCCAAGACGATGTGCGAGTTCGTCCCGCCGAAGCCGAAGGAGTTGACCGCGGCCACCGGGGCCACCCCCTCCTTGCGCGGCAACGGCGTGTTCTCGGTCGGCACCTTCAACTTCATCGCCTCGAACGGGATGTTCGGGTTCGGCGTCTCGAAGTTCAGGTTCTTCGGTACCGTCTGGTGGTGCAGGACGAGCGCCGCCTTGATCACCCCGGCGATGCCCGACCCCGATTCCAGGTGGCCGATGTTCGACTTCACCGAGCCGATGATGCAGTGCTCCCCCTCGGGGCGCCCTTCACACAACACCTCGCCGAGGGCCCGGGTCTCGATCGGGTCGCCCACCGGGGTCCCGGTGCCGTGCGCCTCCATGTAGGTGACGCGGCTCGGCTCCATCCCCGCCTGTTCGTAGGCCTCGCGCAACATCGCCGCCTGGGTGTCTTGGCCGGGCACCGTCATCGACGAAGTGTTGCCGTCCTGGTTCACCACCGCCGCTTTGATGGTCGCGTAGATGCGGTCGCCGTCGCGCTGGGCGTCGGACAGCTTTTTGATCACGATCATGCCCGCGCCCTCGCCGCGCACGTAGCCGTTCGCCCGCGCGTCGAAGGCGAAGCACTGGCCGCTCGGCGAAAGCATCGTCGCCTTCGAGAAGCCGATCGACGAATCCGGCATCAGCAACGCGTTCACACCACCCGCCAGAGCGGCGGTGGAGTCGCCGCTCCAGATGCTCTTGCACGCCAGGTTGATGGCCACCAGCGCCGACGAGCACGCGGTGTCGACAGACACCGAGGGGCCCTTGAAATCGTAGAGGTAGCTGATGCGGTTGGAGGCGATCGACAGCGTCGAACCGGAGTTCGTGTGCACGTCCACATCGGCCTCGCCCATCATCTGGATCGAGCCATACTCGTTGGACGCGATGCCGACGAACACCCCGGTCCTCGAGCCGCGCCACTCGACCGGCTTCTCGCCCGCGTCTTCGAGCGCCTCCCACGAAGTCTCCAGCAACCACCGCTGCTGCGGGTCCATCCGCTGGGCTTCGCGCGGCGAAATACCGAAGAACCCGGCATCGAATTGATCCTGCCCGTCGATGAAGCCCCCCCACTTGGTGATCATCTTGATCGGAACCGAGACATCGGGGTGGTAGTAGCGCTCGATATCCCAACGGTCTTCGGGAACTTCGCGGATCCCCGACCGACCTTCGATCAAGAGATTCCAGAAGGATTCCGGGTCGTTCGAGCCACCGGGCAAACGGCAACCGATCCCGACGATAGCTAGGGGTTCCTGATTCGTAACCGACATGAAGAGTTGAGAGGGAGCGTGATACGACCATAGGCACTCGGAAAGTCAACCGAAACGCCCGCCGCCAGACGCTGGCACCTTCGCCGAACGCCCCCGCCGATGCGAGCGCGGAGATGGCCACCCTCACCGCCCGAATCCCTCAGGGCACACTCCAAGAACCATACCCACCGTAGCAAGCGGCGGCCCTCCCTCAACGCGCCGTCCCGCCGACGATCCGGTAGACATCGATGCGGTGCTCGCCCGGCGTGGCGCGCTCGCCGGGCACGGACGCCGCCAGTTGGAAGCGCTCCGGAAAACGCTCGACCGCCTGCTCGACGAGGGCGTGGTCGCGCCGCCGCAGCCGCTGGGGAACGCCGCGATCCACCAGGACAAAATCGAACCGCTCGGCGAGCAGGTCGCGCACGCCTTCCGCTCCCTCCACTTTCATTTCGAAGTCCTGCCCGAGCCACTTGACGTCGGCGAGTTGTTTGCTCCCCCGCGCGACCGTGTAGCCGTCCGGACGCGACTCGGAAGCCAGCGCCGCCGCAGCGATCAGCCCCCCCTCGCCGCGCGCGTCGGACGACGCGATCACGCGGACGCCATCACCCGCCTCCCCCAACACCACGGCCAGCGCCTCCGAAAAGCCGTCCGCCCGCTTGTCCGGAACCCGAAACGCACCGGCGAGCCCCAGGCAGCCGGCAACCAACACGGCGGACGCGAGCACCGGCCCCACCCACCGCGGCCGCCACGCCCCGTCCAGCCTCGCCAATCCCCAGGTTGCGAGCCACCACCCCCCCCACGCCGCGAACAACATGACCGGCGGCGCGATCACGAGGAGGTAGCGATCATCCACCCCGGACGGCACGGCGACATAGAACGCCAAACCACCGAGCAGCAGTGCCAGCAACGCCTGCGGCGTCGCGCCATCCCCCCCGCCGCGCCCCCGTTCACCGCGGCGCCATGCGATGGCGACCCCGACCAGCGCCAGCACCAAAAGCCCCGCACCGAACACCCTCCCCATCCCTCCGGCATAGAACGGCAGCGATGTTTTCAGGTAGTCCGCGAGCGGGATCTTCTCGGCTCCCTCGGCGGTGATCTTCAGGGTCAACAGCATCCATGGCGCCGCCAACACGCACACGGGGACAGGCGCAAGCCACAGGCGCCGGTCTTTGAGCAGAGCCAGCCTCCGCCCCAGCAGGAGCGAGATCGGCGGCACCAGGGCTAACAACAGTCCGGAAGCCTTGGTGAGGATCGCCGCCGCCGCCAAGATCCCGAACCCGAGCGCCCGGCGTGATGACGGCGCCTCCTGGAAGCGCGCGAAGGCAGCGGTCGCCAGCAGGGAGAGGATCACCACCAGCATGTCCGACATCACGATCGCCGTGTATTGCTGGGCGAGCGGCAAGAGGCAAAACGCCAACCCCGCCAGAGCCGCGCACCACGGCGGCAGGAACCGGCAGCCGACGAAGTACGTGACCGTCCCCGCCAACGCCGTCAGCAGCGCCGCGAACACCAACACCATCGTCCCGGTAGGCCACGGCAGGAGCCAGGCACCCTCCAGCGCGTAGAACATCGGCGGGTAGTGGCCCAAGGCCACCTTCGGGTAGGCCGCGTAGTAACCGTCCGCGTAGTGCAGCGGATTGGGCGATCGCAAGGCGCCGCCCGCCAGATAGTCGCGCACCATCAGGCCGGTGACCACGTGGGCAGCCTCGTCCGGATGCCCCGCAAAATCCGCCGAGTACGCCCCGTTCTCCGTCTGCAACATCAGCGTCACCCCGAGCAGCATCGCGAACACGGCAGCGGGTACTTTAAGGCGGCCGAGCCGCTGGGGTGAGGTCATCGTTCGAGTCCGCAGCCCGGCCTGCTCCGCCGATTGCCGCGCCGTGCAATAGATGCTTCACTCCGCCCATGTCCAGCGAAGACTCGCCACAGACCACGCCCGATGCCGAGTTCGACGCCTTCGCTGAGGACTACGACGCCGCGCTCGATCGCGGCCTCGCCCTGACCGGCGAATCGAAGACCTTTTTCGCCGAAGGCCGGGTCAAATGGCTCGCGGGCTGCCTGCGGAAGGCGGGCCACACGCCCGGTCGATGCCTCGACTTTGGCTGCGGCACCGGCACCGCGGCACCGTTCTTGCTCGACCTGCTCGGGGCCGAATCCATCACCGGGATCGACCCCTCCGAGGACTCGCTGCAGGTCGCCCGCCGCGACCACGGCTCGACCGGTGCCGACTACACCACCACCGCCGACTTCGCCGCCGAGGCCGAGTTCGACTCCGCGTATTGCAACGGCGTCTTCCACCACATCCCTCCGGCCGACCGTCCCGGCGCGGTCGCCCAGGTCTTCACCGCCCTGCGTCCGGGCGGCTATTTCTCACTCTGGGAAAACAACCCGTGGAATCCAGTCACCCGCTTCATGATGAGCCGCGTCCCTTTCGACAAGGATGCCATCCTCCTCTGGCCCGGTGAAACGCGCCGGCTCCTCCGCGCGGCCGGCTTCGAGATCTGCCGCACCGACTTCGCTTTTATCTTTCCCGCCGCCCTGAGCGCGCTGCGCCGCCTCGAGCCCGCACTTTGTAAGTTCCCGCTGGGAGGCCAATACCAAGTGCTCGCCCGCAAACCCTGAGACCGCGAGCGCGACCGCTTCGCCCTGACCGAGCCGATCCCAACGCCAACGCACCCAGCGTCAGCGAGGGCAAGGCCGACAGGCTCCTAGGAGCCCCCCGCGGCGATCCGCTGCAGGCGCTCGAACACCTGCCGCACGGTCTCGTCCAAGGTCGAGGTGCCGGCGGTGACACCGACCCGGCTCACCGATCGAAACCAGCCCGGGCGCAAGTCCTCGGCCCGCTCGACGCGGACCGCGGCCACCCCGAGCTGCTCCGCCGCCCGCGCCAGGGCGCCGGTGTTGTTGCTGTTCGCCCCGCCGACGACCACGACCAGATCACAGTCTTGGCAGAGCTGTCGCAAGGCCTCCTGCCGGTCCTTGGTCGGCGCGCACACGGTGTCGATGAACTTCACTTCAGCGCCCGGCCTCTCGGCGCGGATCCGCTCGACCAAGGCGCGCACGAAGTCGACCGGCTGGGTGGTCTGCGAGACGATCCCCAACCGGCCGCGCTCCGGCAGGTTCGCGATGTCCGCCCCGCCTGCCACCACCAGCGCATCGTCAAAATCACCGATCAGCCCCTCCACCTCGACATGCCCCGGCTGGCCGATCACCACCGGGCGGTAGCCGGCCGCGGCCAGCTTGCGCAAGGCCGCATGCGCCTTGTGGACCAACGGGCAGGTGGTGTCGACCACCTGCCGCCCGCCCTCGGACCAGCGCTGGCGCTGTCGGTCGGAAACCCCGTGCGCGGTGAACGCCACCACCCCGTCCTCATCCTCTGTGACCTCGGCGCCGAGATCCCCTCGCCGGACTCCCGCCCGGTCGAGTTCGGCATCGACAACGGGGTTGTGGACGAGCTGCCCGAGCACCGTCACCGGCTCATCGACCGCCGCGTCGAGCGTCTTGCGGATCGCGTCCCGGACGCCGAAACACATCCCGTAGTGGTTGGCGAGTCGCACGGTCATCCGGGGCCGGCGCCCCGCTTTCGCGAGTGGGTTCTTCAGCATCGTTCTCATCTTGGATTCGGGTGGGTTCATGTCGTGCAGGTTGATTTACTTTGCATCACAAAGTTTTCTTGCAAAAAAAGTCAGCGCCGCTCATTTCTTGCCGAGCGCGACGATCTTCTCGAGGAGGGCGATGTAATCCTCGAACGCGCGCTTGCCTTCCTCGGTCAGGGCATAGCTGGTCTGCGGCCGGCCTTTGACCTCCTTGGTCATCGAGACGTAGCCCGCTTTGTAGAGCGCGCGCAGATGGGTGATGAGGTTGCCGTCGCTCATCTTCAGCGTCGCCTTCAAATCCTGGAAGTTCCACACCGCGCGGGTGGCCAGCGAGGTCAT
>JAUIGD010000628.1 GCA_030430255.1 Verrucomicrobiia bacterium
TCGAGCCACCGGGACGCCCCGGATGCCTTGACGGCTCCAAGCGAGCGGGCACCGGGACGCTGCCACCCGTCGATGCCTATGCTTAACCAAGCGCCATTCCCCCAATACGGGGAGGCCGACCGGCGCGGAGGCGGGACGCCTCCGGCACGGACATCGGCGGGACGCCGATGCCACGCCCGCGCCCGACCTCCCTCATCCCCTGCTTGCCCCCGGCCCGCAGCCGCCACACCTTGATCCATGTCCGAGCACCGAGCGACTTTGACCTGGCAGCGCGATGGCGCTGAGTTCACCTACAAAACATACTCCCGCGCGCACCGTTGGGACTTCGGCGACGGCCATGTCGTCGAGGCCTCCGCCGCCGCGGACTTCCTCGGCGACCCGGCGCGCGTCGACCCGGAGCAGGCCTACACCGCCGCGCTGTCGAGCTGTCACGCCCTCACCTTCCTGGCGCTCTGCGCGCTGCAGAAACTGACTGTCGAACGCTACACCGACGAGGCCGTCGGCTTCCTCGAGAAGGCCGAGGACGGCAAACCCTGGCTGGCGCGGGTCGAGCTGCACCCCACCATCGTCTTCGCCGAGGGGGTCGAGGTCGACCCCGCCAAACTCGCGGAGTTGCACGAAAAGGCACACCACGAATGCTTCCTCGCCCGCTCGGTGAAAACGCAGATCGAGGTGGTGGCGTGATGATGCGGCCGGATGAGGCTACCGCGAAGATGCGTCTTCCTTTTGCTCGGTGTCGTTGGCTCCGTGGCGGTGCATTTCATCTGGCTTCGCCACGATCATCGGGTTGACGTCACCTACCTGGCTTGGAAACGGGACGCCTTCCCGTTCCGCGAGCGCTTCTGGTCGCACTTCTCCAGAGACGTCCGCTTCCGCCGATCCTTGATCGGCCAAGACCTCAATACCCTGCGCGCAACGTTTCCCGATCTGCGCGAGGGCACGGAATTCCCCGTCGGCAGCTACCGGCGGACGCACAGCGAATGGAGCGGCGACGGGAGCTCGCTCGTCTGGCTCGACCGAGACCCGGAGGCGTGGGGTTGGGCCGCGGCGGTCGAGAGAGGGCGCGTCGTTCGGTTGGTATTTATCAAAGGTTGACCCATCCGGGAGCGCGAACACCCCGGCAGGCAGGGCGCGGGCTCGGGTTCAATTCCCAGCCGCACCACCGCCCGCGCGGCGCCTCCCGACCCGCGACCCCGCCTCATACCCGGAACAGCGCGCCCAGCTTCTTACCGAGGGCGAGGCCGGCGCCGACGATGGTGATGGCGAGGAAGACCATCGCCCAGACGCCGAGCGCGGAGGCGAGGTAGTGGCCGTTGCCCAGGGCGCTGAAGAGGGTGTAGATCGCCTTGGTGATGGGGTAGTGCTCCTGCTGTTGGGCGAGGATGAGCGAATCCGAGACCTCTAGCATCGCGAACGAGAAGGCGAGCAGGCCACCGGCGATCAGGTTGGCGGCGATCAGCGGCACGGTCACCCGGCGCAGGGCGCGCAGCGGCGGCGCCCCGAGGTTCTGCGCGGCCTCCTCGAGATCGGCGCTGGTCTGCTGAAAACCTGCGACCGCGGACCGCACGACATACGGGAGCCGCCGCACCGCGTAGGCGATGATCAGGATCAGGGTCGGGTCGCCGCCGGGCAGCAGGAACGCGAAGGGCTGCCCCTCGCGGGTCATCGCCAGATAGCCGAATGCGATCACCAGACCCGGCACGGCCAGCGGCAGCATCGCCATGGCGTCGAGCACCCCGCGGCCGGGGATCTTGGTGCGCACGATGACGTAGGCGATGGCGATCCCGAGCAGGATGTCGAAGAGGGTCGAGAGCGAGGCGTACTTGAGGCTGTTGCTGATCGACGGCACGGTGAGGGCGTTGCCCAAGGCGTCCTCGTAGTGTTTCAAGGTGAAGCTGTCGGGCAGCACCGTGCCGTACCAGTCACCGGCGACCGAGGTGAGCACGACGCCGAGGTGCGGCAACACCGCCAGCCCGGTCACCAGGACGAACAGGGCGGTGCAGAGCAGGCCGGTGGCGAGCGGGGGTCTGCGCTGGTGGGAGGCGACCGCAGCGCGCCCCTGCATGGTGAAGGTGTTGCGGCCGAAGAAGTACTTGCCGGCCGCGTAGAGCAGCACCGAGAAGGTCAGCATCACGGCCACCAGGGCGTAGGGCAGCGGGTTTCCGCCGAGGTCCTTGATGCCGTTGAAGATCTGCACCGAGGTGACCCGGTGGTAGTCGAACATCAGCGGCACTCCGAGTTCGGTGAACGACCAGATGAAGACGATGGTCG
>JAUIGD010000176.1 GCA_030430255.1 Verrucomicrobiia bacterium
TGGTGACCGGCTCGGGCAGGGTGTTCACCCAGCCGCTTCGCCTGTCCCTGCCGCCGCCTACTCAGCATCAACGATCGGCGGCGCCTCGCCTGCGGATGTGGTGATCGATCCGGGCTAGGGGGGGCTAGGGGGGGCTAGGGGGGCTAGGGGAGGGGGATCATCGTTGCGCCGGCGCGCCGCCGAGGCGTTCGCAAAGCCACCGGGTCAGGGTCTCCGCCACCGTCCCGTCCTGCCACGGTTCGTGGCGCGCCCCGGGCACGGCGAGCCAGGTTTTGTCGACCGCAGGGAGGCGCTCGAACAGCGCCCGCGCGTAGTGGGGCGGGCAGATGCGGTCGGCCTCGCCCTGCGTCAGCAGCACCGGCAGTTCACGGAGGGCGTCGAACTTGCACGCGGCGACGCGATGCGCGGCGGCCAGCAAGCCCGCGGCGGTGCCCAGGCTCATCACGTTGTGCGTCCCGGACGCGCGCTCCTGCGCCCGGCCCTTCCCGGTCGCGGCCGGGTCGTAGCAGTCGCCGAGCCGCACGCCGGTCGTGAGCGGCAGCCTCGGGAGGACAGGTGCCAGGCACTTTGCGAGGCGCTGCATCCATGCGGCGCGGCCGTGCGCGGGTTCCAGCAGCGGCGAGCTCAACCACAGGCAGCAGCCGCGCAGGCGACCGCCGCGCGCGAGGTGGTCGAGCACCAGCAAGCCTCCCATCGAATGGGCCGCGACCGCGAGCGGCGCGCCGGGGACGCGTTCGCGCAGCAGGGTCAGCGAAGCCTCGACCGCCTCGCCGCCGACCCGCAAGTCGGGGAGGTGCCCGCGCTGGCCGCGCGCCCGACCGTGGCCGGGGAGATCGGCGGCGACGGAAGCCAAGCCCGCCTCGGCCCACCGCCCCATCAGGCGTCCGTAGCGCCGCGCGTGGTCGCCGAGCCCGTGCAGCAGCGCCACGCCCCCGGAGGCCCCGGCCGGGAAGCGGGCGACGGCGGGCAAGCGCCCCGCGGTCGCCGTCTCGACCTCCAACGACTCCTCCTCACCGCGCGTCCCGTCGTTCATAGCGACTCCGCCATGGCCGCGAAGCGGGCGGAGCGGGCGGCCGCGCCGCCCCGGCCGAAGGCGTGGGCGAGGTTGAGCAAGACCCGGCGGATGACCGTCGATGCGGGTGGCTCCTCGTCGAGGTAGTCCGCCCCGCTGCCCACCTTCGCGCGCACCGAACGGACGCTGAAGAAGCGACCGCCGTTGAAGCAGTCGACCAGGTGCGGCTCGCCCTCGAAATCGGCGCGTGCCATGAAGTGGCCGGGGAAGTTGCAGGCGCCGATCGGCAAGCCCAAGCGCCCGCCGACCAGCCGGTAGACGCAGGCCAGAGAGATCGGGTTGCCGCGGCGCTGTTCGAGCACCGCGAGGAGGTCGCTGTTGGCCGAGGCGTAGTAGTCCTCCGATTCGCCGCTCAACCCGCCCGCCCCGAACAGGACGGTCGCGAGCCGGCTCGGGCTCGGTTCGCGACCCCCGATCTGCGCGAGGCAGCGGCCCGTCTCCGCCTCCAAGCGGATGGCGATCTGCTGCCCGGCATCGGCGTCGGCCCGGAGGAGCCATGACACGAGCCCGAACCCGGCCTCGAGCGCTCGGTCGCCGGTCTCGGCCGCGGCGCCGGACCGCCACCGGTCCCAGGCGCTCCTGAACGCCCCGGTCGGTTCCGCCGGGGGGCGGAGCGACTCCAGGCGCCGGCGTTGTCCAGCCTGCAGCTCGATTCCCGCCCGGCGGAGGGCGGGTTCGAAGTCGTCGCCGAAGCCGGCGATCTCCGTTTTGAGCGCCTCTTCGACCACCGGGTTCTCGTCCTCGAGCAAAGCGACGAGATAGGGCAGGTCGGAGTCGTTGGGCATGGGGAAGCGGGGCGCGACCGCCCCCGATGCAGCGGGGGCGGCCGGTGTGCGACATCGGATCTGAACCCGTGCCTGCCCGCCGTGTCAAAGTGCGATATTCGAAGGGAGCGGATTCGGCGCCGGACGGGGCGGTTCCCACTCGGTGCGCTCTATGAACGCCGTCGAGCGAGCGGTCCTCCCTCCCGCAGCGGTTCTCCGACCCCTCGGGCGGGCCGCTGGCGATCAGCAGATCGCTACTCGATGGTGAGGGTCGGGGAGTTCTCTCCCACACCTCCGAGGGGGACGACCGGCCCCGTGACGGCGTCTGCCGGCACCTGCACGAGGGCGGTTGTCCCGTCGCTGGATGCGGAGATCGGATTCACCGGGCGGGGGCCGGTACCGGCCCGGCTGAAGAAGATGTCGGTCTGTAGCGAGAGCCCCGCACCGGAGAGCGTGACTTCCTGTCCCGGTGAGGCCGGATCGGGTTCCACGATATCGACGCTAGCCAAGAGCGCCTCGCTCGTTCCTCCGGCGGTGCGGATGGTGATCGGCCCGGTCTCGGCGGCGGCCGGGACCGGGTCGATCGCGAGGGTCGAGTTTTCCGCCCCGACATCGAAGGCAGGATCCAACAGGCCGGCATCCGAAATCGCCACACCGCCAAAATTCACCGTGGTCCCGCCTTCGACGAATCCGCTCCCCCCGATCTCGACCCGGTTGCCACCGAAGTCCGCACCGTGATCGAGGACGTCGGCAGAAGAGATCGTCGGCACGATCTGCAAGGGCACGGTCTCGGCGAAGTCCATGGAGAAATCCTCCTCGAACAGCACGCTCGAATCAGCGAGGCGGATGATCCTGATGTCATCGAAGATCGCGGAGGGGAACCCGGTGATCTCCGTGTCGTTGCGCACCTGGACCCGTGCATCTTGAATCGATGGGACTGAAAACTCGAAAGAGAACGTCTGCCGCGGGGCGAAGTCGAGGATGTCTATCCGCTGGTCGAGGAGATCGCCGATGCGCAGGCCGAGCGGAGATTCGAACCCGAACCCCTCCTGCGAGCCCGCCACGTCGATCTCGATCCGGTAGGTGCCCGGTTGAAAACTGATCGTGCTGCTGGTCTCCATCACCCCCCCGGGTTCCTCCGTCGGGTTGAAGCACGCGTAGACCCCGTTGCCGGGATAGGGGTCGGTGGTCGTCCCACCCTGTGAATCGCGGCCCAGAAGGCGGACCGAACCGTCGGTGACATCCCACTGGCGGAGCGTCAGCATCTCGCCTCCCAACCCGGTGAAGAAGGTCGCGTCGCCGGTCGTCGCCGACGCGGGTACCTCGAAGGTGGCCGTCTGAGAAGCCCGGTCGATCGCGACGGGCTCCCCGTGCTCAGCCGAGGGTGAGCCCTCGCTATCGAGGATCTGCCAGAGCATCCGAGCCGCATCCGGATCGACCTCCGGGACCTGCACGGTGAACCGTTGGCCGACGTTGGCGGAGGGCGCTCCGGGATCGGTCGGGGCGCCGCTCTCGGCCGAGACCGAAAGCGACGGCTGCGCCACCGTGAACTGGAGCGAGATCGCCGGGGCAAATGGATTCCCCGCAACATCTGCCAGGCGAGCCCCGGCGACGGTGAGCCGGTACTCGCCGGGGGCCAGGAAGCCGGCGGGGGTGACCACGACGCGGCGGCCGGAACTCCCGAGCCGGATCGACTCGATCGGTTGCATCAAGCCCGTCGACAGATCCACCAGATCGAACCCCGACGGATCCGGTCCGGGGGGGGCGAGGCGTTCGTCGAAGGTGATGTCGATCGCGGCAGGGGCGCTGGTCGACTGGCCGTCCGCGGGAGAGGTCGATACGAGGGTCGGGGCGAAGGTATCCGGGACGACGTCGAACTCGAATGCCGGTGAGAGCGACTGGTTGAACCCGCTGTCGCTGGCGCGCACCTGGAGGCGATAGCTCCCGACGCCAGGTGGGATGAAGTGGTCGAAGGTGAAGGGGTAGCTGGTGTCCACCTGGGCCACGACACCATCCTCTAGCAGCTCGACCCGGGTGACTTGGAAATCGTCGGTGACACGGAGGTCGATCGGCACCGACGCCCCTTCGAAGACCTGGAGCCCCGGCGCGGCCGGATCGCCGTCCGCAACCCGCAGGGTCGCCTCGATCTGCGGCGCGGCTCCGGCACCGTCGAACTCGAGGACGTTCACGGTGCGTACCCAGCTGGTGTCACTCACCAGCGAGTCCTTCCCGACGACGACCGCCAGACCGTCGACGATCGCGACGTCCCTGGACAGGGCCGCCGAACCGATGATGCGGGCGGCGACGGGGGCTTCCGGGTCGCTGATGTCGACGACGGTGAAGAAGATCCCTGCCATCAGGGCGAGCCCAGAACCGTTGAGTGCGAGCCCAACGCCCGGGGCATCCAAAAACTCGCCCTCGATGAACTCGGGAGAGCCCGGTTCGGAGACATCGGTGATCCAGATGCCCCGGCTCGCGATCCTGGCGACCTGGTCGGTGGCGGCGAAGAACTCTCCGGTGGCCGGGTTTTCGGAGCTTGCCGCCGTCCCGGCGAGGGCTGGCGCGAGCGGGTTGTCCAGCAGGTACACGTCGAGGGCATTCGCCCGTTGGAGGTAGAGCCGGTCGCCGGCCACCCCGAGGTCGAGGATTCGGCTGTCGGCCTCCATTTCGTAGAGGGGTGAACCCGTGAAGATATCGTAGGCACGCATCCGGCTCTCGGCCGCGGTGAAGATCATCCCCGCCCCGACGGCGAGGTGGGGGTCGGTCGCCATCGGTGCCCGTGCGGCCACCACCGGGTCGGCGGGGTCGCTGACATCGACGACCATCAGCCCGCCCGAACTGCTGGAGATGACCACCAGGCGATTCTCAGCGTCGACCGCAATCTCCTCGCCGTCCTCCGGCAACGCGATCTCGCTGATGACGATCGGGAGGGCTGGGTCGCTGACATCGACCGTGCTCAATCCGGGTTCGACGGTCAGCGCGAAGGCGAGGTCCGTCTCCCCGCCGCCGTCCCGGAAGGTGGCCGCTGCGACCCGGAAGGCGAGATCCCTGACCTGGGTGGAGCCGACGGTGCCCACCTGTGGAGCGACGCCATCCGCCGGGTTCAACCCCTGGCGGACCTCGAGGTAATCATCGAGCCCGTCGCCATCGGTATCGGCGGAGTTCACGGAAGTCCCGATGGTGAGTTCTACTTCATCGGGCAGCCCGTCGCCGTCCGTGTCGACCCCTTCGGACGCCCGGATGAAGAGGCCTCCTGTCAGGTCGGTGAAGCCTGCTGGCCCACCGGCGGTACCCGTGCCCGCCCCGAAGAAGCCGGTCTGTGGGTCGAAGTAGGAAGCCTGGTAGGCGGAGTCGGCGGCGATGTCCACGGAGAACGCGCCGGTGTCGCCCGTCGTCCGGCGTTGAACGAAGCCGCCCGTCTGCACCGCCAGGAAATCGTCGCCCCAATCGAAGTCTCCAGACCCGACCCCCCCCAGCGGCAGGCCTGTCCCGATGACGCGCTGGGCGATGGTCGGGGCGGCCGGGTCGTTCGTTGTGAAGGTGACTGTCCCCCGGATCAACCCCGGCCCGGTGGGTGCGAAGAGGAGCGGCAGGGCCAATGTCTCGGTCGGGGCCAGGGTGTGCGGGCCCGGGGGAATTCCGAAATCCAGCGGGCCCTCCGTGATCGCCGCCTCGAATACGAGCTCGGCGCCCCCTTCGTTGGTGATGGTGAACAGCGGGAACTCGTGGGGCGGCTGATCGAGTTCCACTCCCCCGAGATTGCTGCTGCCTCCAGCGAGAGCGAGCTCGAAGGTCGGATCCGCCGCCAGCCCGGCGGAGGAGAAATCGATCCGGATCACGCCGTCGGTGTCGGCCGGGAAGGTATCGTCCGAATTCGTATCGATGATCAAGGTGTTGCTCTCGGCGCCTGCCACGGTCGGGTCGAAGACGATCATCATCGGCTCCTCATCCCCGGGGCCGAGCTCGAATGGGGGGGGGCGGCTGATGACGGAGAACCCGCCGCCGGGTGCGGCAAACCCCACCCCCTCGACCATCAATGGCTGTCCCCCGGCACCCTGGATCACGAACTGGAACCCACCCGATGCCCCACCCGCTCCGTCCGCCAGCACAGCTGGGATCGGTTCGAGAGGCGCGAGAGGGCGGGCGTCTGGGACGGAGAGGAGCGCCGCCATCGCGGGGGTCTCATCGATCCCGCTGAGCTGCTCGAACGGGTTGTCGGGTGGCGACTTGTGCCGATTGAGGGCGCCGTAGCGATAGGACTGGAGGGTGTGCTGGACGAAAGCGTCCTCGTCGACCTCCAGGTCCAAGGCCGCCCGGACCGCCATCTTGGCGGTATCGGTCCAGACGATCTGGCGGATATTGTCGGTCGTGAACGCGTGGTGCATCATGTCGAAGATCCCGACGCTCATCCTGTCGGAGTGCACGAGACCCCAAGTGTGGGCCACCTCGTGGGCGACGACATTGTGGATCGCTTCCTCCACATCGAGGTTCTCCTCGCCGATGAACGCATCGACTATGTTTGGGAGGAAGACGCGAAACTCGCCCGCGTCCTCGTTCTCGAACGCCTGGTCCAGGATGTAGATCCACTGGGCTTTCCCCAAGGAGAACAGCTCCGCTTCGTCGACCAGCCTGCCCAGGAACAGGTCCGAGTCGAAGTCGAGGTCTCCCGACAGCCCGAACGGGACGCCTTGGTTGAACACCCCATCCCCATTCACGTCGATAAACTCGCCCGGGATATCGAGCTCGTTGCCAGGGTTGAGGCGGACGATGTTGTCGGGATCGTACTCACCCTCGTCCGCCTCCCCGTTGTCGTTGAAATCGATGAACTCGCCCGGGATCACCGCGTAGCGCCCGTCGCCATCCGTGTCGGCCACTTCGGTGCCCGGCGTGGGCATGCCGTCCCCATTCAGGTCGTCGTATTCCGTGACGGCGAACGACCAGATGATCTTGACCTGTCGGCGGGCAGGCCCCGCCGCCGCGTCGTCGATGGTGACGACGGTGTCCGCCCCCCCGCCGATCTCTGCCCAGCGGTCGGCGAGCCGCCCTTTGATGTCCTCGTAGCGGTTGGACGCGATCAGGCGGAACGTGGGGCTGAAGATGTCCTCCTCCTCCATCACCCGCCTGATCCAGGTCTCGATGAACCGGTCCCGGTCGAAATAGATGGTGACCGGTTCGGTCCCCCGCGCCTCCATCTCCCCAAAATCGGGTAGCGCGTAAGGGGTGCCGTCCAGCTCCACCCTGGCGCCGAGGTCGGCGAAGTGGAAGCCGGTGTCCTCCGGGTCGAACTCGACCTGCCAGTCCTCGCCGTCGGCGGCGATGGCGAACTGGGGGTTGCTGGCGGCGTCTTGGATGAGGAGCTCTGGCTTCGGCCCCCCGGTGACCATGTTGAGGATCTTCCGCTTCGATTTGAAAGTGCCTCCGGACTGAATGTCGCGGAACAGGAGCTTCCCGTCCTCCCGGTCGTCGTCCGAGTTGTCCAGAAAGTGGTAGATCAGTTTCGTCTCCTCCTTGATCGTCAGGTTGCCATTCGAAGCGCGGGACCGCGTCTTGATGTGGACTTTCGCGCCGAGGAGCACATCCCCATTGAACGGTTTCCCGCTCTCGTTCGCGTTGGCGAAGATCTCGGGGGTGCTGCGGAGCACCGCGCGGCGGCGCTCGATCCCGTCGCCGGGGCTGAGGAAAATGTTCTCCGTCTTCAAACCATCTGCCCCTGAGACATCGTAGAAGCCGTCGAGGTCGCCCTCGACCGTGATGAGCACCGTCTCCTGCGGCGAGGTGCGTTCGTGCTCCCGGCCGGTCGCGGAGGTCGCGGCGGAGGGCGGGTAGAACGGCAGCTCGATGGTGTGTTCATCTCCGGCGCGGGTGAAGATGATCTCCACCTCGGCGGGTGAGGTGAACAGTTGTGGCTCGCTGCCGCCGCCCCAGTTTCTAGGCGGGCTGCTGGAGTGCCACCCGGGTGCCAGCACGCCGACGCCTGGATCGGTCTCGAGATACATGCCGTCTGCGCTGACCGTCATATTCCCGGTGGGGTGCCAGGCACCTGCATCGTGGTCGAACGACCAAAGGGTCGCCTTTGACCCGGGCGGCAGCCCATCGACATTCGGGAATCGAACGGCAGCGGGAACGTCGAAGTTGGTCGCGCCGGGGGTTTGGATCGAGATCACCAGGCTGGGGTTCAGCCCCTCCGGGAGCGGTCCGGGCAGGCGGTCGGGCGGGACGGGGACGACCGTCGCGGTGGTGGCGGCGACCCCAAAGTCATCGCGGGCCGCCCCGGGTGCGATGGACACCACCACCTCCTCGAACATCGCCGGGTCGACGCCGGGGAACATCGACGACAAGGTCGAACGCCCGGCGGCTCCGAACCCGACCTGCGTGGTCTCGCCGGGGTCGAGCGCGACCGCGTCCGCCGTCGCTACCGGAGGAAGGAAGATGTCGAAGGGGATCCCGTGGTGAGAGAGGGGGATCGACCTCCCGGGTGCGCTCTCGAAGCGCTTGCCGACATTTGGATAGACCGACCCGGCCGGTGGAGAGAGGGCAGTCGTCCCATCGATGTGCACGAAGAACTCCGGTGCCGGGGCATCGACGATCTCAAACCGGCCGCTGGCGTCGGATACCACGTCCGCCTCGGGGAATCCATCGATGCGGAGCGTTACCCCCTCGATCGGATCGCCGCTCAGCGAGTCCCGGACAAAGCCGGACACGTCGGTGCCCGGAATGCGCTCCAACGGCAGGGTACGAAACCTCAATGTCCGATCCCCGCCCGGGGACCCGTCGCCGTCCGCATCGAGGGGCTTGCCATACCCATCGACGACGGAGTCGCCATCGATGGTGACGAGCACCTGGCTGGATGGGGGGAGCGGGGAGTCGTAGAAGAACGTGAGGAACCTCTTGGTGGTCGAGACGACCAGCCTCCCTTCGACGGCCGTCCCCGCCGCGCTCACCACGACGGCCCCTTGCCCGACACCTGCCGGGTCGATCTCCCCGTTGAACCGGACGATGATCTCCCGGGTGACATTCACCATCCTTTCGCCATCGAACGGCGATGTCTCCCTGATCTCGGTGGCGCGATTGTCCGCGACCGCCGGGTCGGTGCGATCGCGATACTCCTCCAGGTTGGTCCGTTGGTCTCCATCGGGATCCAGGTCCGCATCCGCCGGGTCGAAGGGGTCCAGCACACCCGGGTTCTCCAGTTCGAAGACGTCGTCGATCCCGTCGCCATCCACGTCTAGCGGGAAATCTCTGCGGACGGATGCGATCCGGTAGTAGCCTGCCGCGTCGAGCGCTAGGAATGCGTCGCTGAGGATGGAGTCGCCGTCGGAGCCGAGTTCCATATCGACGACCTCGTCGAACCCGCTCAGGTCTGCAGACCGCTCCAGCATGTAGTAGGAGCCGGCGTCCCCTGAGTAGGACACCGAGGCCCCTTCAGGGGTGAGCGTTACCTGATCGACCTCCAGTTGTGCGCCGCAGGTGGCGCCGGCTGCGAGAGCGAAGAGGATGTGGGACAGTGGGAGGCGATAGCTCATCGGAAAATCGAAAGTGGATGTGCCCGAGGACGGAAGAAGGACGGACTAGGGCGTGTTTGAATACGTCTCGCGGCGCCAAATTCTGAGGGGGGAAGAAGTGCTGGCTCCGGCGGGATCGGGTCGCCGCTCAGCGGATCGTTCCACCGCAAGCTGCGTTGTGGCCCGGCCGCGGGTGTTCACCCGCGGCCTCGCCCCGCCTCGCCCAGCCTGCGGCGAAAACCTCTCGCTGTGGCACCCATGAGTCGTTTTCAATCACGCCAACAATGGATGGGGTCAGCGGGTGTTCAATCCGGGAATGGGGGTGGCCCAACCCACGGCACCCCACCGGCCTCCCATTGGACGGTCGCGACGTGTGGCGCAGCGGACCCGCAAAGGGGGTGGCCGGACCGATCTCCAGCCTCAGGTTACGGCTTGGAGATCCGTACGCGATCGGCGTGGGCGTGGCGACCGGTGTCACCAGGATTTGCGAACGGCCGGGCTTGTTGGTCGAGCCGGGCCCGGAGGCGGGCTACCAGCGGTAGGTGGCGCTCAGGCGGAACTGCCTCGGTTCGGCCGGGTGGATGTGGACGACGCCGATGCCGCCGGCGGGCTCGCCGCGCAGCCGGCTTTCGTAGAAGTACTCGATGTCGTTGTCGTCGCGATCCAGCAGGTTGAGGCAATCGACGGCGAAGTCCCACGACCCCTTGCGGTAGCCGACCCGGGCGTTGACTTGGAAGCTCTCGTCGCCCTCGATCCGGCCGGTTTCCTCGAGCGGCCGGGGAGCGAAGAACCTCCCGCGCAGGCTCCCGTAGAGGCCCTCCTCGCGACCGGCGGTGATGCCCGCCGAGACCATGTGGTCGACGGCGTTGGGGATGAAGTCCTCGCCGGAAGGAACCCCGCGGAACCGCGCGTGGCTCCACGAGTACTCCGCATCCAGCCCGAGCCAGTCGGAGGGGCGCCAGTAGGTGGCGACCTCGACCCCGTAGCGTTCTGAAGCGGGCCCGGCCTCGGTGGTGCCGGCGTCGCCGACGTAGACGAACTCGCTGTCGCTGCGCAGCCCCCAGAGGGAGACGGTCGCCGTCAAGTCGGGCACCACTTGGGTGCGGACGCCGAATTCGAGCCCTTCGGTGCGCACCAGCGGGTCGACGGCGTCGACCGCTTCGCTGGTGAGCGGGTCGCGGGTGATGGTCACCCCGCGGGCATCGTTGCTGTGGAAGCCGAGCCCGCCGTTCAGGTAGAGTTCGGTCTCCGCCCACGGCCCCATGACGAGGTGGAACTTGGGGCTGAGGATGCCGTCGGTCTGGTCGCCGGAGTTCGCCGGGTCGCCATCGACATCGAAGAGGAACCCGTCCGCTCGGAGCCCCCCGCCGATCCGCAGCCAAGGGGTCACCTCGCTCTCGTGGTCGAGGTAGAGGCCGACGCTGCTCTGATGGATGTCATCCTGGCGCACGGTCGCCAGGCGCCGCTGCGCTTTGGTCAGGTGCAGGCCGATGTCGTCGATCCAATCGTGCTGGGTCTGCAGCCCGAGCGTGGTTTGGCTGGGGCGGTCGCCGAGGTCGTAGTCCCAACGCCGCCAGAGGTTGAGGCCGGCGAAGTAGCGGCTCTCCTTCTGCTCGAACTGATCGCCATTGACGGGGTCGCCCAGCGAGTAGGTGAAGTTGGAGAACAGGTCGAGTTCGTAGTAACCCGCCCAGGCGTCGAGGTGGGTGACCGTCCCCGGGCTCGTCTGCTGCCAGTTCATGTGGAGGCTGTGGCGCGCGGTCTCGCCGCCAGAGGTGGGGTCGATCGCATCGAACCTGCCGATCCGGCCGTCGCGGATCGCGCGGCGCGGGATCTGGTCGGTGGCGTCCCATCGGCCGACGTATGACATCGCGGTGAGGTCGAAGTAGTCGTCTTCGTCACCGAGGTGGTAGCGCAGCAGGCCGTTGAACCGGCGGTAGCCGTCGGGGTTCGTCCAGGGTCCGTTCTCGCGGGTGTACTCGCCCCCGAGCGTGAGGGCGCCGCGACCGGCCACCATGGAATCACCGAGCAACGCCCGGTAGTAGTCGTTCTCGCCTACGGTGACGCTGGCGATCCCCTGCGGCAGTTCTTTGTAGAGCCGGTATTGGGCGCCGCCTGCGGTCGAGAGATCGCCGAGTTCGGGATAGAACGGGCCTTTGAAGTAGTCGAGCCGCTCGATGAACTCGGGGATGAGGAAGTTGAGGTCGGCGTAGCCTTGGCCGTGGGCGTGGGTCCGGTAGTTGACCGGCATCCCGTCGAGGGAGACGTGGAAGTCGGTGCCGTGGTCGAGGTTGAACCCGCGCACGAAGTATTGGTTGGCTTTGCCCCCGCCCGAGTGCTGGGTGATCACGACGCCCGGCACCGCTTCCAGGAGTTCCCCGCGGCGCAACACCGGGCGACGGCTGAGCTCTTCGTTGTTGGCCTGCCCCTTGTTT
Source organism: Verrucomicrobiia bacterium (assembly GCA_030430255.1). Lineage (GTDB taxonomy): Bacteria > Verrucomicrobiota > Verrucomicrobiia > Verrucomicrobiales > DEV007 > JAUIGD01. The sequence continues at coordinate 11,774 of JAUIGD010000176.1, forward strand.
GCGGATGGGGCGGCCCCCAACAGATCTTCCGCCTTCCCCACCACCACGACGGCATCCAGCGTGTGGGTCGCCTCTGGGAAGACCGGTTGGTACTCGGCGTCTTGGCCGTGGGATGGATTCGGGAGCGCGAAGAGCGGGAGGGAGAGGAGGATTCGGCGGTTCATGACAGGTTTCCTCGGGTGGGACGGGAGATCGCCGCCACAGCCCACGGAAAAAATGTCTGGGCAGGGGGTTCGGGTTGATCCGCAGCCTCCTGGCCCGGATCGATCACCTAGCCCGGATCGATCACCAAGCTCCGGGCTGTGGCTCGCCCTCGTTGACGCTGAGGGTGTTGGCGTGGTGACCGGCTCGGGCAGGGTGTTCACCCAGCCGCTTCGCCTGTCCCTGCCGCCG
>JAUIGD010000177.1 GCA_030430255.1 Verrucomicrobiia bacterium
CACCATCTCCAAAAACCACGCCAGGAGCGAGACGAAGGCAAGGCAGCTGGCGAGGCCGACGACCATCCAGTGATACGCCTCGCCGAGCAAGGTGTGGCTCGCGAAGAGCCCAACAGACCCGAGGAAGACGATGGCGGCGCTGATGGCTTTCATGGGTGGAGGATACGCCTGGTCGCGAGAATTCCAACAGCGAGCGGAGCGTGGCCCGGGTCGCGCCGTCCGCGCATGGGGTTCTCACGCATCCCCCCCCAGCCCCTCCGCGATCGCTTCGGCGATGGCGCGCATGTTGGCGAGGACGTCGGGGGCGAGCGGATCCATGGAGACGACCTTCGCCCCGAGCGCCTCGGCGACCGTCTCGGCGGCGCGCGGGTCGAACTGCGGCTGGGTGAACAGCACCTTCACCCCGGCCGCCTTCGCACGATCGATGAAGGCCGACAACTCCTTCGGCGTCGGCGCGCGGCCGCCGATCTCGATCGGCACCTGCTCGATGCCGTAGGTGTGGCCGAAGTAGCCGAAGGCCGGGTGGAAGACGTAGAGTTCCTCACCGCCGAAGGGCTGCAGCTTCTCGCTCAGCTCGGCGTGCAGGGCGTCGAGCTCCGCCTCGAGGGCGGCGCGGTTGGCGGCGAACTCGCCGGCGTGGTCCGGCGCCGCGGCGGCCAGCGCCTTCTCGATGTGCCCCGCCTGCACCTTGATCAGATTCGGCGCCAGCCAGATGTGCGGGTCGGGTTCGTGCTCCTCGTGGCCGTGCTCGTCCTCGTGGCCGTGCTCGTCCCCATCGTGCTCGCCTTCGCCGTGGTCGTGTTCGCAGAGCAGGGCGAGTTTCTCGAAGCCGGCGCCGGTGTCGACGAGGGCGATGTCGGCGTTCGCCTTCTGGATGCGCTCGCTCAGCGTCGCCTCGAAGGGCATGCCGACGGTGAAGTAGATCTGCGCCTCGGAGATCGCCTTCATCTCGCGCGGGCTCGGCGTGAAGCCGTGCGGGTCGGCGCCCTGGCCGACGAGCGTCTCGACCGCCACGCGGCCACCGCCGACGCGGCGCACGAAATCGGCCTGTGGCGGCACGCTGACGACCACGCGGATGGCCTCGTCGGGGGCTCCGGCAAAGGGTTCGGAGCCCGGCCCAGCCCCCGCGTTCTTGCCATCGCCACACGAGACGAGCGCGAACCCCGCCAGCCCCAACAGGGGGGCCGCGAGCCTTTGGATCGGACAAAACTGCTTGAACATGACGCCACCTAAACGCCAATTCGAAACTAACGCAAACTATTTGCAACAAATGGCGCCGTTGATTCCGGTGGAACCTCCCTTACAATAGCGTCCCCTCGCCGCCCATGAGCGGCGCCGCGAAGAACCCTGAAAATCCCGACCATGTTTGCCGGGGCTGCTCGCCCTCACCGTCGCCGGTGCGGCGCACGCCCAGAACGAAACGGCCCCGCCGGAACCGCAGGAGACGACCGAGCACAAGGACATGAAGACGGTCAGCTACCTGATCGGCATGGACATCGGCGCCAACATGAAGCGCGGTGAGATCGAGCTGGACATCGACCGTTTCGCCGCCGGTCTCAAAGCCGCGCTCGAGGGCGCCGACACCGAGTTTTCCGACGAGGACAAGCAGCGCATCCTCAGCGCCTTCAGCCGCGAGCGCCAGGAGGCGATGCGCAAGAAGCAGATGCTCGAGGCGTTTGGCCTGAAGACGGTGGAGGAGTGGGACGCGCTCGCCGCCAAGAACAAGGCGGACGGCGAGGCCTTCCTCGCCGAGAACGGCACCAAGGACGGGGTGAAGACCTTGCCCAGCGGTTTGCAATACAAGATCCTCGAAGAGGGCGACGGTGACATCCCCGGTTCCAACGACCGCGTCAAAGCGATCTACCGCGGCACGCTCATCGACGGCACCGAGTTCGATTCCTCGAAGGGCGCGGCGAGCCAATTCAGCGTCCGCGGCGTCATCAAGGGCTGGACCGAGGCGCTGCAGATGATGCCGGTCGGATCGAAGTGGCAGCTCTTCATCCCCTCCGAGCTCGCCTACGGCGAGATGGGCCGCCGCCCCCCGATCGGCCCCAACAGCACCCTGCTGTTCGACATCGAGTTGGTCGAGATCGTCAAGCCGGTGTCCGCCGTGACCCCGCCGGTGCGCGCGCCCGCCGTGCCGCCCAGGACCGGGGCGGCGACGAACCCGCAGCCGCGCAAACCGATCACCGCCACCACCCCGCCGGTGCAGGTCGAGTTCCCGAAAGAGCCGGGCGGCAAGATCAAAGTCACCCCCGTCGACGACGAGGGCAACCCGACCGGCGAGCCGAAGTTCATCGAGCCGAAAGCCGCGACCGAGGGCGGAGGCGACGCCGGGGAAGCTGGCGGAGCGGAGGCCACCGGGGAGGAGTAGCGGCCTTGCCCGGGGGAGACCAACTGAGCGTCGGGGTCCTCGGCTTGGGGATCATCGGCACCGGTGTCGCGCACAAGCTGCGCGCCGACGGCCACGAGGTGTTCGTCTGGAACCGAACGCCGAAGCCGGAGCCGAACGCGCTCGGCTCGCCGGCGGACGCCGCCGCCGCGGCGCCGGTTCTGCAGCTCTTCGTCCGCGATGGCGACGCCTTGTTGGAAGTGCTGGCGGCCGCCGCCCCGGCCCTGACCCCCGAGCACCTCGTCCTCGCCCACGCCACCGTCGCGCCGGGCGAGATGCGCGAGGCGGCGGAGATCGCCGCCGCGGCGGGAGCCGCCTTCCTCGATTGCCCGTTCACCGGCAGCCGCGACGCCGCCGCCGCCGGCAAGCTCAACTACTACGTCGGCGGCGACGCAGAGGTGCTGGAGCGCGCCCGCCCGGTGCTCGGTGCCAGCGCGAACTCGATCACCCACCTCGGCGAGGTCGGCGCTGCGACGGTATTGAAGATCGCGACCAACATGATCTCGGCGACCACGGTGGCGATCCTCGCCGAGGCGCTCGCCGTGGCGGAGAAAGGCGGCGTCGACCCCGCCGCGATGGAGGCCGCGCTGGCGGTGAACGCCTGCACCTCAGGCCTGGTGAACATGAAGCTGCCGGCGATGCTCGGCGGCGACTACACCCCGCACTTCTCGCTCAAGAACATGTTCAAAGACGCCCAGTTCGGGCTGGCGATCGGCTCGGCCGCCGGTGTCGATCTCCCCGTGTTGTCCTCGGCGGCGGCGACCATGCTCGAACAGGTCCGCGCCGGCCGCGGCGAGGAGGACTACGCGGTGGTCTACGAGAGGTTCGCGGGGTAGCTCCCCCCGTTTCGCCGCGACGCGACGGCGGAGCGCGAGCGTCCGCGCGCAGGAGTCGGCGCTCCCGGGGAAAGCGCCCTCACTTGGGATCGTTGGAACAGGCTTTGAACCATCCGATGAACCCCAAGATCCCTACCAGACAACCGACGACCTGGACGAAGGCCCCGGTGTCGCTGTGTCGGACGTGAGAGCCGACGGCGAGCAAAAACGCGCCGGAAAACACGATAATGGAGGAGCTGAGGGCGTTCATGATTGCCCCAGCCTACGAAGGCAGGCTCGCCCAGGCAATTCGCGAAACAGCGAGCCCCCCACACCGCGGGCCAGCAAATCATCGTGACGAAGTTCGCGGGAGGATCGCCCGCAACCCACCTCACTCCACCGAGCCGATCGCGTAGAGATACCGATCCGACCGCAGGAACAGAGCATTCCCCGAAAGCGCAGGGCTGGCGTTGAAGGCGCCCTCGTCGCCGTCGATCTGGTTGGTCGCCAGCACGCGGTAGTCACGGCCGGCCGCCAACACCCAACAGGTCCCCCGGCGATCGAGATAGTAGAGCTTGCCGTCGGCCAGGACCGGCGAGGCGTAGATGGTGTCGGGCCGCCCCGGGAGGCGCTCGTAGTAGATCTCCTCGCCGGTCTTGGCGTCGAGGCAGGCCGCCAGCGCGCCGGATTCGTGGGCGAAGTAGAGCAGCCCGTCGTGATAGAGCGGCGACACGACGTTCGAGCCGCGCTTTGATTCCCAGACGAGGTGCGTTGCGCCCACGTCGCCGCGACCGCCCGCGCGCACCGCGACCGAGCCGTGGTCGCGGCCGGCGATGCAGAACACGACGTCACCGTGCGCCACCATGCTGCCGACGATGTACCAGTCCGGCCCCTTGCAGCGCCACAGTTCCTCGCCGGTCGCCGGGTCGAAGCCGAGCACCTCGCCGAAAATCCCCACCACCAGTTCGTCCTCGCCCGCCGCCGTGCGCACGATCTGCGGCGTGTTCCAACTCTCTTTCAACCCCGGCGCGCGCCAGACCTCGTCGCCCGTCCTCTTATCGAGTGCCACCAGCGCGCCGCTTTCGGTGAAGGCGTTGACGATGACGAGGTCGCCGTGCAGCACCGGCGAGGTGCCGCAGCCCCAGCCGTGCGTCGCGTCGCCCACATGCGTGTGCCAGCGGATCTCGCCCGCGTGGTCGAGGGCCGCGACGCCCGACTTGCCGAAAAACACGTAGATCGAATCCGCGTCGGCCGCCGGCGTCGGCGTCGCGTACCCGTGCCAGAACATGCGGTCCTGATAGCGCTCCTCCGGCAGGCGCGACGGCACCTCGGTCTGCCATAGAGGTTCGCCATCCGCGCGGCGGAAGCAGAGCACGAGGCGGCGCAGCTCCTCCATCGCCCCCGGCGAGTCCGAGCTCAGCCCGTAGCCGGTGTGGCAGGTGAGCACCACCGTGTCGCCAACCACGATCGGGCTCGACGCCCCCGGCCCGGGCAGTTGTGCCCGCCAGGCGATGCCCTCGTCCGCCGACCACTCGACCGGTGGCTCCGCCGTCTCCGAAACGCCCGTACCGCCCGCACCGCGGAAACGCGGCCAGTCACGGGACGTCGAAGCAGGCGCAGCGGCCCCCGGCACCGCGGCCGCGCCGACCTCGCTCTCCCCACCCCCCTCCGGTTCGGCCTCCGAGCAGGAGAGGGAGGTGGCGAGCGTGAGGGCGAGGACGGAAGGGAGGCGCGAGCGTTTCATCGGCAGCACGGATCGGGCGGGCTTTCCCTATGAAGCCAGTTGGCCTCACCGTTGGCCAGCGAAAAGCACCAGTCTGACACGATGTCCAAGACCGCGCTTCCTCGGCTCTGGCGGCGTTGGGCTCTGCGATTAGCCCGGCGCCTTGACTGCGGGCGGAGCCTCCTGCCTCTGTTCCTCTGACCCTGGAGGGCGGAGCTCCGTCTCCGCCGAAGATGGGGGCGGCGGGCGAGGTGATCAGGGCGCCGGGTCGCTTCGGTTTGCCCTGAAAACTCGGTCGTGTTCGAAAACAAAGCGGCGGAGGCTCTCGCCCCCGCCGCTCTTCGATTCGGGTTCGGCGGCGCGCCCCCTAAGCGTCGAGGCTCCAGCCGTCGCGGTAGTTGAGCCCCTTGAGCAGTTTGTCGGCGGCGGCGTCATCGACGACCTCCTCCTTCTCGGGGTCCCATTTGAGCGGCTTACCGAGGGCGAGCGAGACGTAGGCGAGGTGGCCGGGCGTGGCGCTGCGGTGGCCGGTCTCCGCCGGGCAGATGCACGCTTCGCGGCTCTTCACACACTCGGCGAAGTTCCGGTGGTGGCCGCGCGTCTTGTAGGCCTTCTTCGGCCCGCGGTCGTTGCTCTCGGTGATCCACTCGCGGTTCGAGGCCTCGATGCGGCCGCGGTCGACGTAGATCCAGCCGTCGTCGCCGATCCACTGCGTGCCCATGTTGCGGCCGTCGTTGCCCATCTTGTGGCGGTTCGAGATGGTGACCGTGTAACCCTCGGCGTAGGTCGAGACGACCTCGTAGTCGATCGCCTGGTCGTACATGCCCTTCTCGGGGAAGCGGAACTCCTTGGCCTCGACCTGGATGGGGCCGGACTTGTCCTTCTCGAGGCCCCAGTGGGCGATGTCGTTGTGGTGGCCGATCCAGTCCATGAGCTGGCCGCCGCCGTAGTCGAGGCACCAGCGCCAGTTCCAGTGCAAGCGGTCTTTGTGGAACGGCAGGTAGCGGCTCGGGCCGCACCAGAGGTCGTAGTCGAGGCCGGCGGGGATCGGCTGGCCGACGCGCCCGAGCTCGTTCGTCCCCTTGCCGGTCGGCAGGCCCACCTTGACCTCGCGGATGGTGCCGAGCAGACCGTTCATGACCGCCTCGGCGGCGACGCGGAAGCGGGTGTCGGAGCGCTGCTGGGAACCGACCTGGAAGACGCGCTTGTGCTCGGCGGCCGTCTTGTAGACCGCCTGCCCCTCGGCGAACAGGTGGGTGATCGGCTTCTCGCAATAGACGTCCTTGCCGTTGCGCATGGCGGCGAGGCAGGCCAGCGCGTGCCAGTGGTCCGGCGTGCCGATGATCACGGCGTCGATGTCGTCGCGGGCGCAGAGCTCGCGGTAGTCGGCGTACACCTTGCAGTCGGTGTTGCCGTTCTTGTCATCGACGTGCTTCTTGGCGCGCTCGCCGTGGCCGGTCTCCGGGTCGCACACCGCGAGGGCGTGGATGTCGTCGACGTTCATCAGGTTGCGCAGGTTGCCGGTGCCCTGCCCGCCGCAGCCGACGAGCCCCAGCGTGACGCGGTTGCTGGGTGCGGGCTTGTCGCCTTGGCCGAGGGCGGAGGACGGGATGATCGTCGGGGCGGCGGCGGCGCCGAGCGCGGTGGAGGTCTTCAGGAAGTTTCTTCGCTTCATAGTGGGCGGAAGCGTGCCGGGGCGAAGTGGCCCTGACAAGGCAAAAAGGCGCCCGCTGGCGCCGTGCAAAGCGCGCAGGATGGCGTTAGTTTCGCCCCATGGACGATCCCCGACCGACGGGCGCCCCGCGCCCGCGCCACCTCGTGCTCTACGACAGCGACTGCCCGCTCTGCACCTTCCAGATGCGGCTGCTGACTTGGCTCGACTGGTTCGGCAAGGCCGAGCTGGTGCCGATCAAAGACCCGCGCGTCGGCGAGATCGCGCCGGCATTGACCCGCGAAGACCTGCACGAGGCGATCCACTGCGTCACGCCCGCGGGGGAGATCCACCGCGGCGCCCGCGCCTTCCGCTTCCTCGGCCTGCGCATGCCGCTGCTCGTCCCGCTCGGGCTGTTCCTGTGGCTGCCCGGTGTGATCTGGGTCGCCGAGCGCATCTACATGTGGGTCAGCCGCAACCGCTACCTGCTGAGCAAGATCTTCGGCTGCAAGGGCGCCTGCGCGATCCTTCCCGAAAAACGCCGCAGCCCGGAGCGGGAGTGAGGCAGGCGGTGCCCGGTCACTCCAGTCTTCGCACGCGGAAGAGGGTCGGTGTCTCTTCCGCATCGCCTCGCCAAGTCCACTGTGACCCCGCCGCAGTCACCGGTGGCTCCGTGGCTACCCACTGGGCGCCGTCGAGCGACCGCTCCATTTGGTAGCGGCGGCCAAACTCGGTCGCCACGCTGATCTCGAGCCCTCCCTCCCCAAGGTGACCGACTCCGATGATCCCGAACGCGCCGCCGGGCGTCGATGGGCTCTCGACCGCACCAATCGAATAGACCCACCCTAACTCAACGGGGTCGGGCGCCCGAAACTGCAACGTGACTTGGATCTCCGCCCCCGGCGCGAGCGCCATCGGAACGATCACCCGCGGCGCGCCCCCCTGATAATCGCTCGCATTGTGGAGCCGCTGTTCGGCGGCAAGACCGTGAACCCAAACTGCGAACGCATCAAACGGCACGGCGGTGTCGTTGCGAACCGTTACCGTCTTTTCGTATAGACCGCCCACCAGAATGGTCGTCAACTCCCCCGCGGCCGTGACGTCGCCGACATCGGGAACCCAGCAGACGTAAGCGGCTTCATCCACCTCCCCTTGGACGTCAGCTACCATCTCCAGCTCTTCATCCAGGACTAGCGCTCCCCCGACACTCAATCCGCAAGCGATGCAACCTCCGCCATCCAGATCGAGGTCAACCGCGAACCCCTCGTCGACATCGACGCTCGCCAGCAGAGCCCCGGACGGGTCGAGCTTGTCGATCGTGCCAGTCCGGAACGCGATGAAAAAGTTGCCTGCCGCATCAACGTCCAGCGCGGACAGGCTCCACGACGAGGGCCGCGGGACCGGGATGGTGCGGAGGGTGGCGAAAGAGTCGGGGTCCAGTTCATATACTGGAGCATTCCCACCCCACCCGTACGCGTAGAGCCGTCCATCCCGACCCGCGACAATCGCCCCGATCAAGCCGAAGTCGGTGGCCGGCGGCAGTTCGCTGCGAAGGGAGTCTACCTCGAAGCCAGATTCGCTCGACCAGATCCTACCGAACCCGCTGCTGAAGTTCATTCGCTCCCTAATCGGTTGGGCGCGGAAAAGGTCATCGCGTTCGAACCACTTCCCTGTCGTCGGTTCGAAGGTCGCGAGGTATCCGCTGCGACCGCTCAAGAACCTCGCATGCAGCCGGCCGAACGAGTCGATGAGCACATCCCCGCTGTCTTGATAGCGCTCAGAGGGCGCGAGCTGCTCGCCTCCGATCCACACGCCGTCCCGCGTCAGCTCGCGAACCGTTCCGCCTTCGGCGACGAGCAGGTTCCCAGGGGTGAACCGGCGCGGGGTGAGGGTAGGCCCGACGGTGAGGCGTACCGGCTCAGTCTGCACGGAACCGTGCGTGTTGCTGACGCTCACATAGAACGATGCTGTATCGTCGATCCCAAGACCAGAGAGCGACAGCTCGCTGCCAACTTCGCCGGGCAGAGGCGCGCCGTCGCGGAACCACTGGTATTGCAAGGGCCCCGAACCCGATACAACGACCGATAGGGATGCACCCCCACCGACGCTCGCTCGGGAATCGTGCGGCGCCGCGACCACAGCGGGCGCAGCGTTGGCTGTGTCTGCGGTCGGCACTAGGCCGGATCCGAAGTCGAACAGGAACGGCCTCACGTCCTGGGTGATCGCGACGACACCGGCGTCGTGGACCAGCAATTGATTGGGTCGTCCGGGGAGCCAAACCGTCGCCGTGTTGGCTCCAGAGTCGTCCCACTCACGCAGCACGGATCGGTGCCCGCTCGCCTCGAGCGTGTAGACGCCGAAGTCCGTGGGCGCGACGACTTCGACAGGCGCGGCGAACTGCGTGATAAGGCTGCCACCATTGGTCGAGAACACAGCCCCTTGAGGGATGCTCAGGCGCCCGCCCGACGGCGAGAAATGGACTTTTGAGGGATCGACAGTCACAGAGCTGCCGTTGTAGCTGTGGGTAAACCGCTGGGAGTAGCTGCCGTCCTGACGGCGCTCCCAAATCACAAAACTGCTGGTGCCAAAGGTGTAGTAGCGCCCGTCTGGCCCCCAACGCCCCACGAGCGGCGGCGGCGGATCGAGGTGGCTCCCGTCGGTCGCGATCTCGCGGGCGGCGGACACACCGGAGACGATGCAGCCCGGGCCGTGGGCAGCGATGCGAATCGTGGCGGGGCTATCCGTGTGCCCGTAAGGTTCGGTCACCCAACCACCCACCGGTGCGGTCTTGAGCAAGCGGAGGGCGCCAGTACGGTCGGCGATCACGATCTCCGCCGGCCCTCCCCCGGTCCACGGCGCAGCCGCAGCGGGCCGACCGGGCAACGGCACCGGCTCCGGCGGCTCCGGGCTGCGATCCCAGCGGTACAGGTGGCCCCGGTCGGGACTCAACAACCAGACCTCGTCCCCCTCACCGAGGAACGCGTCGCCGGCGGCGAATTCGCCCCCGTAAGGTGCGGCTTCCGGGAGATCGAGGGAGGCGGCAAACGGGAGCTCGAGGACCTCCATCGCTCCGGGGGAGCCGGAAGCAACAAAGGCGAAACCGCTCGCCCCATCCGTGGTGACCGCGGGCGGGCCGACTAGACCGCCGACCCTCCCCAACTCGGCGAACGTGCCCGCCCTGTGGACGGTCACTTCCGTGTCCCGTGCGACGATCACATCTCCGCTTTCCGCGAACGCCACGGATTGATACTCGCCCAGCGAGCCGAAGTAACGGCCGTCCGAGGTCGAGACGACCGGCCCGCCTTGCACGGCGAGGAGCGCACCGTCAGTGGAGAGGTGCACGCCCCCCCGGGGCCCGCTGCTGGCGTATCCCACCCACCGCTCGCTCGAAAATTTGCCGGTGATCGGGTTGAGGACGATCCTCGCGTGCGAGGACGCGTTGGCCCCGTGCAGGGTCCTGCCGTCGGCGGCGACGTCGAAGTCGTTGAATCGGTTCGTGAGCGGGTAGCCCGGGCGGCTGCTCCCGTTGGAGATCAACCTCCTCCCCAGTTCGCTCGATCCGCTCTGCAGCTGGAAGACCACCTCGGAGCCTGCCACGCCCATCGCCCACGGCGTCGTCGGCAAGGCGGCGACCTGGCGCATCGCACCGGCTGAGGTGAACTCCAATAGCGCCCCCTCGCAGGAGGCGAACACCTTGCCGCCGCCGGCGGCGAGCTTCGATGCGGGGGCGGGGAGGCGGAACGGCGGGAGCCAACGGCGCCCCGCGAGATCGTAGCGCATCAGTGTGGGGGTGTTCCTCGCGGCGATGTAATACACACCACCGACAGTCACGCTCTCCCCCTCGTAGCGCTGTCCGGAGATACCCCGCAGCGAATCGACATTGGACGCCGACTCCCATCCCGCGCCGAAGAACTCGATCCAATAGCTCAGACGCTCGCCGGAGTCTGGCGCGGCAGCATCGATGTAGCCGGTCGAACTCGGCGGAAGCTCGGCGAGTTCCTCAGCCACCCCGAGGAGGGAGCGAAACACCCGGATCCCATCCCCGCCAAACGCGATGCTCTCCCAACGCAAAACCACGCCGGCAGGGGTGTCGTAAACCCGAACGCGGGGGGCTTGCCGCAGCATCTCGCCGTCTGCCACCGTGACTTCGACCACCGGAGAACTCGACCTCTGGACACCGCCGACGTGCGAGACGAGGCGAAAGCGATACACGCCGTCTGCGGGGATGGCGAGGTCGCTGTAGGTACCGACGCCCACCGGCACCGTGGCGACCAGTTCTTCCTCCTCCCCGACCAGCCGCCGGAGAACCTGATAGCCATCCGCTCCGGGGTTCCCGTCTCTCCAACGCAAGACGACGCCACCCCCGGCGAGCGGGGCAGCATGAAGCTGATGGGCCGCGTCGATCTCACCTGCCGCCAAGGTCGAGGTGGAGGGCAGGAGGCTCAACTCCGACCGGCCGTCGCTGGTCCGCAATGCCATCGCGAAGCGGTACTCCGTCCCGGGGCTTAGGTCCTCGACCACGAACTCGCCCCCTATCCCCGGGGCGAGGACCCCAGCCGATAGAAACTGGCCCCCGGACCCCGTGCCCTCCTTGTAGAGCAGTTCGAACGAGACGCCCGGCAACCCGTCGCCGGCGTCCAAGGTGACCGAGCCGCCGCCGCGCCCCACGATGGTGGGGTGGGGGGCTCTCTCCCAACGGCTCTCCGACTGATAGACGGCCCCACTCCCGACCTGGTCGAAAATCGCGAACACGGGTCGACCACCCACCTCGGAAATCGTGATCAACCCCTCAGGCACCGCCGCCACGTACAGCGGCGATGGACCGCCCTCTCCAGTTGCCAGAATTCTCGACCCCGACCACCGGGTCAGGGTTCCGGCGGCCCGGTTCACCGATACGGCCGAACCGCCCTGCCACGTCCCCTCTGTGAACGCTACCCCGACGCTTTCCAACTCCGAGCCCGTGCGCGCATCGATCACCTTTCCACCCACCAGCAGGCGGATGCCGTCAGGGTGGAGTCGGCTGCGGTGAACCGGTGCGCCCCCCCGCCCGCGGCTCCCGACTCCCCCCCCGGGCGTCAACTCAAACCAGTCGCGCCCGTGGAACATGGTCCGGCTCCCCGCCGCCCAGACCACCTGCTCCCGCGTCTCGTCCGACACTGCGGGGGCGACGTCCACCAACTGTCCACCCGCATCGAAAATCTGTGCGCCGTGCGCGCCAGAATGCGCATACAAATAGCCCCCGCCAGCACCGATCACCGACGCTCCTCCCACGCCGGTGGCGAACGGCACCTCGATGGGCAGCCCAGCACCCCCGAGGTCCATCCTCGTGACCAGTCCACCGTCGTAGGCGAAATAGTAGGCGTTCTCCTCGGCAGCGAACGAAGCGTCCAACGGTTCGTCGATCAGCGGCACCGGCGGCAAATAGGCCCGCGTGCCCACGGCCCACCGATGCAGTGTCTTCCCGCCAAAATCCTCGAAATAGACCACCCCAGCCGGGGATACTTCGATCGCGGTCGACCCTCCAGGCAAGGTCTCCAAAATAAACTCGGCGCTCGATGCCGGCTCCCCGGGGAC
>JAUIGD010000178.1 GCA_030430255.1 Verrucomicrobiia bacterium
AATGTGGTGATCGATTCGGGCTAGGCCGTGAGGACGTTGCCCGAATGGGGGATGAGGCGCTGTGGGTCGACACCGGCGGGGAAGTCGAGTGACTCGGGGATGTGGCCGACGTCGTCGACGACGAGATCCGGGGCGTACGCGTAGGCGGGGAGATCGTCGATGGCGGTGCCGCCGGAGAGGACGAGGATCGTCTTGTACCCCAGGCCTACGCCGCCGAGGATGTCGGTCTCCATGGTGTCGCCGACCATGACCGTCTCGGCGGACGCGAGCCCGAGCTGTTTGCGGGCGGCACGCATCATGATGGGGCTGGGCTTGCCGACCGAGAACGCCTCCTTGCCGGTCGCCTTCTCGATCATGGCGACGATGGCGCCGCAGCCCGGGCGGATGCCGTCTTCGGTCGGGCAGCTCGGGTCGAGGTTGGTGGCGATGAGTTTGGCGCCGGCATCGACGAGGCGCACGGCCTTCTCGATCGACTCGAAGCTCATGGTCCGCCCTTCGCCGACGATCACGTAGTCGGCGTCGTCATCGACCACGGTGTATCCGTTGATGTGCAGGGCGCTGAGGAGGCCGCCCTCGCCGATGACGAAGGCGGTCCCGCCCGGCTTCTGCTGCGCCACGTAGCGGGCGGTGGCCATGGCGCAGGTGAAGATGTCGCGCTCGGTGGCCTCGATCCCCATCTTGCCCAGCTTGAGCGCGACGTCGCGGCGCGTGCGCTGGCTGTTGTTGGTGAGGAAGAGGAACCGGGTTTGGGTCGCGCGCAGGCGGCGGATGAATTCGGCGGCGCCGGGCACCAGCCGTTTGCCGCGGTAGATGACGCCGTCCATGTCGAGCAAGAAGCCATATTTCATGGTGCCGACCATCCGCAAAAGGCGTGCCAACGCCGGCCGTCCGCGGGTGAAACTTTCGCATCATGTGAGGGTGGCGGGCGGAGCCGCCGGCGCGGTGTTTCGCCGAGTCAGCGGAACTCGACCGGCAACTTCGACCTGAGCTGGGCGAGCACCTCGGCGTGCAGCGCGTCGACCTCGGCCGACTCGAGCGTGCGGTCGGCGGCGCGGTAGGTCAGGGTGAAGGCGAGCGACTTCTTGTCCGCCGCGAGCTTCGCGCCGGACCCGTCCTCGAAGAGGTCGAAGAGCGACACCGAGGCGAGCAGCGGCGAGTCGAAGGTCGCCAGCGCCCGCTCGACCTCGCCGGCGGGCAGATCGCGCGGCGCCTCCACGGCGACATCGCGGGTGACGGCGGGGAATTTGGGGAGGTCTTCGACGGGGCGGTCGCCCGGCGACTTCCGCAGCAGCAGGCCGAGGTCGAGTTCGGCGACGAACACCGGGTGGCGGGCGTCGATCTCTCGCACGCGGGCGGGGGCGAGCTGGGCGATGCGGCCGACGGCGAGCTTGCCGACGCGGAGGTCGGCGGCCAAAGCGGCCCCATCCGGCGTCTCGCTGCGGCGTTCGCAGGTGGTCGCCACGCCGGTCGCGGCGTCGACCGCGCCCTTCAGCGCGAACAGGTCTGCGGGCTCCGGGCGCGGGTTCTGCCAACCCCGGGGGGCGGGGCCGGAGAGCAGCAGGGCGAGGCTTTGAGATTCCTCGGGCTTGCCAGAAGCATCGAACACGGTGCCGATCTCGAACAGCCGCAACGACTCCGCTCCCTGGCGGATGTTGCGCGCGGCGACCTCGACCAGGCCGGGCGCGAGCGCCGGGCGCAGGTGGGTGAGCTCGTCGCTGAGCGGGTTCTTGAGCGGGACAGCCCCGGCCTCGGCGCGGCAGACGTTGTCGGCGGCGCGCGAGGTCGAGGTGAGCTTCAAGGTGCGCGCCTCGAAGAAGCCGAGCGCCGCGAGGCGGTCGGCGATGCCCTCGGCGAAATCGTGCGCGCGGTCGGCGGCGGAGACCTCGGCGAAGCGCGCGACGGTGCGTGAGGGGATGTTGTCGAGGCCGTAGACGCGCGCGATCTCCTCGTAGAGGTCGGCCGGGCGGACGAGGTCGCGCCGGTAGCTCGGCACGGTCCAGGTCGAGGTCGCGCCCGTTTCGGAGGCCTTCCTCAGCCCGAGCTTCTCGAGGATGCCGAACATCTCCGCATCCCAGACGTCGTGGCCGAGCAGGTGTCGGCAGCGGTCGGCGTCGAAGGCCACGTCGGCGGGCGGAGGCGGCACCTCGCCGGCGACCGCGATCGATTCCTCGGCGGTGCCGCCGGCCAGTTCGAGGATGAGCTTCACCGCCAGTTCGGAGGCGCCGGCGACCTGTGCGGGATCGACCCCGCGCTCGAAGCGGTAGCTGGAGTCGCTGGACAGCCCGAGCCGGCGCCCGCTGCGGCGGATCGGCGCGGGTGCGAAGTACGCGGCCTCCAGCAGGACATCGGTCGTGGACCCGGTCACGCCGGTGTCCTCGCCCCCCATGATGCCGGCGATGGCCACCGCCTTGCCCTGATCGGCGATGACGAGGTCGTCGGCGTCGAGCGCGTAGGTCTCGCCGTCGAGCGCGAGGAACTCCTCGCCGTCCGCCGCGCGGCGCACCACGATGCCGCCGTCGAGCTTCGCCTGGTCGAAGGCGTGCAGCGGCTGGCCGGTCTCGAGCAGCACGTAGTTGGTGATATCGACCACGTTGTTGATGGGGCGCAGGCCGACCGATTCCAGCTTGTCGCGCAACCAAGCCGGGCTGGCTTTGACCTCGACCCCGCTGACCTTGCGCGCGGTGTAGAGCGGGCAGCGCCCGGCGTCGTCGAGGCGCACCTCATCGGCCGCGGCGGGGCGCCCGGGCGTCTCGGTGTCGGCGAGGTGGGCTTTGCCCTTGAGCAGCTGGTCGGAGAGCGCGGCGAGCTCGCGCGCGACACCGAGGTGGCTGAGGCAGTCGGGGCGGTTCGGCGTGATCTCGAGTTCGAAGACGGCGGGGAAGAGCTCCGCCAGCGGCGTGCCGGGGACGGCGTCCGCGGGCAAGATCCAAAGTCCGCTGTCGTCCTGGCGGCCGAGCTCCTTGGCGCTGCACAGCATCCCGTGCGACTCGACGCCGCGCAGCTTGCCCTTCTTGATCTTGAAGCCGCCGCCGAGGTCGGCGCCGGGCAGGGCGAGCGGGACCTTGTCCCCGACCGTGTAATTCTTCGCGCCGCAGACGATCTGCCGCGGCTCGGGCGTCCCGTCATCCACCCGACAGACCGACAGCTTGTCGGCGTCGGGGTGCCTCTCCGAGGACGTGACCTGCGCGACGACGACCTTGTCGGGCATCGCCTGCACGCCCTCGACCTCGATGCCGGCGAAGGTGAGCAGGTCGTCGAGTTCCTGGCGCGAGTGTCCGGTCAGGTCGAGGTGGTCGGCGAGCCAGTCGAGGGAGACGTTCATGCGGAGTGCGGAGTGCGGAGTGCGGAGTGCGGAGTGCGGAGTGCGGAGTGCGGAGTGCGGAGATCGGTGAATTTCGGGCGGGGAGGTTCGCGCCATCGGCGGAGATTTCAAAGTGGGAATCGGCGGCGCCGCGACCGCATTCCCGCAGCGCCCACCATCGCCGGGGGGGCGACCGCTGCCTCTGAACCGTGGCATCGGCGTCCCGCCGATGTCCGTGGCGGAGGCGTCCCGCCTCCGCGCCAGATAGACGGCTCGGGGCTCGGGAAGCTCGGTCACTCGCCGCGGTCGCGAGCGCGGTGCCGCGGTGCGCCTCGTCACCTGGCGACTGAGAGTCTCACCTCTACGTCACCGCAGCTCCGCTACGCGAACTGGCGTAGGAAGCGGGTGTCGTTCTCGATGAGGAGGCGGATGTCGCTGATGCCCCAGAGGATCATGGCGAGGCGCTCCAGGCCGAGGCCGAAGGCGAAGCCGCCCACTTTGTCGGGGTCGTAGGCCTGGTCGCCGCGGGCTTGGTTCACCGCGTTGAAGACGTCGGGGTCGACCATGCCGCAGCCGGCGATCTCGATCCATCTGGCGGCTTTGCCTTTGACGCGGAGCTGGATGTCGATCTCGAAACTGGGCTCGGTGAAGGGGAAGAAGTGGGGGCGGAAGCGGACGGGCGTGTCTTTGCCGAAAATGGAGCGGAGGAGGTATTCGAGCGTCCCCTTGAGGTCGGCGAGCGAGACGTCGGTGTCGACGTAGAGGCCCTCGAGCTGGTTGAACTGGCTGAGGTGGGTGGCGTCGATCTCGTCGCGGCGGTAGGCCGAGCCGGGGGCGATGATGCGGACGGGCGGTGGCGCGGCCTCCATGGTGCGGATCTGCACGGTGGAAGTGTGGGTGCGCAGCAGGCGGCCGTCGCCGAAGTAGAAGGTGTCGCTCTCGTTGCGGGCGGGGTGGTCGGGAGGCGTGTTGAGGGCGTCGAAGCAGTGCCACTCGGTCTCGATCTCGGGGCCCGTCGCGAGGGCGAAGCCCATGCGGCGCAGGGTGCCGACGGCTCGGGAGAGCATCTGCGAGATGGGGTGGCGGGCGCCGCGGGGGAGGGGGGCGCCGGGGAGGGTGACGTCGATCCCTGCGGCGGCGTCGGCGTCGGCGTCCGCTTGCAGGGCGGCGAGCTTGGCGTCGAGGGCTTCGGTGATCGCCTTGCGGGCGGCGTTGAGGGCTTGGCCGACGGCAGGTTTGTCCTCTTTCGGCACGTCTTTCATCCCGGCGGAGGCGAGGGTGAGCTTGCCCTTGCGGCCGAGGAAGCCGACGCGGGCGGCTTCGAGGGCGTCGCCCTCCGTTGCGGCCTCGATGGCGGAAAGGGCTTCGCTTTGGATGGCGTCCAGTTGGTCGATCATGGTGGAAGGGCGGTTCTGCCGCCGTCGAGGGTCAACAGGCGGGGGGCTAGAGTCAACGGGAACGGGAAGAGGCTTGGGGGATTTCGGATCGCGCTTCGCTGCCGTTGGTCTGCGATCGGGGCCCGGCGGTGCGGTGTGGTTCGCCCTCGACGGGACCTATCTGGGAGGCTGTCGGACTTGCGGTGGTCTGCGGCGGAGCCGGAGCTCCGCCCTCCAGCGGGCGGTGGCGCGCGAGATGCGGTGAGCCGTGGCCACGGAGCCGGGACAGCTCCGCCACCACTGCATTGCCGGGTGTCCGGGGCGAGCAGGATGCTCGCGCTCCATCGCCTCGGCGGACGCCGGTGCCTGGTCGGTGGCGGCGCTAGCCTGCTTTTTCCAAGCCGGATTTGGCCTGGGCGACGAGTTCGTCGAAGGCGGCCGCATCGCGGATGGCGATGTCGGAGAGGACTTTGCGGTCGAGTTCGACGCCGAGCGACTTGAGGCCTGCCATGAAGCGGGAATACGTGATGTCGCGGCTCCGGCAGGCGGCGTTGATCCGCTGGATCCACAGGGCGCGGAAGGTGCGCTTGCGGTTCTTGCGGTCACGGTAGGCGTAGGTCATCGCCTTGCGGACGGCGTCCTTCGCATACTTGTATTTCTTGGAGCTGTTGCCGCGGTATCCTTTGGCTTTAGCGAGGGTGCGCTTGCGGCGCTTGCGGCTCGCGGGCGAGTTGGTGGCTCTGGGCATCGGGTGGGTTCGGGTCGGACAGGCAGTTGGGTTCGTTGTTTGACCCGCGGTCTCACCTGGCCGGAGGGATCCCGTATCTACCCGGGATCAGGCCGCTGGGTCATCGCCGTGGTCGCCGGCCCGATGGCCGGGCAGCGCGGCGTTGAGTGTGCCTGACGTCGGTGGCCTCCCGGCCAGCGCACGCCCGGCGCACCCGGTTAAGGCTGGCCAAAGGGGAGTGCCCGGCGCAAGCGGGGCAGATCGACCTCAGCCACGAGCGCGGCTTTTCCGAGGGCGCGTTTGCGCTTGCGGTTCTTGCACTGCAGCAGGTGGCGCTTGCCTTGCTGACGGCGCAGCATTTTCCCCGTGCCGGTCACTTTGACCCGCTTGGTGATGGATTTGCGCGTTTTACTTTTGCCTGCTGTTCTGGCCATGGGGCGGAGACATTAGTGGATCACCCCCACCGCGCAACCGATTTCTGCCGTTCTCATCGCCGAGAAAGAATGAGGTCGGCGGCCTTTTTTTTCTTGGCAAGCTGTTTCAGATTAACAAACGTTTAACATTTCTTTACTAATTGGAGTTCGGCGCCTATGCCTTCGGCGGCCGGGCCTCGACCTAGGTCTTCTTCGCATGGACAATCAACCGGACAACCATCTCTGGCACCTCTACCACCACCTGCGGGCGGCGGTGGATCAGGTGGACGAAGGGGTGGTCTTCTTGGAGGCGGAGGGCGATCACGGCGGCGAGGGGCCGAGGGTGTTGTTCGTCAACCGTGGGATCTGTTCGCTGACGGGTTTCAGGGGCGAGGATCTCTTGGGCAGCCCGTTGGCGGCGCTGTTCAAAGGGGACAAGCTGCCGCTGTTGTTGGAGCGGCTATCGGCGGTGGCTGGGGCGGGTCACGCCTACGAGGTGGCGAGCCCCTTGGGCTGCGCGAGCGGGATCGAGGTGCCGGCGCGTTGGAAGGTGAGCGGCGTGCGCGGCCCGAAGGGCGAGCCGCTGAGCATCATGTTGACCGTCTCGGTCGCGCCGGTCGCGCCGGTCGAGAGCGGTGGTGAGGCGGCAGCCGGGGGTGGGGCCGAGGTGCCCGTGGAGGTGTTGGCGGGAGAGCCCTGCGAGATGCGGACGGCGAGGATGGAGACTCTGGCCTTGTTGGCTGGCGGGATCGCGCACGACTTCAAGAACATCCTCACCACGGTGATGGCGAACCTCTCTCTCGTGCGCGAGGCGATGGGCGAGGGGGCGCTGCGGAACCAGATCGAGGACGCCGCCAAGGCCTCCGAGAGCGGCTGTCGGATGGCGGAGCAACTGCTCCGCTTCGCCCGCGGCGGCGGTGGCGGCGAGCGCATCGAGGCGGACTTGGGGCAGTTGTTGAAGGAGGCGGCGCGCCTCGCGACCTATGGCGCGAACGCGCGCTGCGAGGTCGTGATCGACCCCGACCTCTGGTCGGCGGAGGTGAACGTGACGCAGGTGACCCAGGTCATCAACAACCTCGTCATCAACGCGCGCCAGGCGATGGGGGACGTCGGGACCTTCCAAGCGAAGGTGGGGAACGTCGAGATCGGCCGCGGCGAAGTGGACGGGGTGGCGCCCGGCAAGTATGTGAAGCTCGAGGTCAGCGACCACGGCTGCGGCATTCCCGCGGATAAGTTGGAAGATATTTTCAAGCCCTTCTACACGACCAAGAAGACGGGCAACGGATTGGGCTTGGCGACCTGTGCCACGGTGGTGCGCGAGCATGGCGGGACGATCGAGGTGGTCTCGGTCGAGGGGCGGGGCACGGCCTTCACGGTCTATCTTCCGGCGACCGGCGAAGCGGTGGAGGCTGACGAGGGCGGGCGTGAGCCTGAAGGCGAGATCATCCGCAGCTCCGGGGGGGCGGTCTTGGTCGTCGATGACCAGGCGCCGATCCGCAACGTCGCGAAGTCGCTATTGTTGAACCTCGGATACGAGGCCGACTGCGCGGCGAGCGGCGAGGAGGGTGTGGCGCGCTATCGCCGCCGCCGGGGGGAGGGGCGCCCGTTCGGGGCGGTGTTGATGGACCTCACCCTCCCCGGCGGGATCGACGGCTGTGAGGCGGCGCGGCAGATTTTGGCGATGGACCCCGAGGCCAAATTGATCGTCAGCAGCGGCTACCTGCAGGATTCGATGACCGACGAGCAGCGGGAGGCGGGTTTCGTCGCCATCCTGTCGAAACCCTACGATCTGCAGAAGGTGTCGCGCGTCCTGCACGAGGTCTTCGACGAGGAGCTGCTCCTGGATTGAGCGAGGGGCCGCGGGGCCGCGGGCGGAGCCTTCACTGCGGAGGATCGTCCGTCCGGTCGGGATCGTCCTGCATCGGATCCTCCCGATCCGACCCTCCGGCGCCCTCTTTGCCCCGCCGCGGGATCAGGCGGGGGACGGGGATGAGGTCGCGCGCCTCGCCCACCGCATGCATGGCGCCTTCGCCGACCGCGATGGCCCCTTCGCCCAGGGCCTTGGCGCCCTCGCCGACCACGCGGGCGCCGCCGCCGACGATCTTGGCGCCGGCGCCGAGCGTGCGCTCGCCGACATCGACGGCGGTGCGCGGCACCGAGGTCACCGCCGAGCTGAGGCTGCCGCTGTCCTCGCCGCGCGGCAGGCTGAAGTTGACCGGCCGCCAGTGCGGTTCGTCCAGCGGGCCCTCGCACTTGTATTTTAGGAGCTTCGACAAGGGCCACCCGACCAGGCGCAGCGGTCCGCGGGCGTTCATTTCGGCATCGACATCGACCGTGTCGGCGACGGTGTCGATCTGACCCTTGGCACGCAGCGTGAAACCCGGGGCCAAGGCGGTGAAGTCCTCGCTGCGGATCACGCCGCGTTCGATCCCGAAGGTGGCCGAGGCTTCGGTGGCGACGCTGTAGCCAGCTTTGGGGCGGTCGAGGACGCCGCTGATCAGGCGCGACAGCGGGCCCATCACCGGGACGGCGAAGACGTCGCCGCCGGCGAGCTTCGCCGCACCGGAACCCGACCAACGCCCGGGGTCGTCGGCGGCGATCTGGAAGGCGAGGTGGCCTTCGAGCGAGCCGCTCGTCTCGGTGTCGATCTCGAAGTGTTCGGCGACGCGGCCGAACTCGAGGCCGCCGACTTCGAGCCGGCCGCTGTGGTTCCCGGCCCGTGTCGCCAGCCCCGATTGCCCGCGGTACTCCGCCCGCCCGCCGAAGATACCGGCGCGGACGCCGGCGGTCACCTCTTCGCCCTGCACCCGGACCGAACCGGTCGGGGCCGTGACCGCGAACTCGCGGTCGAAGAGCTCGAAGCTGGCGGGGGCGCCCGAGCTGAAGTTGGCGGTGAAGTCGGAGCGGGTCCCGCCCTCCCGCGCATCGATGACGCCATCGAGCGTGACCTGGGGGGGCGAGAGGAACTTGTAGCGGCGCAGGTAGCGGGCGGTCTTGGGGGCGAAATAGGCTGCGGTGTCGGCGGGGTAGACACTGCCGCGGATACCCTCGACGGTCACCAGCCCGGCCTCGCCGTCGACGTGGACCGCATCGCCGTCGATGCGCCCCTCGGGCCGGGTGACGCGGAAGTCGGAGAAGCTCATCTCCGGGCCGCTGATCTCGTAGTTCCCGGTGGCGTTGAGCACGGGCACGTTGCGGTAGCGGCAGGGTCCGAGGATGAACTCGCCCGAGGTCGTCCAGGTGGTCGGGTCGAGGCCGGGGCCGGAGCCTTTCGCGGAAACGTTGATGGTGGGGTTTTTGCTGTCGAACTGGAAGCGCCGCAGGAAGGCCTTGGTGGACTCGGTCTTGAAGAAAGGGGTGAAGGCGGTCGGGTCCATGGCGATCTGCGCCCGGTAGCGGAGCCCGGAGGCCGCGTCATAGAGGACGTCGGCCGAGGCGGTCCCGCTGAGGTGTTCTAACAAAAGGTTGCGCACATACCATTTTTCCGGCGATACCGAGAACTCGGCGTAGGCGCCGTCGAAGATCTTGCCGTGGCTGCCGACGCGCCCGCACTCGAAAGTGCCGCTCATCCGCAGCGCTGGGGAGCCGGAGCCGGGGGCGACACCGGCCGCTTCGGCGTCGGCGCCGAACAGCAGCTCGCCGGCGGCGCCCAGGTTGGGCGGGGAGTAGAAGACGAGTTCGCCGAGGGCTTGGATGTCGAGGAAGGCGCCGAGCAGGCCGCGGGCGTCGATCGACGACTCGACGCGGAAGGGGACGGTGCCGGTGCCGATGCGCCAGTGCGCGTCGGCGTAGAGTTCGCCGGCGCTGTCGGTGATCTTCAGCTGGTCGATGAGGATCTCCGGGTGGCGGTACTCGGCGCGGATCTCGAGTTCGTCGCAGCGGTAGGAGCCGCGCTCGATGTGGGCGCCGGTGAGGGTCGCCGTGGCCTCGATGCCCTCGGGGCGGTCGAGGTCGCCGATGACCTCGACGTGGAGGTGCGGTGGCTGCGGGCCGAAGCGGAAGCGCTGCAGCTCCTCGACGGCGAGCGCGAAGTGCTGGCGTCGTTCGCGGATCTGTTCGAGTTGGGCGGCGAGGTCGCCGCGCCTGCCATCGCCGGGCTGGGGTTGGAGGAGCGAGCCGGTGAGCGTCACGCGCACCCCGTGGAAGTCGCACTCGGCGCTGTCGATCTCGATCTTGTTCTCGGGGAGCCGGATGCGGGCCGAGAAGTCCCGGATCTCGAGCCGCTCCCCCCCCGGGGTCGTCGGGTCGACGGGCAGGGAGATGTCGGCGTCGCGCAGCTCGACGGTGTTGAGGAATTGCTTTTTGCGAATGAGCTTGGCGAAGTCGATGTCGAGGGTGACGTTGTCGGCGGAGGCGAGGAGCGTCCGGCGGTCCTCGTCGGCGAAGATTTTGACGTCCCGGGCGACCAGTCCCTGGAAGGGGTCGATGGTGACCTTGCCGATTTCGGTCTCGACGCCGCGCCGATTGAATTCCTCGATGATGAGCCGGCGCCATTTTTTGCTCAGCCCTTTATCGTAGGCATAGACAGCGGCCCAGGCACCGACGCAGAGGGCGACGATGAGGGTCGAGGCGGCTGCCAGGCGGAGGAGTCGCATGCGGGGAACGGGTCGCCGCTGTGGGCCGGAGGGTCAAGGGGCGTCGCCGGGTGCGCGGCCCCGGCCGGTCCCCGCGGCGGGCGCCCCGCGCGGTGCCGGGTCCGCATTGCGACCGGTGCGGGGAGGGTGTTCCGTCCGCCATGATCTCCGCCCGCCCCCTCGTCGGCGCCTGCGCGCTGCTGTTCGCTACACCGCTCTCTTGCTTCCCGGGGGAGCCGCCCGGTGAAACCGAGCTCCGCGCGTTCATCCGCGAGGGGATCGCCGACTTCCACGCGCGGCGGCTCGAGCGCCTGGAGGGGCTCGACCTGGCGGCGGTGCTGGCGCGGAAGAACCCCTACCTGCTCAAGGCGAAGAACCTCGCCACGCCCGAGGAGGTGGTGGATTCGCTGCTCACCGAGCATCTCGCCATCCAAGAGTCGAGCCTGTTCGGGTTCTTCCTCGAGCAGCTTGCGGTCCACGTCTGTGCGGAGCGCTTCGGCGGGAGGAAGTCGGCGGTCGAGGGCATCGACCTGGAGTTCGAGCGCGATGGGGTGAAGTACATCGTCTCGATCAAGAGCGGGCCGAATTGGGGAAACAGCAGCTCGATCGCGAAGATGGAAGACCATTTCCGAAGGGCCAAGCGGGTGCTGGCGACGAACGCGGCCGGCGCCGCGAAGGTGGTGGCGGTCAACGGCTGTTGCTACGGCAAGGTGGCCAACGAGGACCGCGGCGACTACCTGAAGTTGTGCGGCAGGAATTTCTGGGCGCTGATCAGCGGCGACGAGGAGATGTTCCTGCGCGTGATGGCGCTCATCGGCGACGAAGGCGAGCGGCAGACCGAGGCGTTCCGGGTCGGCTACCGCGAGGTGTTGGCGCGTTCCAGCGCCGAGTTCCGCGAGCGCTACTGCCGCCCGGACGGCAGCGTGCGGTGGGCTCAGCTGGCGGAGGAGAACTCCGGTTGAGGGCTTGCAGGGAGGGGGCAGAGAGGCTAGTGGGGCGCTCTCGAAACCCTGAATCCCCAAGAAGAAGAGGCGATGAGCCAAGACGAAACACACCCGGCTGGCGGGGAGGAGACGGCCGCCGGGAGCCCTCCCCCGCGACCAGCGCCCAGCGACCAGGAGAACCCGTTGACCAACATCATGGTCAACATCTTGATCCCGGTCGTCGCCCTCAGCGCGCTGAGCAAGACCGGCGACAAGCCTTGGCATATCGGCCCGCTGTGGGGGATGACGATCGCGGTGTCGCTGCCGCTGGTCTACGGCCTCTGGTACCTCGTCAAGAATAAGAAGCCGAACCTCTTCTCGATCCTCGGCGTGGTGGGCATCCTGCTCACGGGTGGCATCACGCTCTACGCCTGGAGCGGCGACGGACCGGTCAAAGACAACGCCGCGCTGCTGTTCGCGATCAAGGAGGCGGCCATCCCGCTGCTGCTCGGGGTGACGATCATCCTCTCGCACCGGACGACGAAGCCGCTGGTCGAGGTCTTCCTGTTGAACCCCGACATCCTCGACGCCGAGCGCATCGACAAGGCGGTCGAGCAGAGGGGCGCCCGCGCCGACTACGATCGCCTCCGCTGGCGGGGGACCTTGATGCTCGCCGGCAGCCTGTTCCTGAGCGCGGTGATGAATTTCTTCCTGGCGATGGCCTTCCTGAGCGGCAAGACGGACAAGGTCGAATACAACGCGGCGGTCGGGAAGCTCACCTGGGTCGGGTTCATCGTCATCGGCGTGCCGCTGATGGCGATCATGATGGGCGGC
>JAUIGD010000179.1 GCA_030430255.1 Verrucomicrobiia bacterium
GAGCACGACCGTTTCATCGTCCGCAGCGTCGCCCTGCGGACCTTGTCGCTGCTCTGGTTGAAACGGTCGTGCTCCTCCCTCTCCATGGTGTAGGCCTTGATCTGCCGGATGCCGGCGATGTTGTCGTGCAGCAGCGCGTTCATCTCCGAAGTGGCCTTGCGCACCGCCCGGTAGCGGTCGCGCGTGCTCGTGTAGATGCTCGCCCCGATGATCAGCAGCGGGATCGGCGCCATCGCGATCGCCGCCAAGGTCGGGTTGATCCAAAACATCACCGCCCCGACGGCGAGGATCTGCAACAGGGCGACCCCGCCCTGCTCGATGCCGTCGATCAGCACCCGCTCCATCGCGGTCACATCCTCGGCGACCCGCGTCATGATGTCGCCGGTCGGGCGGTTGTCGAACCAGCGCAGCGGCAGCCGCTGAAGCTTCGCGTAGAGGTCCGAGCGGATATCGAAGATCACCTTCTGCTCGAAGGTGTTGTTCAACATGATCCGCATCGAGTTGAGGAAGTCCCTCCCGAAGTACGCCAGCAGCCCGAGGCCGGTGTAGCCCAACAGCTGCGAGCGCTTGTCCGCCTCCGGCAGCGCGGCGTCGCCGACGACCTCGTCGATGACGATGCGGGCGATGTTCGGGAAGGCGATCGCTGCCAAGGTGCCGACCACGGCGCAGGCGAACTGCAGCGAGGCGAGCTTCGGGTAGCGCTTCAGGTAAGCGAATACGCGGAGGATGGTCTTCATCGGTGAGCCCCGGGGAACCGGGCGCGCAGCTAAAGCGCAAGCCCCCCTCACCCGCAAGCCCGTTCACCGCCGCGAAAACCGCTGGCGCGCCTCGGGCTGGCGCCGCATTAGTGCCGCGTGCAGGCCGCATCCCTCTTCCTCCGCCCGGAGGACCGGTATTGGCGCGCTCCCATGAAGGGCGTGCGCTTCGCCGTCTTGGCGGCGACCCTCCTCGGCCTCGGGTTCGCCCTGTTCGCCGAGAAGCCGTGGACCGTCGCCGAGCGCGCGGCGGAGTTTGCCCGCGAAAACGGCGACCGGCGACCGCCGCTGGAGTTCGACGTCGCCCGCGGGCTCTGGTTCGGCTTCCTCGCCTGCGGCGCCGCCGGCTGCTTCCTGACCCTCTACTGGAAACACTGGTGTCGCCCGCTGCGAGCTCCCGACCGCTCGCTGACCCGTCCCGCCGAGCACCTCTCCCCGTTCGTATTCTGGCTCCTCGTCGGCGCCGCCGTCGCCCTCGGCGGCGCGCTGCGTTGGCCGCTGGCGACCAAAGGCCTGTGGTGGGACGAACTGTGGTCGGTCAAGCACGCTTCGCTGGGCTACCTCAAGCCGGTCGGCGAACCGGAGTCCGGGGAGTTCCGCTTCCTCCGCCGGGGTTGGGACGACACCCTGTGGGGCTACAGCAAGCCGACCAACCACCCTCCCGCCTCGGCCTCCTCGCGGATCTCGCAAGCTGCCTGGCGGGGTTTCGCCAAGGCCGAACCCCACGCCTTCGACCCGCTGGCCGTCCGCCTGCCGATGCTGGCGGCCGGGCTCGTCTCCATCCTCGCCATCGCCGTGCTGGTGCGCCGCTGGGGCTTCCCGATCGGCGCCGTCGCCGCCGCCTTCTTCCTGGCCGTCCACCCGTGGCACATGCGCTACGGGGTCGAGGCGCGCTCCTACAGCTTCGCCGTCCTGTGGGCGATCTTGGCCTGCCTGTGGCTGAGCTTCGCCCTCGCCGACGAGCGCGGCCGCTGGCGTTACTGGCTGCTGTTCGGCCTGAACCAGCTCTTGCTCACCTGGTCGCTGCCGAACGGTTTCTACTACGCGGCTACGTTCACCCTCGCGGGCGCCGCGCTCGCCTTCCACCAGTGGCGGCCAGGCGAGGGCCGCAGGCGTGCGCTGTGGCGCTTGGTCGCCGTCAACGTCATGGCGGCGATGGTCTTCCTGCCGCTCTTCATGCCCAACGTCCTGCAGATGCTCCGCTGGGGCGAGATCAACGACCATGCCACCCTGACGCTCGCGCGCTTAAAGGAGGCGCTCGCCAACCTGTCCTTCGGGATGGACCTGGCGCCGACCGAGGGGCCGGAGGGGCTCGGCATCCCCTCCCTGCACGCCGAGTTCGCAAGCTCGCCCTGGGCTTCCTGGATCACCTTCGGCCTGCTCGCCGTCGGCATCACGGTCGGCATCGTCCGGCTCGCCTCGAACCGGCTCGGCGGGGTCGTCCTGCTCGGCGCGATCGCCACCGCCGCGCTGGCCTCGCTGGCGGTCATCAAGGCCGCCGACCTCTTCTTCTACCCGCGCTACATCATCTATGCTCTCGTGCCCTTCGCGGTGCTGTTCGGTATCGGGCTCGCGGGGTTCTCGCGCGGCCTCACGAAAGGGCGGCTCCCGGCCGCGCTGGTCGGTCTCGCCGTGCTCGGCCTCTACCTCTACACGACGCGTGCGCCGCGCACCCTTCTGATCAGCCGCCCGTACGCACCGTTCGAGGAAGTCGCCGCTCACCTGGAGACGCGCCGCGCAGCCCAACCCGACCTAAGGGTGATCGGCTACGGCCTCGGCGGACGTGTGCTGGGCCTCTACGCCCCCGCCACCCGATTCGCCAAGAACAAAGGCGACCTCGCCCGCGAGCTGCAGGCCGCAGAGGCAGCGGCCGCCCCCTACGTCATCGTGCTCGGCTATGAGGGCGTCAACCGCAAGGCACCCGAATACCGCGACGGCTTCGAGATCCTCGACCAGCCCGGCCGCTTCGCGGAAGCCCGCCAGTTCGCGGGGATCGACCCGCTGTTCTACTTCAAAGTCCTCGAACCGACACCCCTTCCACCCCCGGGCTAGTAGGGCTAGCCCGAATGGCGCTCGTGAATGGCGCTCGTTGAAGGATAGGCATCGACGGGTGGCAGCTTCCCGGTGCCCGCTCGCTTGGAGCCGTCAAGGCATCCGGGGCGTCCCGGTGGCTCGGCCGCGGGTTTCATGGCGGGGTCCTTCCGGCGCTGCGCCTGTCCGGATGACACGCCGGTTTCCCCGCGGGGGTCGAATCCCGCCACGCGCCCGGCATTCCACTCCTGCACTGTCACCCTGAGCAACGCGAAGGGCCTCCCACCGCGGTCCGCGTCTCCGGAGCCATTCGTGTTGAACGATTCCACCGCCTCCCCGGTTGGGAACTCGACTCCGCAGGGCACTCCGGCGTACGATCGAAACGGCGGCACCCACGAGGATCTCCCGGAGCGAGCATCGGTTCCGCTCTCGACCCCAACCGCCGAGTGCCCGGCTAAACCGAGCGCCATTCGGGCTAGCCCGAATCGATCACCAATCTCCGGGCTGCGGCTCGCCCTCGTTGACGCTGAGGGTGTTGCCGTTGGGAACGGCTCGGGCAGGGTGTCTACCCAGACGCTTCGCCGATCCCTGCCGCCGCCTACTCAGCATCAACGATCGGCGGCGCCTCGCCTGCGGATGTGGTGATCGATCCGGGCGAGCCCCGCCAATCTGTAGGCGACGCCCTTGCCCCTTTACCCTTCTAGGTAGGCCTCCCAGTCGGGCGGGAGGTCCGCGCGCTCGATCGCGCTGCCGATCCGCCCCTCAGCAGCTGGGTCGAAGGTGGTGCTCGTCCCGTAGACCATCACGACGTCCTGACCGCTCGCGGCGCGCAGGGCGTGCGCCACGCCCGCCGGGATCACCAGGCCGACATTGTCGGCGCTGGCGTGATCATCGCCATCGATGAAAAAACGCATCGTTTCCCGCGGCAGACCCTCGCGCTCGTCGACGAGCAGGATCTCCACCAAGCCGCGGACGAAGAACATCACGTCCCACTGCTCCAAGTCGTAGGGGCGCAATGAAACGTCGCCGGCCTGCTCGACGAACAGCCGCCGGAACCAGGCCGCCGGCTCCTCGCCCTCCGGGACGTGCGGGGGGTGGATGTGGAAACCCTTGGCGGTCCCGCCGAACATGCACGCCGATGCCCACTGCTTCGGCCACAGGCCGAGCGCCCCCAACGCGCCTTCCCCCCGGCGCCCCAATTCGCCGAGAAAGCCGCGATGCCGCTGGGCGAAGACTCGCCGCTCGAACAAAACGACGCCCGGGATGGTTTCGCGCCCGACGCAATCCCCTGCCCCGAGGGGCGGGGTCGAGTAGTCGCGCTGTTCCAGCGCCGCCCGCGCCGCCGGGCGCAGGCCACGCCAGCGTGCGGGATCAGTGGGTTGAGTCATCATCGCGTCGGTCGTGGCGCAGGCTAGGGCGTGTCCCCGGACACGCAATCGGAATTGCGGCGCCGCGGCCGCGGCCCCATCGTGCGCGTCCCCATGTCCCCCGATCCAACCCATGGCAAAAAAGGCATCGTCCTCGCCGGCGGCGCAGGCACCCGGCTCGACCCCCTGACCCGGGTCGCCTGCAAGCAGCTGCTTCCGGTCTACGACAAGCCGATGATCTACTACCCGCTCAGCGTCCTCATGCTGGGCGACATCCGCGATGTCCTGATCATCTCGACGCCGAAAGACCTGCCGATGTTCCGCGAACTGTTCGGTGACGGCTCGGCGCTGGGCATCGCGATCGACTACGCGGAACAGAGCGAACCGCGCGGTCTCGCCGAAGCGCTGATCATCGGCGAGCCCTTCCTCGACGGCTCCGGTTGCTGCCTGGTGCTGGGCGACAACCTCTTCCACGGCAATCTCGACCTGTTCCGCAACGCCCTCGGCACCGAGCGTGGTGCGGCGATATTCGCCAAGGAAGTCCGCGACCCGGAACGCTTCGGGGTGGTCGAGTTCGACGCCGGCGGCAGGGTGCTGAGCATCGAGGAGAAACCGCAGCGACCGAGGAGCCGCTTCGCCGTCCCCGGCCTGTATGTGTTCGACGGCAGCGCCCCGACACGCGCGAAGCGCCTCTCCCCCTCGGCGCGCGGAGAGCTGGAGATCGCCGACCTGATCCTCAGCTACCACGCCGACGATCAGCTGACCGCCCACCCGCTCGGGCGCGGGGTCGCCTGGCTCGACACCGGCACCCCCGACAGCTTGCTCGAGGCGGCCAACTACATCGCCACCCTCCAGCATCACGGCTCGGTCCAGGTCGCCTGCCTCGAGGAGATCGCATTCGAGCGCGGCTTCATCGACCGCGAAGCCCTGCTCGCCCACGCCGATGCCCAACCCAGCAGGGGGCGCGGTGACTACCTCCGTTCCCGCGCCCGCTGAGCCCATGGCCAGAAGCGCCGCAACGCGCTGCGCAGGCGCGCCCTGAACCTCCCCCGCTCGGCGCTCCGCAGAGCCCGCCTCAGCCAGCGGCGGCGGCGCCCCCACAGCCGCTGGAATACCTGTTCCCGCGCGGCCTCCCCTTCCGCCGCCCGCGCGATCCTCCCCGCGAACCACTGCGGATCCGATGCGGCGAGGTTGTCGAAGAGCTTGTTGCGCATCTTGGGCAACAGCCGCTCCCAGTCGGGACAGGTGAGGATCTCGTCCGCGCGCTTCCCGAACGGCCGCACCGCATCCGCCAGCTCGTTCGCGGAGCGCAACACCGACATCGCCTCCTCCAGCTCGGGGTCCGCACCGGGTTCCAGCGCACCGATCGTCCAGTTCCAGTCGTCCTCGTTGCCGCTGCTCGAATAGCGCACCGCCGACAACCTAGCGACGTCCAGCGGCTCTGCGAACACCCCGCCCAGATCCGCGATCCCCGCCACCCGCAGCGCGGCCATCGTCCGCATGCACTTCTCACAGCGCCCGCAGTTGTACCTCCCGTCGACGTTCGCCCAGCACACGCGCAGGTGCTTGAGCGCCAGTCCGTCCCCAGCCACCGCCTGCAACTTCTCGTAGCGCGTGTGGTCGGC
Organism: Verrucomicrobiia bacterium; assembly: GCA_030430255.1. GTDB lineage: Bacteria > Verrucomicrobiota > Verrucomicrobiia > Verrucomicrobiales > DEV007 > JAUIGD01. The sequence goes on from JAUIGD010000179.1 coordinate 5,779, forward strand.
GCCGTCGTGAATCACCTTGAGGTTCGCCGTCGACCACAGGTAGTCGGTCATCGGGTGCGACCCCCACGGGTGCAGTTTGTCCATCGGCGAGCTCGAGGCGATCCGCACCCGGTCGATGCTGCCTCCGAACAGCATCGCGAAGCCGAACAGCCCCGGCCCGTGCAGCTGCTTGGCCCAGCTGGAATAGGCGGAGCTGAACTCCGCCGCATTGCTCTCCGCCTGCAGCAGCTCGACCCCCATCTCCTCCGCCGCCTCCCCCAACCGCTTCGCTACCAGCTCGCGGTGCCTCACCTCGTCGAGCCCGATGTCCGCCCCGTGCAAAAACAGCCCGTGCGTGAGCGCGTCGCGATGCCGTAGATAGGTGAAGAACGAGTCCGCCCCCCCGGAAAAGAACCACCCCGAACCCGTCGCGGTCGAAGGTTTCTCGGCGACGGTCGCGTCCGGCACGATGTCGACGACGCGATACTCCGGATACCAACGGTGCAGGATCTCTTGGTAACGCGCCAGCCCCTCCAGCAAGCCCCCCTCCATCTCGCCCTCCACACGCAATCGCGAGCCCGCCCGCATCGCGCCCTGCAGCGCGATCGCGCAGAACGCCTCCGGGGCCAGGGCGGGCACCCCGCCGCCCGCGGCGAACTCCCGGTCGCTGCGGAACCAGACCTCACCATCCAGCCCGCCGCCCACCACCCGCGCGGACACACTGTAACGGCCCGCGTCGATGGACGAGACGGGCTCCGCGACGACGACATCCTTCTTGCTCATCGAAGAGTCCCGGGGAGATTCGCCCGCGGGAAGCACATCCTTCACCAATCCGCGCAGCGCGCGAGCCCTTTTCACCCTCCCCCACCCACCGTCTCCTCCCACCGAATGCCCGCGCCCGCCATCGCCATCTACGGCGCGATCGACCGGTTCAACTACGGCGACCTGCTGTTCCCGATCATCCTCGACCGCGCCTTCCGCGAGGCCGGTTGGGACGGCGCCATCCAACCCGTCGGCTTCCGCCGCAGCGATCTGTCGCGCTTCGGCGCCCTCGCGACCGCGCCGGCGCGCTGGCTGACCGAAGCCGGCCAGCTCGGCGCCGGCAGCCGCATCGTGATCGCCGGCGGCGAAGCCCTCGCCGCCGGCTGGTGGACGCTCTATAGCCATCTCCTCCCGCAGCGCCTCGGCGATCCGCTCGCCGCGCTCGCCACGAAGCTTTTCCCGGAGCAGCGCCTCGACCGCTTCGCCGCGCGGCGCGTAGGCGCCCCGTGGCCGATCCCGTTTTGCCCTCGCGCCGACGACTTCTCCCCGCCCGTGCCCGTGCTCTTCAACGCCGTCGGCGGCAGCGGGCTTGCGGGGCGCGATCGGGCGTGGCGGGAGGAGGTGGCCAAGGCGATCCGCAGCGCCCGCTACGCCTCGGTCCGCGACGAGGCGACGCTCGCCGCCCTCGGCGGCCCGAGTTCGGGGGCAGAGCTCCAACCCGACAGTGCCGCGAATCTACCGCGCCTGTTCCCGCCCGACGCCCTCCGCGACCGCGCCGGCGACCCGGTGCGATCCATCCTCGCGGACGGTTCCCCGTTCCTCTGCTTCCAGCTGCACCGCCATTTCACCGACGACAAGCTGCGCCGCTTCGCCAAGGAACTCGACCTGCTCACCCGCGACCTGCGGGTCGTCCTGCTGCCGATCGGTCGCGCCGCCGGCCACTCCGACCAGGTCGCGCTGGCCAAAGTGCGCGCCGCGATGGCCCGCCCCGCCGAACTCCTCCCCGGGCTGGGCGTGTTCGACCTCATGGCCCTGCTCGCCCACACCGATTGCTACGCCGGCACCAGCCTGCACGGCCTGATCACCGCGGCCGCCTACGGCCGCCCCTGCGCCACCCTCGGCAAAAACCCCAAATGCGGTGCCTTCGCGGCCACGTGGCTGCCGCAAGCGCTGCGTCAACCGCTCAAAGCCTCCGGATTCTCCGGCGGGGTCCGCGAGCGGCTGACGGTCCCGCGCCCGGAGCTGGACACCGCAGCCGCACATCTCCAAAGCCGTGCGGCGGCCGGGCTCGGGCGCCTCCTCGACGCAGCCCTCAAAGGCTGACCAGATCTTCGAGATGCCGGCGGATCGCCGTTTGCCAAGGGGGCACCACCCGCCCCGTGAGCTCCCCGTAGGCGGCCACGCTCATCGCCGTCTGCAACGGCCGCGGCGCGACGAAGTTCGCCACCTCAGCCGAGCGCGTCGGCACCAAGTCCCGCACCCGCAGCTCGACGCCCCGCTCGCGCAGCACCGCGACGATCTCGGACGCGTAGTCGTACCAGCTCACCGCCCCCTCGTTGCAGAGGTGCAGCACGCCGCCGCCCCTCCCCCTGGCGAGCAGGGGCTCTAACAACTCGGCGTAGTCCTCGGCGTAGGTCGGGCAGGCCACCTTGTCCCCCGGCACCTCCACGCGCTCCCGCTCCCGCACCTGCCCCACCAGCCAAGCGGGGAAGCCGGGCTTGTCGGGACCGAACACCCACGACACCCGGGTCACCAATGCGTCCGGGCAGCCGGCCAGCACCTTCGCCTCGCCGAGCAGCTTCGACTGCCCGTAGACGTTGATCGGGTTGGTGGCATCGCCTTCGCGGTAAGGCTCCGCCTTTTCCCCGTCGAATACGAAGTCGGTGCTGACCTGTACCATCCGCGCCCCCTTCTCCGCACAGACCTCAGCCATCGCCCCCGCGGCGTGGGCGTTGACGTCATAGGCCAACTCCCGCTGGCGCTCGCACTCGTCGACGGTCGTGAACGCCGCCGTGTTGATCAAGACGTCAAACTCGACCGCCCGGAGCCTGTCCCGCACCGCCTCGGGCCGGGAGAGGTCGACGCTCGACCGCGGGATCTCGATCACCGTGTGGTGGGGGCGGTAGCGCCGGCAGAGCGCCGCACCGAGCCGGCCCCTGGGACCGGTGATCGCGATGCGCAGACGCCTCTCAGCCGCGCGCGACATACCAATCGACCGTTTCCCGAAGCCCCTGCTCGAAATCGCGTTCCGCCGCCCACCCCAGCTGGCGCCGCGCCTTGCCCGAATCGATCGCGTAGCGCCAATCGTGCCCGGGACGATCGGTGACGAAGGCGATCAGCGAGTCGGGTTTGCCCAGCAGCGAGAGGATCGCGCGCACGATCTCGAGGTTGGCCCGCTCGCAGTCGGCCCCGAAGTTGTAGACCTCCCCGGCCCCCCCTCGCCGCAGCGCCGCCAACACCCCGCGGCAGTGGTCGCTCACATGGATCCAGTCGCGCACGTTGCGCCCGTCACCGTAGACCGGCAGCGGCTCGTCGGCGCAGGCCTTGGCGATCATCACCGGGATCAACTTCTCCGGGAACTGCGCGGGCCCGTAGTTGTTGGAGCAGCGCGTCACCACCACGTGTTGGCCATAGGTCCGGTGCGCCGCGAGCGCCAGCAGGTCGCCCCCCGCTTTGCTCGCCGAATAGGGCGAACTCGGATCCAAGGGGGTCTCCTCGGTGAACGGCGGATCGTCGTCGCCGAGCGATCCGTAGACCTCGTCGGTCGAGACCTGCACGAACTTCGGCACGCCGAACTCGCGGGCCAGCTCGACGAGGCCCGCCGCCCCGAGCGTGTTCGTCCGCACGAAACTCCCCGGGTCGGCGATGCTGCGATCGACGTGGGATTCGGCCGCGAAATTGATGACCGCGTCGAAGGCGCCGCCCTCGAACACCGGGCGCATCGCACCGGCATCGGCGATGTCGGCTCTGGCGAAGCGATACCGGGCGCCCGCCGCGGTGGCGACGTCCTCCACATTGCCCTCGGAGCCGGCATAGGTCAGGAGGTCGACGTTCGTCACCTCCGCCTCGGCATCGTCCGCGAACAGCAGTCGGACAAAGTGCGACCCGATGAAGCCGCAGCCGCCGGTGACGAGGTATCGCATCCCCCCTCAGCGGCTCACGTAGCCCAGTTCCTCGACCCGCTCGGCGATCGCGTCCGCCCCCTCCTGCAGTTCGGCGATCGGGTCCCAACGCCCGGAGGTCAGCGCTTCCTGCGCCGCCTCGGTGAGGTGCACCGGGATGTCCAGGTCACCGCAGCGCACGCGGGCGTTCTCGACGTCGATCTCCACCTCGGCGCCCGGATCGGCCTCGGTCGCCGTCGCGAGGGCACGCACGTCGTCAGCGGTCGCCACGACGCAGGGCACGCCGAGCGTCGTGCAGTTGCCGAAGAAAATCTCCGCGAAGCTCTCGGCGATCACCGCGCGGAACCCGTAGCGGTAGATCGCCTGCGGCGCGTGCTCGCGGGAACTCCCGCAGCCGAAGTTCGCATTGGAGATCAAAATCGACGCGCCGGCGAAACGCGGGTCGTTCAGCGGGTGCTCGCGGTCGTTCCCGTCGCCGTCCTTGCGGACATCGTAGAACAGGTATTCGCCGAGCCCGTCGAAGGTGACGCACTTCATGAAACGCGCCGGGATGATCCGGTCGGTGTCGATGTCGTTCCCCGGGACGTAGACCGCCCGGCCGGTGACCTTGGTGATTTTTTCCAGTGACATGGGTTCTCTGAATATGATTCGGATGGAAAGATCGAGGCTCGCGCCCTTCGACGCTAGACAAACGCCCCCTCGAACACCTCCCGCGCGTCGCTGATCTCGCCGGTGACCGCGGCCGCGGCGACCATCACCGGGCTCATGAGCACCGTGCGACCGGTCGGCGATCCCTGGCGCCCCTTGAAATTGCGGTTCGATGAGCTCGCGCAGAGTTGGTCGCCGATCAGTTTGTCGGGGTTCATCGCCAGGCACATCGAGCACCCCGCGCCGCGCCATTCGAAGCCGGCGTCCCTGAACACCTGGTCGATCCCCTCCTGCTCGCACAGCGCCGCCACGATCTGCGACCCCGGGACGGCGATCGCCTTCACCCCCTCGGCGACCCGGTGCCCGGCAAGGTACTTGGCGACTTCACGGAAGTCGGACAGACGCCCGTTGGTGCAGCTGCCGAGAAAGGCGACGTCGATCTTCGTCCCCTTGATCGGGGCGCCGGGTCGCAGCTGCATGTACTCGAGGGCCTCCTCGACCGAGCGCCGCTCGGCCTCGCCCTCGATCTCTTCGGGGCGCGGCACGACCCCGTCGATGGAGAAGCCCTGGTCCGGGCTCACCCCCCAGGTCACCGTCGGCGCGATGTCCTCGGCGCGGATGCTCACCACGTCGTCGTAGTCGCAGCCCTCGTCCGAGGCGAATCCCCGCCACTTCTCGACCGCGGCGTCCCAGGCCTCACCCGAGGGACAGTAGGGGCGCCCCTTGAGATACTCGAAGGTCTTCTCGTCGGGGTTGACGTAGCCGCAGCGCGCCCCGCCCTCGATCGACATGTTGCAGACGGTCATCCGCTCCTCCATCGAAAAGCCGTCGAAAACCGAGCCACCGTATTCGTAGGCATAGCCGATCCCCCCCTTGGCGCCGAGCTGGGCGATGATGTGCAGGATCACATCTTTCGCATAGACGCCAGGCCGCAGTTCCCCATCGACGTTGATGCGCCGCACCTTGAGCTTGCCCAAGGCCATCGTCTGCGTGGCCAACACGTCCCGCACCTGCGTCGTGCCGATCCCGAACGCGATCGCGCCGAACGCGCCGTGCGTCGCGGTGTGGGAGTCGCCACAGGCGATCGTCGTCCCCGGTTGGGTGATCCCCTGTTCAGGCCCGACGACGTGCACGATCCCCTGCTTCCCCGTCGAGAGGTCGAAGTAGGTGACCCCGAACTCGTCGGCGTTCTTCCGCAACTCCTTGATCATCGCGTCCGCCAAGGGGTCGCTGAAGGGCTCGGCGCGCTCGTCCGTGGGCACGATGTGATCGACCGTCGCGAAAGTCCGCTCCGGGTACTTCACCTTCAACCCGAGGTCGCGCAGCATCCCGAAGGCCTGCGGCGACGTCACCTCGTGAATCAGGTGCGTGCCGATGAGGAGCTGGGTTTGACCGTTACTGAGGGTGCGCACCGCGTGCGCGTCCCAAACTTTCTGAAACAGGTTTTGAGCCATGGAATTTTTCGGGTGTGGAAACTAGCACAGCGCCGTCGAGGCGCACAAAAAAAGCGGCGCCGGGGTCCGCCGGCGCCGCTCGTGAAGGAAAAAAGCAGGGTCGCGGGCGCTAGCGGCGGCGGAGAATGCCGATGAAGCCGGCGAGACCGACCAGCGCAAAGGCGCCGGGCTCGGGGACCGGATTGTAAGTCCCAAACGAGGTCGCAGCGGCAACCTCACCCGCTGTCGCAAGTCCATCCAAGGTATCGGGTGGCGAGATACTCCACTCAGCCGCATTGAACGTGGTGCTTGGCCCTGTGCCATTGACGCGATAAGCCCAGCTGTCGAGGATGTCCGCAGCGGTACCCGTATTGTCAACTCCATCCGATCCGCCCCACACATCAATCAATCCACCTGGACCGTA